>JAYMNP010000001.1:2222000-2561500 GCA_036941025.1 Lachnospiraceae bacterium JLR.KK002
TTACAACGATTATAAGCTGCCGGAACTTACCCTTCAGATTGTAGGGCAGATGGCCCGCCTGGAGCACAACGTCAAAGTACCTCTTCAGAAAAACATCCGCTGGAAAAACGGCACCCATGTGCTTCATGTGGCCAGCATGTTTGACGAAATGACTTCCATGCATCTGGACCGGGACCCGGTATCTGAAATCCGGGCCGTGCGTTTTCTGCGGGATTATCCGGACTATTATCCCGCCCAGTTCGTCACCGCCCTGACCCAGTGTATTCACATTCTTCCAAAGGGATGCTGCGTGGACTTTTCCAATGGCCAGAAGGGCATTGTGGTGGAGGAAAATCAGAAAAATTACGCCCAGCCTGTGGTTATCCTGTTTTCTGACAACCAGCGGGTTGACTTTACCGATTCCAGATTCCAGAAAACCATGCATATTGCAGATGTGATGAAAACCATGGATTTGCGCCTGAAGGTAGACCATGAAACTTTAAAGAAATATGCCAGCGACCCTCACACACTGGAAACAGCCAGACGGTATTCGGATAAACGGAATCAGATACTTGCTGCGGGAAGGTCGCTGTAATTTGCGGAGGCACACAATGAACGTTTCTTTTGAAGATTACGAGGCATATCTGCTCTGTACTTATGGCAATTCCGTAACGGAACAGGGCCTGTTTATGAAACTGGTGGAAGAAATCGGGGAAGTTGCCGAAGTCCTCAATATGCGTGCAGGAAGAAAAAAGGTCAATGGAGAAGATATGCAGACACAGCTGGCAAACGAACTGGCTGACGTCATTCATTATGTTGTGGGAATTGCTGCAATCAATGATATTGATTTAAGCGGTACTATTATTGATAAGGATAAAAAAGCTGCTGTAAAGTACCATCACAACACCTGTCTGGAATCTTTTCTTATGAGCAGAAAGGAATAAAATCCCTGACTTTAAAATGAATACCGCCGGTGCAGGCCATTCTGCACCGGCGGTATTTATCATTACTCTGCGTGCCGCCCGGTATCTTTTTGGATGTACTGTTCTTCCACCAGTTCATAAAAACAATCTTCCGGTATGGCACAATGGTTATAATCTCTGTGTTACCTTCCATAAATTAACTGCGGTATCCATCCGGATTGGTACTCTGCCATCTCCAGGAATCCTCGCACATTCTGTCGATGCCAAACTCTGCCTCCCAGCCCAGTTCCGCTTTTGCTTTGGAAGCATCTGCATAACAGGTGGCGATATCTCCGGCTCTTCTGGGTTTGATTTCGTAAGGGATTGGTTTACCGCAGGCCTTTTCATAAGCCTTTACCACATCCAGCACACTGTAACCGTTACCGGTTCCCAGATTATATATGCTGACGCCGGATTTATCTTCAATTTTCTTTAATGCTTTCACATGGCCTTTTGCCAGATCTACTACATGAATGTAATCCCGCACGCCGGTTCCGTCCGGTGTATCGTAATCATCCCCGAATACGCCAAGGCATTTTAATTTGCCCACAGCAACCTGGGCAATGTAGGGTACCAGATTGTTGGGAATTCCCTTGGGGTCCTCTCCGATGATTCCGCTTTCGTGGGCGCCGATGGGGTTAAAGTAGCGAAGCAGCACCACATTCCATTCCGGATCTGCCACATGGAAATCTGTCAGAATCTGTTCCAGCATTCCCTTGGTCTGACCATATGGATTGGTAATCTGGCCTTTGGGGCACTCCTCTGTAATCGGAATAATGGCGGGATCTCCGTACACCGTTGCGGAAGATGAGAAAATAATATTCTTCACTCCATGCTTGCGCATAACGTCGCACAAAATCAATGTTCCGGTAATATTGTTATGATAATATTCCAGCGGTTTCTGCACAGACTCTCCCACTGCTTTCAAACCTGCAAAATGAATGACACTGTCAATCTTTTCTTTCTCAAATACTTCTCCAAGGCCCTGAGCGTCCAGAATATCCACCTGATAAAAAGGTACCTTTGCTCCGGTAATTTTTTCCACTCTTTTTACTGCTTCTTCACTGGAATTTACCAGATTATCCACCACAACCACTTCATATCCTGCATGAATCAGCTCAATACAGGTATGGCTTCCGATATACCCAGCTCCGCCCGTTACCAAAATTGCCATAATTTTTACCTCCTGTCCGCAATCTGCGCGCGTTACGCATTTCTTATTACCTGTCCGGGAAAACCAACATATTCTGACCTGCTGTCCGGTTCTCTCAGGACTCAGTATACCACACTCGGTTCATTTAGTAAATACTATTTTTATTTTACTATATTTTTAGTAAATATTTAGTCCGGAGTTCCCCATCAGCCTGCTTTCTTTGCGTTTAAGCACAAACAATATATTAGCGTGACGCAGGATTTCCCATAGAAGTTACCTGTCAGTCTGCTTTTTTACCGCTTATGCACCCTGGCACTCCCTGACAATTTCCTCCAGTTCCTTCCACTTCTTTTCCATATCTGCCACCAGCTTCATCTGGGTACGGCACCGGTCCAGATTGTGGCCTTCCCGGTGGATTTTAAAATACGTATCTCCCTGCAGATAATCGGTCAGGAAACGTATGCCGTTTTCATAAGTCATCACTTTTGCACCCATGGGAAGCATGGCAACTTCCATATCTGTCAGATTTCCCTTACAGCCTTTTAAAAATCCCTCTGTATAAATGCGGAACAGTCTCAAATCGCAGCTCACTTTTGACAAATCCTTTTCGTCCTCATCTCCGGTGCTGGCTCCAAACCGGATGGCGTCTCCAAAATCATTGACTGCCAGTCCCGGCATAACCGTATCCAGATCTATAACGCAGATTCCTTTCCTCGTCTCATTGTCCATCATAATATTATTCAGTTTTGTATCGTTATGGGTTACCCGCAGGGGCATTTTTCCCTGTGCCAGCAAATCTCCCAGCACACAGGCAGTTTCCTTCCGGGATTTGAAAAATTCAATCTCTTCTGCCGCATTTTTGGCTCTGCCGCACACATCTGCTTCCACTGCCTCAAGGAACACCTGATATCTGGCTTTCGTATCGTGAAATCCCGGAATGGTCTCATGAAGGGTTTCCGCCGGATAATCTGCCAGCAGCTGCTGGAAATTTCCGAAAGCCAGAGCGCTCTCATAGAAATCCTCATCCCGTTCCACTCTGTCATAGCTTACCGCATCTTCAATCAGATAATACATGCGCCAGTATTCTCCCCGACTGTCTAGGTAAAAAGGTTTTCCGTCTCCGGCAGGAAGCACCGTCAGAGTTTCCCTCAGCTCATCGCCCCCCGCTTCTGCAATCTTCTTTTTCAGAAATGTGGTAACACCCAGAATATTTTCCATTACTTCCTCCGGTTTTGTAAAAATACTCCGATTCATTCGCTGCAGAATACAGTTCTTCTCTCCTTCCACAAGGAAAGTATCATTGATATGTCCGCTGCCATAGGGGCGGATATGTTTCACCTTTCCTGCCAGCGCAAACTGCTGTGCCACTTCTTTTGCCCATTTCAGTATTTCTTTTTCTTCCATAGGTTTCTTCCTCTCTGTGCTTCCCTTCCGACTCTAAAATTCTTCCGGATACTGCCCCTGCTGCTTCAGTTCTGCAATAGCCTTTACCACCTGTTCTTTGTCTTCTTTATAAGTAACGCCGAACCATTTGTCACGGGAATTTAATACCTGTACGCTGGCTTTGCCTTCCTGCAGTAAATCTCCTACTGCCATGGGAAGGTAATACTCGGCCTTCATGGGATTGTCCGGCAGTTCCTCTTTCAGGAATTTCACAAATCCTGTTTCCAGTTCCTTTAAAATGCTCTCGGAAAAGCCCCAGATATTCATGGAAACAATACTGTCCATGGGAAGTTCTGTCCAGGTGGCTCCGTCATCCTCCGTATAAACAGCTTTATCTCCCTGTTTCTCAATATGGGTGCGCTCACAGATTTCCGTCAGAAATCCTTCTTTGTCCGCCTCGCAGACCCCTCTGGCCACATGTCCGTTCTCCGTCAGGGTATTTTTCAGCTCATATCCCACCATGGCATAGCGATATGTCTCGTCATCCTGATGACTGGTCAGATAATCATAGATTGCCTGATAGGCATGTTTGCCATAATAGTCATCTGCATTAATCACTGCAAAGGGTCCGTCCAGCACGTCTCTGCAGCACAGAATGGCATGGCCCGTGCCAAAGGGTTTCACCCTGCCTTCCGGCACCTGAAAACCTGCCGGAATCTTTTCCAGTTCCTGATATACATATTCCACCTGTATTTTTTCAGAAATCCGGTCTCCAATGCTCTCTTTAAATGCAGCCTCATTGGCTCTCTTAATAATAAATACGATTTTTTCAAATCCGGCCTCCAGAGCGTCATAAATAGAAAAGTCAATGATAATATGTCCCTGCTCATCTACCGGATCAATCTGTTTTAACCCTCCGTAACGGCTTCCCATTCCTGCTGCCAAAATGACCAATACTGGTTTTTTCATATTTCCTGTCCTCCTGAAATTCCAGTGCCTCCGCACTGTTTCTGTTCTTCTTATACCTTTCATGATAATACAAAAAAAAATTTCTGTATTTGCACAATATTTCTACTTTTTTGCATAATTTTATGTTAAAATATATCTGTTCAGAACTCCATGGAAAGTCAGATCAGGCCCCTCCGGTTTATCGGTGATGGGATGATTTGCTCTTCCATGAGGGGATACCTCCCAGCCGCAGCCAGGAGCCTCCCCTAAAGGCGTATGACAGCTCTGCTGGCATGGCTGTGGCGCGGTATTCTGAATAACTACTCCCTCATAAACCCCATGGAGACAAATCAGACCTCTCCGGTTTATCGGTGATGGGATGATTTGCTCTTCCATGAGGGGATAACCTTCTCACCCGCAGCCAGAGGCCCCCGAAGGCGTATGACAGCTAACGGAAAGGAATTTTTATGGAATTTTACAGATATCCCCTGTCCCGGTTATTTGATATCCCTCAAATCATTACCATCCACTATTTTGAATATGGCAAAGATTTCATGTTTGAGGGAGAATCCCATGATTTCTGGGAATTTCTCTGTGTGGACAAGGGACAGGTCACCGTCACTGCAGACCGGAATACTCACATTCTGCAAAAAGGCAGTATTATTTTCCACAAACCCGGCCAGTTTCATTCCGTGGCTACCAACGGGATCATCGCTCCCAATCTGGTGGTGGTCTCTTTTGTATGCAATTCGCCTGCCATGCAGTTTTTCGAAGACAAAATTCTCCATCTGGGAGAACCGGAACGCTGCCTTCTGGCAACGGTCATTTCCGAGGCCGGCGACGCATTTCTCACCCCTCTGAATAATCCTTACACCTGTCAGCTTTCCTGCAATCCCAGGCAGCGCCCCGGAGCAGAACAGCTTATACAGCTTTCTCTGGAACATTTTCTGATTTCCCTTTACCGGAAAGGGATTGCCTCGGCTCCGGACATGCAGCCTGCAAAATCTGTAAAATTAAAACAGGACGATGAGACGTTCCGCCGCGTTCATGCTTACATGGAAGCCCGTCTCTCTCAGAACCTTACGCTGGATGAAATCTGCCGGGATAATCTGATTGGCACTTCCCAGCTTCAGAAGCTGTTCCGCAGTAAATGCGGCAGCGGTATCATTGAATATTTTTCTCATATGAAAATCATACGGGCCAAAGAAATGATTCGGGAACAAAACATGAATTTCACCCAGATTGCCGACGCTCTGGGCTACACCTCCATTCATTATTTTTCCCGGCAATTTAAGAAAATAACCGGCATGACTCCCTCAGAATATTCCCTTTCCATACAGATGCTTGCGGAAGGTCCTGTAAGATAAAAAGACTGTCGCAAAATGCGGCTTATATACATGATACGGATAAAGATTCTGTAATCGAATGCCATATCATATATACAGCAGCTATTTTTCAACAGCCCTGCGTAATCCTTATAATGTTTTACTATACTCTGGACAGATATTCCCCGGTTCTGGTATCAATCTTAATTACATCCTCCTGTTCCACAAACAGAGGAACATATACGGTCGCGCCGGTTTCCACAACTGCCGGCTTGGTTGCGCCTGTCGCCGTATCGCCTTTAAAGCCCGGCTCTGTCTCCGTAATTTTCAACTCTACGAACAGAGGCGGTTCTACTGCAAATACGCTGCCGTTATGAGAACACATTTTCACCATCTCATTCTCTTTCACGAACTTCAGTGCGTCGCCGATTGCTTCCGCATCCAGCGCAATCTGCTCATATGTCTCCACATCCATAAAATGGAACAGATCCCCGTCGGAATATAAATACTGCATGTCCGCTCTGTCAATTCTTGCCTGGGGACATTTTTCCGTGGGACGGAAAGTCTTTTCCACAACTCCGCCGCTCTTAATATTCTTCAGTTTCGTTCTTACAAAGGCTGCGCCTTTTCCTGGTTTTACATGCTGAAACTCAATAATCTGGTAAATGTTATTATCTAATTCAATCGTAATACCATTTCTGAAATCTCCTGCTGAAATCATCCGAATTTCCTCCTTAAACTACACTTGGGCCCGTTCAGCCCCTGTATTCGTTATTATTCTATCCTATAATGGCAGATTTTTCAACCTTTTTTTCCGGAACCATCCGGAAAATGGTAACAGTTCAGACAAGCTGCCCTGTTACACCTTTCTTAATTCTGAAGCCAGGTTTCTTCTATTCTGTCCAGCATATCTACCCTGTGCTGATGTCTTCCTCCCTGAAATTCTGCTTCCAGATAGGCTTTTACGATATCCTTCGCCTTTTCCAGTCCTACAATTCTTGCCCCAAAAGCTATAATATTGGCATTGTTATGTTCTTTAATCAAACGGGCCGTCGTGGTGTCCGAGCAGACGCCGCAGCGGATGCCCTTCACCTTATTTGCAGCCAGGGAGACTCCCACTCCTGTTCCGCAAATCAAAATCCCGCAGTCTGCTTCTCCTTCTGCCACTGCCCGTCCTACTCTTTCACCATATATGGGATAATCGCAGCTCTCATTGCTGTCCGTCCCAAAATTAATTACTTCATAGCCCAGACTTTCTACATACCTGACAATCTCTTTTTTTAAATCCGTTGCCGCATGGTCGTTTCCAATCGCTATCTTCACGTTACTCCTCCCTGGTTCCTGACATACTGCCGGCAGGCTCTGCCAGTCATTATTATTTTTGGCTTCTCTGATAAAAAAACAGAACAATTCTTTCCAGATACCGTTTCAGTACAATCTGGATTTCCTCTTTTGGGTGAATGGGCCTGGTGAGAATCGTCCGGATTCCTGCCCGGTTGGCCCCATACACATCAGTAAAAATCTGATCTCCCACAAAAAGTGTATTCTCCCTGTGGGTTCCCATCAGCTCCATGGCCCGCTCATAGCCGGAGACTTTGGGTTTTCCGGCCTTAAAAATATACTGCACCTGTACCTGGTCATTAAACATTTTGACTCTGGGTTCTTTATTATTAGACAGCAGACAGCACTGATAGCCCAGCTTTTTCAGCTGAGCAAACAGCTTTTTCGCCCGCTCATCTGCCGGCGCGCCATGAGGTACCAGTGTATTGTCCACATCAAAAATAATTCCCCGATATCCTTCCTGATATAAACGTTCAAACTCTATCTGATACGCGGAATCCAAATATTCATTCGGATAAAATTTTCTCAACATTCTGTCATTCTCCTGAACTCTGCAATTTGAAATCTCACCTTACTTGTCCAGTATTTTCTTCAGCTCGTCCATAAAAGTATTGACATCTTTAAACTCCCGGTACACGGAAGCAAATCTCACATAAGCTACCGGATCCAGTTCCTGCAGCCTGTTCATGACAATTTCTCCGATTTCCGAACTGGAGATTTCTTTTTCTTCCCGGTTAAAAATGTCCACCTCTACGGTGTCCACCATCTGGTTAATCATATTTGCAGGTACCGGACGTTTATGGCAGGCCCGCAGAATTCCGGCCTCCACTTTCGTCCGATCATACTGTTCCCGGTTATTATCTTTCTTAATGACAATCAAAGGAATTGTCTCTACTTTCTCATAAGTGGTGAAACGCTTCCCGCAGTCGTCACACAGCCTTCTCCTGCGAATGGAATTATTGTCATCTGCAGGCCTTGAATCAATCACGCGCGTATTATCGCTGCTGCAAAACGGACATTTCATGAAACCCCTCCCAAATCTGTACACAAAACTGCCTGGTCGCTTTTCAGTATATTCTACTTTTTTTCTCCTGTCAATATGATTTCCTGAAAGTTTCCGGCCCTGGGAAGCCGCTGTTACGGCGGGTCCGGAATTTCCACCAGGATAATGTCCGGTCCGATTTTGACCACCTTTTTCCAGGGAATCACAATTTCACTCTCTCTGCCGAACAATCCCCATATTTTTCCGCAGCCGGGAATAATCAGTGCCAGAATACATCCGTTGCAGGGGTCAATGTCCAAATCCACCACAAACCCCAGGCATCTGCAGTTGCAGACGTTAATGACTTCTTTTTCTTTTAATTCACATAAACGCATAATAATCCCCCTGCTACAGTATATGCCGCAGGGGGATATTCTTTACCGCATAACGGTGAAAGATTTTGAAATTTAGGATAGGCTTAATTATAATACGTTTTTGGTTGCGATAATGTCTACGCCTGTACCTGCCACGTCGCTTACAATCACATCCCCGATATGTACCGGTGCCTGAACTTTTACGCCTTTCAGGTCTTTCATAATATCAAAGATTTTTCCTTTCGGAATATCTTCTTTTGTCTTTACAGATACTGCTGCAAGGCTTCCGCCTTCTACGATAACAGAACTTGTAACGATTCTGGTCGGGTTGGTTACTTCTTTTCTCGCATAATCATCACCGCGCTTGCAGGTATTGCCGGTAACGCTTACCACTTCACCATTGTTCATTTCCACTTTTAACGGGCAGCCCATGGGGCATCCGATACAAATTAATTCTCTTGTTTCCATAGTTTTACGCCTCCTCAATCTTTACGGTAATCTGAGACAGATTTGAAAATGCTGCTAATTCTTCTTTTTTCAGTACAACTTCTTCCATCTCTCCAGGTGCTACAACCGGACGCTTTTTGTGAATAATACGCTCATCATTCAGATATACGGATACATAGCAGTTCTTATATACATCGCCCACACGAAAACGTACCGTATGTTTCTCATCCATTCTGTCCGGATTGATGGTCTTCGGTACGGTGTAGCGTGCACCTTCTACCGCAACAATCGGAATATCCTTTGCATTGGTGTCTTTATGTTTTGCACCGTTCAGTACATACTCAGCAGCATGTTTTCCGGCAGCAGATGCTTCCTCGGAAACAAAGTCTACCAGATCATGTACGTGAAGCACGTTACCACAGGCAAATACGCCTTCTACATTGGTTTCCAGACATTCGTTTACCAGCGGTCCGGATGTAACCGGGCTCATTTCCACATTCAGGCTTCTGGACAGCTCGTTTTCCGGAATCAGTCCGCAGGATAACAGCAGAGTATCGCAGGTATAACGTTCTTCTGTTCCCGGAATCGGTCTTCTGTCCGAACCCACTTCTGCGATGGTAATCGCTTCCACTCTCTCCTTGCCTTCGATATCTACAACAGTATGGCTCAATTTCAGCGGAATTCCGTAGTCATCCAGACACTGTACGATATTTCTCTTCAGTCCGCCGGAATATGGCATTAACTCAGCTACCACTTTAACCTTTGCACCTTCCAGTGTCATTCTTCTTGCCATAATCAGTCCGATATCACCGGAACCAAGAATTACTACTTCACGTCCCGGCATATAGCCTTCCATATTCACAAGACGCTGTGCAGTACCTGCAGAATAAATACCTGCCGGACGATATCCGGGAATATTCAACGCGCCTCGGGAACGCTCTCTGCAGCCCATGGCAAGTACAATTGCTTTTGCCTGAATTTCAAACATTCCATCTTCACGGTTCATGGCAGTTACAACCTTGTTCGGTGCAATATCCATAACCATGGTGTTCAATTTATATTCAATCTTCTCGTCTTTTAACTGGTCAATAAATCTTCCTGCATATTCCGGGCCTGTCAGCTCTTCTTTAAATGTATGAAGTCCGAATCCATTGTGGATACACTGATTCAGAATACCACCCAGCTCTTTATCTCTTTCCAGTACTAAAATAGATTCTACTCCATTTCTTTTTGCTGATACGGCTGCTGCAAGTCCTGCAGGGCCGCCTCCTACAATAACAATATCATAATTTAACATTTTTTTCCCTCCTGATTCGTAACCAACTATATTCTGTCTTTATTAATTCCTACAATAATCCTGGATTCTCCACCTGCTTTTGTAATTTCGGATGGGTCTACTCCGCGTTCTCTGGAAAGAATCTCGATGGTTCTTGGAGAACAGAAACCTGCCTGGCAGCGTCCCATTCCGGCTCTGGTACGACGTTTTACACCGTCTAAGGATTTTGCGCCCAGAGGACGTTTAATTGCGTCGATAATTTCGCCTTCTGTAATCATCTCACATCTGCAGATAATATTTCCATATGCCGGATTTTCTTTAATCAGAGCTGCCCGTTCTTCATTGCTCAGGGTCTTGGGATCCAGGATTCCTTTTCTGGTTCCGTTAAAGTCGGGGTTCTCTTCTGCATTTGTCAGGTCTTTAATGATGCCTGCCACCATTTTTCCAATTGCCGGAGCGCTGGTCAGTCCAGGAGATTCAATACCTGCACAGTCGATGAAGCCTTTTGCTTCTTCCAGTTCGCCGATATAGAATTCATGTCCGTCTTCATGGGCACGAAGTCCTGCAAATGAGGTAATTACCTGACGGATTGGAAGACCTTTTACCGTAGTTCCTGCTTTATTAATCAGTTCGTCAATACCTTCCTGTGTGGTATTGGTTCCTTCTCTGTTTTCAATATCAATTGCGGTAGGTCCTACTAACGTATTGCCGTGAACGGTAGGAGATACCAGAACGCCTTTTCCGTATTTACCTGGAAGCTGGAAAATAGTATGTGTTACAAATCCTTCGGTAGAGCGGTCTAACAGACAGTAATCTCCGCGTCTCGGTGTGATATGTAATTTTTTGTCGCTTACCATGTTGTGGAATTTATCTGCATAAACACCTGCCGCATTTACAACGTATCTGGTTTCAATTTCGCCCTGGCTGGTCTTAACTACCCAGTTGTCACCTTTTTTCTCCAGGTCAGTAACTTCCGTATCAAATTTGAACTCCACACCGTTGGTTGCAGCATTTTCAGCAAATGCAATGTTCATTCCAAAGGGGCAGACAATTCCGCCGGTAGGTGCATACAGCGCTGCCACTGCTTCGTCTGCAATATTGGGCTCCAGCTTAACGAGTTCTTCTCTGTCAATAATGCGCAGATCTTTGACACCGTTCTCCACACCTCTGTCATACAGCGCCTGCAGATTGGGTTTTTCTTCCTCGTTAATACATACAACCAGAGAACCATTATTCTTATAGTGGAAATCCAGTTCTTTGGAAAGAGCTTCCATCATCTGGTTGCCTTCCACATTCAGCTTCGCCATAAGGGAACCTGCTTCTGCGTCAAATCCGGCATGTACAATTGCACTGTTTGCCTTGGATGTTCCACAGCATACATCTTCTTCCTTTTCCACTACACAGACATTCAGTTTGTATCTGGAAAGTTCTCTTGCGGAAGCACTTCCTGATACGCCTGCTCCAATAATTACTACATCATACATATTGTTCACCTATCCTTTTCTCACTCTTTCTTATTTATTTTTTACTGCCATAAGCCGGAGGTTCAGGGCAGTTAATTTACTTATTTAAAATACAAACCAGTTTCTGATACAGGAAAAGCAACAATCACACTCCCCATTCCGGGGAATGTAATCATTGCCTCTCTGTTATCTCTGCAATGCCATATTTCACATATCAGTGCTTTACACGATAATTATAACATTCGAGTCATTATTTTACCATGGAATGATTCCATACAGACCAACTGCCAGCAGAGCGCCGATGATCGGTCCAACTAATGTAACGATTCCATATCCCCAGTTAGAGCTTCCTTTTCCGCTGATCGGAAGGATTGTATGTGCCAGACGAGGTCCAAGGTCACGGGCCGGGTTCATAGCGTATCCTGTTAATCCACCAAAGGACATACCGCAGGAAACGATGATTCCGAATACTAACAGGTTACCTACACCAGCAGGAGCTTCTGCCGGAAGGCCTTTGATTGCAAATACCAGTACGAAAGTTGCAACTGCTTCTGCAAGGATGTTCATTGGAAGGTTCGGAATAGATGGTCCACAGGAGAATACACCAAGTTTGGTTCCCGGATCATCTGTTGCATCGAACTGGCCTTTGAAAGCAATCCATACAATAATCGCGCCTACAAATGCACCTGCGAACTGTGCTACGATATAACCAGGCACCAGATCCCATGCAAAGCTGCCGTCTACTGCTAATGCCAGGGTTAAAGCGGGGTTAAAACTTGCACCGGATGCAGCACCAAAAATGAATGCCGGTATCATAACTGCAAGACCCCAGGCAATGGTAATCTGGATAGAGCCTGCGCCCTTCATTCCGGATTTGTTCAGAGTTACGTTAGCAACTACGCCATCACCTAACATAATCAACATCATTGTTCCTACAAATTCTGCTATATATGGTAACATTTCGTGTTCCCCTTTCTGCCTTCAATCTACTTTTGTCTTCTAGTCTTCTTTTGCCCAGCCATAAGAATATTTTACAGCCTTGTTCCAGCCTTCTACTTTCTCTTTTCTCTCTTCTGCAGAAATCTGAGGTTTGAAAGTCTGGTCAATTGCCCAGTTCTTAATAACGTCTTCTTTGCTTGCCCAGTAGCCAACTGCAAGACCTGCCAGATAAGCAGCACCCATAGCGGTTGTCTCTACGCAGGAAGGACGGTTAACCGGAGCGTTGATAATGTCTGCCTGTGTCTGCATTAAGAAGTCGTTGGCACTTGCACCACCGTCAACCTTCAGAGCACTCAGTTCAATGCCGGAATCTGCTTTGATTGCCTGCAGAACGTCATTTACCTGATATGCCAGAGACTCCAGTGTTGCGCGGATGATGTGATATTTATTAACACCACGGGTAATTCCTACAATCGTTCCTCTTGCATACTGATCCCAGTGAGGAGCACCAAGTCCTGTGAATGCAGGTACTACATAACATCCATTGGTGTCTTTTACTTTCTTAGCCATGTACTCGGAATCCGGAGCGCTGTCGATGACTCTTAACTCATCGCGCAGCCACTGGATTGCAGCACCTGCCACGAAAATAGAACCTTCTAATGCGTAATTAACTTTTCCGTCAATACCCCATGCAATTGTTGTAACCAGACCATTCTTGGAGAATACCGGTTTTTCTCCGGTGTTCATTAACAGGAAGCATCCGGTTCCATATGTATTCTTTGCTTCGCCTGCTGTGAAACATGTCTGTCCAAATAATGCTGCCTGCTGGTCTCCTGCTGCTCCGCTGACCGGAATCTTTCCACCAAAGAAAGCCGGATCTGCTTCTCCGTATACACAGCTTGAAGGTTTTGCTTCAGGAAGCATACTTGCCGGAATGTTCAGCTCTTTCAGAATTTCCTCATCCCATTTCAGGTCATTGATATTGAACAGCATGGTACGTGCTGCATTGGAGTAATCTGTTACGTGAGCTGCGCCCTTTGTAAGTTTCCAGATTAACCATGTCTCAACGGTACCAAAGAGAAGTTCTCCTTTTTCTGCTCTTTCTCTTACGCCTTCTACATTATCAAGAATCCATTTTAATTTTGTTCCTGAGAAGTATGCGTCGATTACCAGACCGGTTTTCTGACGGAAGGAATCTTCCAGACCCTTATCCTTCAGAGAATCACAGTATTCAGAAGTTCTGCGGCACTGCCATACAATTGCATGATACACTGGTTCGCCTGTATTCTTATCCCACACGATAGTGGTTTCACGCTGATTTGTGATACCGATTGCAGCGATGTCATCTGCGGAAGCCCCAATCTTCTGCATTGCTTCTACTGCAACACCTAACTGTGTAGACCAGATCTCGTTAGCATCATGTTCTACCCAGCCTGGTTTCGGAAAATACTGTGTGAACTCTTTCTGAGCTACACTGCACATTTCACCTTTTTCGTTAAAAAGAATACATCTGTTGCTTGTTGTGCCGGCGTCCAGCGCCATAACATATTTTGCCATTTGTAAAATCCTCCTCCGTTTTGACTTGATAGTATTATTATAGCTTTTTAAATACTTTTTGTCATTAGACACATATTCTTATTTGTACAATTTATTGAAATTTATTGTTCTTCCGTCCCAATACACGGTGTTTCTGCCGAAACTCTATGCTGTCATACTGCTTTTTGTTGTAGGAAGTACCAAAATATTATTTGTTGGATGATGCAGCATGGCTCTGATATTTTCCACCGCAGCAAGCACTTCTTCCTCTCCCGGCCCTTTCTTCATGGCCACACAGTCCAGTACAAAATGACAGACAGATTTCACAATAAAACTTTCCACCAGATAGTTCCCGTTTTTCTCTGACCAGAACCGGCCTCTGAGCTGTTCGTCCACCACCGGAAACAGCCGCTCCATCAGTCGTTCCCGGCTGATGTTCTCCAGCACCTTTTTATAGAAGAAACGGTTTTCCCTGATGATTCTTACAACCTTGCGAATCCATTCCTCAAATGCCTCGTTCTCGTCGTATGCAACCTGTTTTACAAAGTCTTCATTATAAAGCCACTCAATCACCCCGTAAATATCCTGGAAATGATAATAGAAGCTCTGGCGCTTCATATTCTTACAGTCCATGATATCCTGGACGGTTATCTTTCTCAGAGGCTTTTCGTGAAGCATCTCCTGTAACCCGTCTGCAATCTTTCTCTTTGTATTACCCATCTCTCTTTCTCCTCCTTACATAAACCATATATCCTGGTTGGTGGTTGAAACTGAAATTGCCCCGGCATTCAGCGCGTCAATCACATCTTCCCTGTCACTGATCAGTCCGCCGGCAATGACAGCCTGAGAACTAAGTTTATTGATCTTCCGTATAATCTTCGGCATGACTCCCGGCAGAATCTCGATAAAATCTGCCCGGATTTGCTTTTTCTGCTTTTCTATACTCTGATAAGCTCTGGAATCCAGCACAAAAATTCGATAAACCGTATACATGGACAACTCTTTTGCACGATTAATCATATTCATCCTGGTTGAAATAATTCCATCTGCTTTTGTATTTTTTCTGATATAATCCACCGCAATCTCATGGGCGCTGAGCCCTTCAATCAAATCCAGATGCACCAGAGCTATTTTGTCTGCCCTTTTCAGCTGTTCCACAATTTCGCCGATATTGCACATATCTCCGAACAGAATAAATACAATTTTTACATCAGATTTCAGACATTTCTCAATTCCCTCAAAGTTTTTTACCGCCGCAACAACGGGACAGTCCGCCATCGCATCATAAAATTTCTGTTCCATAAGCCTCCCATACCAGTTTCAGCCAGTTCACGTTCCGAAATTATTTCCAGGCATCCACCTCCTTAATTTTGCGAAAAGAAAAAAGAGTAAAGTTAATAAGCAACATTTCTGCTGTGCTAACCTTACTCTCCACTCTCCAGGCACCTGTTTACTTCCTTCTTGTGCTATTATGTTAGCATTTTTACCGGGAAAATTCAAGCAAACTTTCGAAAAAAATAAAATTATGGCCAATACTGTCAAATTTTATTCTGACATTTTGGTTATTTTGTCCAATGGTTTTTTACTTTTTACACTTTTTAATCACCTGATACATTTCTTCGATGGTTTTTGTCCCCATCAGCACTTCCTTCTCGTTCACAATAGTCATGGGAATCCGTTCAATATGGTATTGTTCCGCAAGCTCCGGATATAATCTGGCGTCTATCATTCTGGCTTCAATCATTTCTGACTCGGAAGCCATTTTCTGACAGGTTATTACCTGCTGTGCACAATGATGGCAGGACAGAGATACAAATACTCTGATATCCACCTTGTCTTCCAGTTTCTGCAGCTTCTTCTGTATTCTTCCGCTGATTTCCTGACCAGGGCCTGCCGTATTGTAAATACCGAATACCAGAGAATTCATCTCCTTGCCGCCGGTAACTCCATGATATGCCACCCCTGTATACCTGTCATTTTTATAGAGTGCTGTCACGGGCAACAGTGAAGCGTCCAGCTCCGGCAGTTCTTTTTCGGCCTCTGCCTGATCATAAAAACGGCAGGAAAGTTTATCGGACAGCCCGGCCATATGGCGCACCAGTTCCGCCATTTCCATGGAAGCCTTTTCTTCCGGATTGATTACACACACCATGCATACTTCCCCTGTGAGCTTCCCAAGTACCGTATTCAGCTGACTTTCCAGTTCCTCCGTAATAAGTTCACTTCTGAGAGATATTTTTTCGATATTAATCATTTCGCTTCTCCTACAGCATCCCAACCAGGTCCAGGCTCGGACTTAAGGTCTCCTCTCCCGGCTGCCATTTTGCCGGACACACCTGATCTCCATGTTCTTCCACGAATTTTGCCGCCCGCAGCTTCCGGAGCAGTTCCTCCGCATTTCTTCCGATTCCCATGTCATGAATCTCATATGCTTTTACTTCTCCTTTTGGATTCAGAATAAAAGTTCCGCGCAGAGCCTGTCCCAGTTCTTCCACCAGAACACCAAACTGTTTTGCAAGAACACCTGCCGGATCTCCCAGCATTACATACTGAATCTTTTTAATAGTGTCTGACGCATCCGCCCATGCCTTGTGTACAAAATGAGTATCTTCCGATACGGAATAAATCTCACACCCTTCTTCTTTGAATTCCTCATAATAATCTGCCAGATCTCCCAGCTCCGTAGGGCATACAAAGGTAAAATCTGCCGGATAAAAAAACAGCACGGACCAGTGTCCTTTCAAATCCTCCTGCGTTACGTCCAGAAACTCTCCTTTGCAGAATGCTGATACCTGAAATGCTTCCACCTGTTTATTAATCATATTTTCCATTCTAAAAACTCCTTTCCTCTGTTCATTCTGTAACTGTTTCGCTTACAGTTATATCCGGAGCAGTAAGGCTCCTGAAATTTATTATATCTTTGAAAATCCATAAAATCAATAAATATTTTCCCGGAACCGAATATAATTTGTCTGCAATATTTCTATCTGGCCTCATACAGTTCATTTTAAGTGTCAAAAAACCCTGTCAATTCTGCCATTTCCAGTTTTTTTTGCCTTGCAATCCCTGCCAATTAACGTTATAATACAGACACAGATAAGACGCAATTACATTTTTTATATTGGTTCAGGAGGGAAACTATGGAGAAGAAAAACTTAAATATTTCGAACATGAACGGAGTAACTTCAGATGAAGATACTACCTGCAGTATTACAGATATGAACTGTAACGGCGATAATGACGACAGCACCTGCAGTATCACAGACATGAACTGCAACAGCGACAAAGATGATACTACCTGCAGTATTACAGATATGAACTGCAACGGGGATAACTAAAAGACAGTCGTTACACGTTATATGAATTTGCCCACTCTCTTTTAGACCAGGGTTCTGTCTCGGCGGAACTTCTGGTCTTTTCCATATATCCGGGATTTCCTGCAGGCCTGAAAGCCTCTCAGATTATCCGGATATATCCAGGTATATAACGAGGATTCAGAGATTCATAAAAGAAAGGAAAACACCATGCGTATCTGGTTTAAATTATGCAAAGATAACCGTCTGCTCCGGGATACCGTGATTACGGACGACAGCAGCGATACCCGCACTCATAAAATCTTCCATGCACTGGAACAGGTCTGTTATGAATTTGATCTGGGCCGGCCAATCTGGCTGGACGCCACCGTGTCCGAATTCAAACGCCATGGCAAAGCCCGCTTTTATCAGGATAATTTTCTGGAAGAAATTTCATTTGATTTTCTGGAAATACATATGATTGAGGAATAAGGGGCCGCAGGATTCAGAATCCCGCGGCCTTTTATCTTCTCTTTCCTTTTATTTTGTACACCCGCAGAAGAATTCACCGTTCCCTTCTCTGCCGGTTTGCTTCGTACATCAGAAGGGCTGCTGCCACAGCAGCATTCAGCGATTCCGTCCGGCCCTCCATGGGAATCCGAATCCGGATATCTGCCAGTTCCGCAATCTCAGGACTCAGTCCATTTCCTTCATTTCCAATCAGAAAACCGGTATGGCCTCCGTAGTCCGGTTCATCGTAGCACATTGTTCCTTCCAGATGTGCCCCGTACAGGGTGACTCCCCGCTGTTTCAGTTCCCGGAGGAATCCCGGCAAATCCGGCATAATATAAAAGGGCACCCGGTACAGAGCTCCCATGGTAGCCCGGATGGTTTTGGGATGAAACAGGTCCACGGTGGTCTGATTCATGATAATTCCGGTAATTCCGGCGGCCTCCCCGGTGCGTATCATGGTGCCCAGATTTCCTGGATCCTGAATGGTATCGAGGATTAAAAGATGTGCATTCCTGTCCTCTCCCAGTAAATCTTCCGGATGGTATTCCGGCATTTTTATGATACACAGGATTCCCTGGGGGGTTTGGGTATCACTGACTGCCTGAAATACCCGGTCAGAAACCACTTCATAAGCATACCCCTGAATCTTCCGGCATTTTTCCTCATCTTCCAGAAAGGATTCCGAGACGTACATGGCCTCAATGGATTCCCTGGGTGCCTCCAGGCACATTTTCATTCCTTCCGCCACAAAAACCCGCTGTTCATAGCGGGTTTTTGACTTTTTATTCAACTGTAAAATCTGTTTCATCTGTCTGTTGGCAGAACTCGTAATCATAAGCACTCCATTTCCTAAACGCTCAGATTTCTGCAGACTTCAAACTGGTATTCCGGAAGCTGTTTCTCCATGGCCAGAGCCTCGTCAATGTCAAAGTCCACAAAATCTCCGTGGCGGTATCCCACCACCCGGTTGGACTTTCCTTCGCAGAGCAAATCCACCGCATAGGCTCCCATGGTGGACGCATAGACACGGTCCTTACAGGTGGGGCTTCCGCCGCGCTGCATGTGCCCCAAGATGGTTGCTCTTGTCTCAAGACCTGTAGCTGCCTCAATTCTCTTAGCCATACTTGCGGAATGTCCGATTCCCTCTGCATTTATGATAATATGATGTTTCTTTCCCCGTTTCCGGTTGGCAATAATATTATTTACCAGCTTCTGCTCGTCATAATCGTATTTTTCCGGCAACAGAATGTCCTCCGCACCATTGGCAATACCACACCACAGCGCAATATAACCTGCACCCCGGCCCATAACCTCTATGATAGAGCAGCGCTCATGGGAAGTGGAAGTATCGCGCACTTTGTCAATGGCGTCCATGGCTGTATTCACGGCTGTGTCGAATCCAATGGTATATTCCGTACACGCAATGTCCAAATCAATGGTTCCGGGAATTGCCACCGTGTTGATTCCAAGAGCCGCCAGCTTCTGCGCCCCTTTAAAGGAACCGTCGCCGCCGATTACAATCACTCCGTCAATCCCATGCTTACGACACATTTCCGCCCCCAGTGCCTGTCCTTCCGGGGTCCGGAATTCGCTGCACCTTGCAGTCTGTAAAATAGTACCGCCCCGCTGAATCGTATCTGAAACGCCTTTTGCTTCCATATCTATAATCTCTCCCTGAAGCAGTCCGGCATATCCTCGTTTAATTCCCTTTACTTTTTTGCCCCGTGCAAGGCCCTGACGTACTACCGCACGGATTGCAGCATTCATGCCCGGCGCGTCGCCGCCGCTGGTCAGCACACCAATTGTCTGAACTTCTTTTGCCATAACCGTCCCTCCTGTTTTCCTGTCCTGATTCTCTAATCTCTTACATTCTAATCTCTTTTTCCATGATTTTCAATGCTCTTTTCTACAACTTTTACATTATTTTCTCCCAAAAAGTTAGTTAATCTGTTGACAATTTCCGGTAAAATGCCGATATTTCGGTTTGGCGGCAGACGTTTCATCAGCTTTTCATCTGCGATATAAATCACTACTGTGTCATTCCCGTCACCGGACTCCAGCAGGCGAAACAGTTCCTCCTCCTTCCGGCTGTAGGATTCCCTGGAAGAAAACTGCAGCCACAGTTCTTTTCTGGTGTCGTCAAAGGAATAGATTTTATCGCAGATGAGTTTCCCGTTTTTCTCTTCTTCTGTGGCCACCCGGCCCTTTACAAATACTTTTTCATCCAGATTCAGAAGATGGCTGCTTTTTTCATACACTTTGGGAAACACAATGATTTCCAGGTTGCCCACCAGATCCTCCAGTGTGATAAAAGCCATGGTCTGGTTCTTCCTGGTGTATTTCACCGTTTTGTCCACAATCATTCCGCCCACCATGGCGGATTCTCCGTCCCGTACTTTCGTCTGGCCGCTGTCTTCTTCCAGCACAAAATCCGTGGTCACTCTGGTGATATTTTTTCTCCATTTTTCTTCGTATTCTTCCAGGGGATGACCGCTGATGTAAATACCCAGCACTTCTTTCTCAAATCCCAGATATGTCTCTCTGGCGTACTCTCCCACATCCGGCAGCTTCACTTCAAATTCCGCTTTTTCCTCTTCTCCTGCCAGGTCAAACAGGGTCATCTGTCCGGCCATGGTATTTTTCTTATCCTGGGCAATGGCGTCCATCATCCCCGCGTAGGCCATCATGTTCTGTTTCCTGGTACCTCCCAGATTGTCCAGCGCACCGGCTTTAATCAGATTTTCCACCACCCGTTTGTTGATTTCCTGGTCTGCCATACGGGTAAGAAAATCCTTCAGGCTGGTGAATTTTCCCCGCTCTTTCCGCTCCTGACAGAGATTTTTGATAAATGCATGGTTGACGCTCTTGATGGCGGAAAGGCCGTAACGGATGGCCCGATTGCCGGATACGGAGAAATTACTTTCTCCTTCATTGACACTGGGGGGAAGCACCTGAATCCCCATCTGGCGGCAGGTAAAAATATACTCGGAAATTTTGCCGATATGCCCCATGACAGAACTCATCAGGGCGGCCATATATTCCAGCGGATAGTAATATTTCAGATAAGCGGTCTGATAGGCCACCACCGCATAGGCTGCCGCATGGGATTTGTTAAAGGCGTATTTGGCAAAATCAATCATATCGTCGTATATTTTGTTGGCTGTTTTTTCGTCAATCCCGTTGCTGATACAGCCCGGAACCCCCTCTTCGGGATTGCCGTATACGAAATTCTTCCGCTCTTTTTCCATGACGGAGACTTTTTTCTTGGACATGGCCCGGCGCACCAGATCGCTGCGGCCCAGGGTATAGCCTGCCAGATCCCGGACAATCTGCATTACCTGTTCCTGATATACGATACAGCCGTAAGTGGGGGCCAGAATGGGCTCAAGCTGAGGACAGTCGTAAGTGACGGAACCCGGATTGTTCTTCCCCCGGATATAGGCGGGAATAAAGTCCATGGGGCCCGGACGGTACAGGGAAATACCTGCAATAATATCCTCCAGGCTCTGAGGCTTTAATTCCTTCATGAAGTTCTTCATACCGGCGCTTTCTAACTGGAACACCCCTTCATTTTTCCCGGTTCCCAGCGTATCCAGCACCGCCTTGTCCGCAAAATCAATATTGTCAATATCCAGCGCAATCTTCCTGTTTTCCTGAATGAGATTTACCGCATCCTGCAGGACAGTCAGGTTGCGCAGGCCCAGAAAATCCATTTTCAGAAGACCCAGTTCTTCCAGGGTGGTCATGGTAAACTGAGTGGTAATGGCGCCGTCGCTTCCCCTTGAAAGGGGGACAAATTCGTCAATCTCTCTGGAACTGATTACCACGCCCGCCGCGTGCATGGAGGTATGCCGGGGCAGACCTTCCAGCCGCTTTGACATGTCGATAATCCGTCTGACATTTTCATCATTTTCGTAGAGGGTGCGCAGCTCCCGGTTCTTCTCCATGGCCTTGTCAATGGTGATTCCCAGGTCTGTGGGTATCTGCTTGGCAATATTGTCCACATAAGCATATGGCTGGTCCATCACCCTTCCCACATCCCGGATGACGCCTCTGGCCGCCATGGTACCGAAGGTGACAATCTGCACCACCCGGTCTTTGCCGTATTTTTCACTCACATAATCAATAACTTCCTGCCTGCGCTCCACGCAGAAATCAATATCAATATCCGGCATGGTGACACGTTCCGGATTCAGAAAACGTTCAAAAATCAGATTATAGCGCAAAGGGTCGATGTTGGTGATTTTCAGGGTATAGGAAACCAGGGATCCGGCAGCGCTTCCCCGTCCCGGCCCCACTGCAATCCCGTTTTCTCTGGCAAAACGGATGAAATCCCACACAATCAGAAAATAGTCCACATATCCCATCTGCCGGATAATATCCAGCTCATACTGAAGCTGTTTTTTAATCTCATCCAGCGGAATGTCTTCTTTACCGGGGATGACAGCCATACCGTCCCGGACAGGATATCTGGCCTCCAGCCCTTCGTAACACAGCTTCTTAAGATATTCCCAGGAGGTATAGCCTGCCGGCACGTCAAATTTCGGCAGTTTGGTGACGCCAAATTCTATTTCCACCTGGCAGCGGTCTGCGATTTTCTGCGTATTCTCCAGTGCTTCCTCCGCATAGGGAAAGAGCCGGGCCATCTGTTCTTCGGATTTAACAAAAAACTGCCCTCCCTCGTAGCGCATCCGGTTCTCGTCGGACAGTTTCTTTCCGGTCTGAATACACAGAAGAATATCATGGGAATCCACGTCGCTCTCATAAGTATAATGGACGTCATTGGTGACAACCAGCGGAATGCCTGTGTCCTGGCTCAGCCTTAAAAGCTGCTGATTCACATTCCGCTGTCCCGGCAGGCCGTGATCCTGCAGCTCCAGGAAATAATTCTCGTGCCCGAAGGTTTTCTCATACCAGAGGGCCGCCTCTTTTGCTTCTTCATAATCTCCTCTGGACAGGAGCTTCTGAACCTCGCCCGCCAGGCAGGCGCTTAACACAATCAGCCCTTCATGATACTGTTCCAGCACCTCCCGGTCCACTCTGGGCCTGTAATAATAGCCTTCCGTAAAGCCTCTGGACACAATTCTCATTAAATTACCGTAGCCCTGATTATTTTCTGCCAGCAGAACCAGATGGAAATACCGGTCTTCTCCTTCCACCTTCTCCCGGTCAAACCGGGAACCGGGGGCCACATAGACTTCACAGCCTAAAATGGGCCGGATACCTGCTTCCAGCGCCGCCCGGTAAAAATCAATGACCCCGTACATTACGCCATGGTCCGTGATGGCCGCCGCAGTCATGCCCAGTTCCTTTACTCTGGCCACATATTCATTTATCTTATTGGAACCGTCCAGGAGACTGTACTCCGTATGGACATGAAGATGCACAAATGACATAATCCTTTATCCTTCCTGTAAATAAGAATGCGCAAGCGCATTCTTCGCGCGCGAGCGGGTTGCGCAGCAATAAATTTCCGCTCCGCGAGCTGCGCAGTAATCATCCCTACATATACTCCGGATTCAGGAAAGGAATGACCAGTTCCGCAGGCTGCCCCTGCTCGTCCAGCCCCCAGTAACCGCTGTATATTCCGTCTCCCATGCCGCTTGCAAACATTACCACCTTTTCTTCCGTATCCGGTATCTGCCAGAGCAGGAAATCGCCGCTCTCCCGCTGCAGTCCGGGACACATCTCATAGCTTTTCCGGAACAGAGATGCGAAATAGTCGTAATACTCATTCTTATCCGGATGTTCCTGCTTCCATCTGCTGATAAAAGTCCGGTAATTCGCCGCCACCTGCTTATCCGAAATACAGGCCAGGCCGGCGTCTACTCCGAAAAACGCCCATACTCCGGGTTTGCCCAGATCCTCCCGGCTGTTTCCTTCCGGCATGGCAATTTCATGACGGACCGGCCTGCTGCCGCTGACCCGAAGCCTGGCAGCCGCAATGCGAAGCCCTACCTTATCGGAATGGCAGATGGAAAGGTCAATGGGATAGCTTCCGGCCGGAATCTTCTGCTCCAGCGTAACCATATACCTGCTCCCCAGATATACAATGGGGTCTGCAAGAACGATTTTGCCCGTCGGAAAGTCTGCCTCCCCCACCGTATAAGTTTCCGTTCTGCCGCTGTTTTGAAACAGGCTCTGAAAAAAGGTTTCCGGATAAGTCTCCTTATTCAGAAATTTCAGATTCTCCTCAAACACTGCCTGCAGGGGCGTTCTGACCTGTTCCCTGATTTCTTCCCCCGTTGCGGTATCCACAAAATAAGAGCCGGAAGCATCCGTGCGGAATTCCAGATCCGCTCCATAAGGCATATGGAATACATTTACCACTGCCGGCTCCAGATTCGCCAGCACGTTAAAATCCACCACCGCCATATTGTCCGGATTATCCACATATTCCTGCGTATCCCTGTCTCCAAAGGCAATCCATCCGTTCCCCTGCCCGTTATTCTGGCGGAAAAGCCATTTCAGCCTGGAAGTGCCCTCCAGAATGGATTTGCTCACAATAGATTCTCCCGCTCCTTCTATATATTGCTTTATTTCCGGTTTTCTGACTTCCGTTTTTACGTCTTCTGTTTCATTCTCTTTTTTCTTCTTACTGTTAAATAATCCCATACCTGCTCCTTTTTAAAAAGAATGCGCCTGCGCATTCTTCGCGCGCGAGCGGATTGCGTAGCAATAAACTCATCTCCGCTTTTTCGTTTTATTCTAGCACATACCCTGAGAGGCTGCAACTCTTATTATTGCCGGTCCCGCCTTGATTTTTCTCTCCGGCAGCTCTATAATGACAGAAGAAAGGTAACCGTTCATCCCGCGTCCCTGAACTGTTACGAGGAAACATATTTTATAAAAGAAAGGATTATATTATGAAAATACTCAAAAAAACCGGAAGCATCCTGTTTTGTCTGCTTCCGTTCCTTCTGGCCCTGGGCATTCAGCTTCTTGTGACTGTTGCCGGCCTTGTTCTGAGAATTATTTATATGATTCAGCAGGACCCTTCTCTGGTAAACGAACTTTCCAGTCCCGCTTTCCTTATGGAGCTGACCGGTAACAGTCAGTTTCTGGCGGGCCTGTCGGCAGCTTACGCAGTGATTGCCGCACTGGTTATGGGGTTCTGGTACCGGAAACGTTTTGTCCCGAACGACCATCCCCGCCGAAAGTTTTCTGATATCATCAACCCGGCCATGGCAGCAGGGCTGGTTCTTCTGATGATTGGAATGCAGTACATCTCCACCTTTCTGGTAACCATCCTTACGGTAATCAATCCCGCCTGGTATCACACCTATGAGGATTTGATGAACAGCGTGGGCTTTGAAAATGTCACGCTGCTGCTGGCCCTGTATTCCATTATCATTGCCCCTGTCAGTGAAGAACTGATTTTCCGGGGCGTGACCCTGAAATACGCCGCAAAAGCAATGCCTCTTTTCCTGGCAAATATCTTTCAGGCATTTTTGTTCGGCGTCTTTCACGGCAATGTGGTGCAGGGCGTCTACGCCTTTGCCGTGGGCCTGTTCTGCGGCTACGTCTGTCTGAAAGGAGGCAGCATTTACCTGTCCATCCTGTTCCACATGCTGTTTAACCTCTGGGGAACTTTTGCCCCGGATATTCTGCTCTACGGCGGTGATTCCCCTGTAATCCACCTGGCCATTCTGGCAGGCGCTGTCTGCCTCTCAGCCCTGGGAGCCTTTCTCTATCAGAGAGGGGCGGAACACCGCTCCCTGCCGGAGGACTGACAGAATCCACCGTTTACAGGCCGGATATGCCGGAAAGGGCAGCCTCATCCCCAATCACGGTAACATCCGGATGAAGCTGCAGAATGGAAGCGGGAACTTCCGGCGTTACCGGCCCCCGGAAGGCCCGTGCTGCCGCTTCGGCCTTATCTTCTCCGCTGACTGCCACCAGTATCTTTCCTGCCTTAAAAATAGTGCCGATTCCCATGGTATATGCATGGGTGGGAACCTGTGCGGGAGAATCGAAAAACCGTGCGTTGGCCTGAATGGTGCTCTCAGTCAGCGCCACCCGGTACGTTTCCTTTGCAAATACAGGCCCCGGCTCATTGAAGCCGATATGGCCGTTCCGTCCAAGGCCCAGAAGCTGCAGATCAATGCCGCCCAGATCCCGGATGATGTTCTCATGTTTCCCGCAGACTTCCGCCTCATTGGGATTGCTTCCGTCCGGAACAAAGACTGCGTTCTGACATATATTTACATGCCGGAATAACTGCTCCTGCATGAAATAATAATAGCTCTGCTTATCGCGGGGGTCAGGGCCGCAGTATTCGTCCAGATTCACCGTGGAAATCCTGGAAAAATCCAAATCTCCCTTTTTATATTTTTCCACAAGCTGTTCATAGATTCCCACCGGCGTGGAACCTGTGGCAAGTCCCAGCACGCTGTCCGGTTTCAGAATCATCTGAGCTGCTATTATTCCGGCTCCTTTCCGGCTCATATCCTGATAGTCTTTTGTTTTGATAATCCTCATGTTCTATTTCTCTCCATTTCTTTTTCTGCTGTTTTTCTGTCTCCCCGGAATTTTATTCCGGTATTCATTGGCGGTAACCCCTTCCCGCTTTTTAAACACTCTGGAAAAATGGGCCATATCCAGGAATCCCACCTGCTCAGATATGGTTCCAATACGAAGAGAGGGGTCTTTCAGCAGTTCTTTGGCTTTTTCTATCCGCACACGGTTCAGAATATCGGAAAAGCTCTGTCCCGTATGACGGTTCAGAAGTTTGCTCAGATGCCACTGGCTCACATATGTCTTTTCCGCTACTTCTCCCAGTGTCAGTTTCTGCTCATAATGTTCCCCGATATAAGCAAGGGTATGTTTCACAATAAAGCTGCCGGAAGGGCTTTCTTCCGATTCCTCCGGAGCCTTTTCCGCTTCTCCGCCTGATTCCGGAAGGTCGTCCGGCTCCTCTCCCGTAATTCCCTTCTTTTTCAGATTTTCACACATCTTCTCTATGGCTTCTTCCAGCTCTTCCATATTGAAAGGCTTCAGCAGAAACCGGGTCACTCCCAGACGAATTGCTTCTTTTGCATACTCAAAATCCCGAAATCCGGTGAGTACGCATACTTCCAGATCCGGAAACTGGGAGTTAATGGCTGCTATCATGGCAAGACCGTCCAGTTCCGGCATACAGATATCCATAAAAATAATATCCGGTTTTTCCTGCTCAATGACCTGCTTTCCCTCCAGTCCGTTGTGGGCGGTCGCCACTACGCGGCAGTTCCACTTTTCCCACTGAATACTCCTTGACAGCCCTTCCACAATAATCGGCTCATCATCCACAAGCATGACCCTGTACATAATTTCACACCCTTTCCATACAACCAGTATATGGCCTCCGCAGCCGGAATCCGGCCGGGAAGCCATAAGCCCGGTCAACAAACAGAATATTATCCTTTCACTGCTCCTGCTGTCAATCCTTTGATAATATTTTTCTGCAATAATATGTATACAATCATAACCGGAATCACAATAATGGTCACGGAAGCGGCCATCAGCCCGAAATCTGTCCCGTACTGGGAACTGATTTCCTCCAGCAGAGAGGAAATGGGGTATTTGGTGGAATCGCGTATCATGATTTTCTGTACAAACAGGTCATTGTAGGACCACAGGAAGCTGAATATGGCTACCGTAGCCAGGGAAGGCCGGCAGAGGGGAACAATGATTCCGGTAAATACCTGAAATACATTGGCTCCTTCCATATAGGCAGCCTCCTCCATTTCCAGGGGAATGCTCTGCATGAATCCTGTCATGACAATGGTGGCAAAACTCAGGTTTCCCGCAATCTGAGGCAGGATTACCGCAATGTTTTTGCTCAGAAGCCCCCACTGCACCATCATTTTAAAGACCGGGATAATGGTGGCGAACACCGGGAACATCAGGCTGGCCACAATCAGGCTGCGCACAAACTGTTTCCCCTTAAAATCATATCTGGTCAGTGCAAAGGACATCAGAGAAGCCAGAACCATAACTCCTATGGTCACGGTACCTGAAATCACAAAGCTGTGTCCATATGCCTTAAGTACATTCAGTTTGCCGAATGCATTTTCATAATTCATCAGCGTGGGCGGAGCGGGCAGAGAAAAGGAAGAACGAAGGACCTCCGCCGAAGGCTTAAAGGAATTCAGGGCCACCCACACAAATGGAAAGATGGTCAGAAGAGCCCACAGAACCAGTATGGCATAAATCACAACCGTGCTGATTTTTACTTTTCGTTTTTTTGCCGGCACAGTGCTCTGTACTGCTGTATCCATTTATGCCGCCCCCTTTCTCTGCGCTTTCTCTCTGAGACGTTTTTCTTTCCGTGCAATGCGTTCTTCTTTATCTTCCGTGAGGAATCCCACGCCTCTGGACACCAGAATTCCCAGAAGCACAATCAGTACCGCAAGGGTGGAACCATAATCATAATTGTTCAGCCCGAAGGTCTGCTGATACATGTAGGTACCCAGAAAATGGGTGCTCCCCTGCGGCGCCCCGTTGGGAACCATTACCCAGGGAAGATCGAATACCTTCAGCGCTCCTGTTACCGCCAGTGTCACCGAGGTGAAAAATACCGGTTTCATCATGGGAAAGGTAATGTAAAATACCTGCATAAACCGGTTGCACCCGTCAATGGAAGCCGCTTCGTACACATCGTCGGGGATATCGCTGAGTCCCGTCAGAAGAATAACAAAATAAAATCCGATATAACTCCACAATGTGGGAATACACACCATGATAAAGGCCAGCTCCGGTGAGAGCCAGTTCACCGGCTCTCTTCCGAAAAATTCCAGAATCTGGTTCAGCATACCGCCGTTGTAATTGTAGAACAGCTTGAACAGCAGACCGATGGCAGTGGCGGAGATTACCACCGGGAAAAAATATACAGTACGGAATAACTGCTGCAGCCTTTTTATCTGAGACACCATCACCGCCAGCACAAAAGCGATTCCCACCTCGAAAATCACGGTAAGCACCATCATTTTCAGAGAATTTATCAGCGCTGTCCTCACATCCGGGTCCGTGAACAGTCTTTTATAATTGTCAAGCCCCAGAAATCTCCATTCCGTTCCCGGCATTTTCACTACTGCCGGCATATCGTAAAAACTGTTCTTAATATTTTCCAGAAATGGGATGTAAAGAAAAATTACCATAAACAGTAAGCCGGGCACCAGAAATATCAGCAGGGGCCATTTTTTCTTATATAACATCTCTCTCCCACCTCTTTACTGTAACTGCTGTCTGATAGAAAGGGCCTCATTGATGGCGTCTTCTGCAGAAATTGCGCCTGTGGATACTTTTACAATTTCCGAAATCAGTGTCTTATATGCATCGCCGATTCTTGCGTCTGTCGGGGCTACCACCACGTTTTTGGCGTCTGTGCACACTGCAATGGAATCTACCAGCGGAGAAATACCTTCCACCGGAGTCACTTCCACTGCCGCACGGGATACGGCACCGGTAGCTTCCCAGTATTTCTGAACGCCTGCCTGACAGGTATGGGCCATGACAAATTTCACTGCCGCCTCTCTCTTGTCCGGGTCATCCCATGCTTTCCTGGTAATATAGAATCCGGAGGAAATGCCTCCTACCATGGTGCCTGCTTCCGCTTTCTGGTCCGGAACACCGGGGAAGGAAACTACTACGGTATTTTCCGTATCTTCAATATTTCCGGAATACCAGGAGCCTTCTAACTGCATGGCTGCTTTTTTATCACGGAACAGCTGTCCCACATAAGCGTCGTCTACCGTGTCCGTATCTTCCGGAAATGCTCCCATATCCCGCAGAGTTTTGAACATCTCAAGACCTTTTACCCATCCTTCCGGCGCTGTTTCCGGAACAGAGGTATATTCTTCCACTCCTGCTGCATAGAGCATTAAAAATTCCACCCAGTAATGGGGCACATTGTTCAGGGAGCAGGCAATGGGAATCACACCGTTTTCCTTAAAAGTGGTGATTGCTTTTTCCATGGAAGCCCAGTCTGTGGGCAAATCCAGATTGTACTTGTCAAATAAATCCTTATTGCAGAACAGTCCTTCCCAGTATCCGGTAGTGGGCACTGCCCTTGACACGCCGTCCGTATTCTTCGCCGCATCCAGCGCGTCTCCCAGAGTATCTTTGGCATAATCCGGATATTCCGCACAGATTTCTTCTACTGTTACCAGTTTGTCTGTGGCAATAATGCTGTCTGCAGTTGCATCGGTAAAGAACTGGATAACGTCCGGCTCATTTCCAACGGAAAAATCTGCATTGACTGCTGCTTTCCACTCCTCGTCTGAGGTCTGAGAGTTATCTTCAATGGTAACATTGCTGTTTTCCTTCATGTAGTCTGCATTGATTGCCTCATAAGCCTCTTTGTTGGGGTCCGTACCGCCGAACATGGATACCGTTTTCAGGGTAACGGGATTATCTCCTCCTGATGCGTCTGAGGACGCTTCTTTTGTGCCGCTTCCTCCGTCCGTACTTCCTTTGTCCGCACTTCCTGCATTTCCCCCGCAGCCTGACAGGGCTGATACTGCCATGGCCCCAACCAGCAGCATGGATAAAAGCTTCTTCTTCATAGTAAATCCTCCTTCATATGATTTCACAATGGGTTTTCGTTGTTATATTCATATTATAGGAGCAAACCGCACAAAAAGCATTAGACCGACCTGTCATTAATTGTTTAATCTTGCCATGTTCTTCAGTTCTTCTTCCACACTCTCCCGTTCTTCTGACGTTTGCTCTTCCAACTCCTTCCGGTAAGGTATGGTAATTCTGGAAACGGTCTCCTCCCCCTGTTCCTGGGTAATGGTCAGACCGTAGGATTCTCCGTATACCAGACGGATTCTCCGGTTCACATTCTGAATACCGATAGAGGTATGTCTTCCCGGCTCTCTGGGAATCTGCGCTTCGTTTCCTTCCAGAATGGCCTGTATTTTCCGCTGTGTTTCTTCCGTAATCTCTTTTCCCGTATTCCGCACTTCCAGATACATGCAGTCCGTATCATGGTACACTTTTACTTCTATGGTGCCGTTGGCCATGGCTTCCACTCCATGGACTATGGCATTTTCCACCAGAGGCTGCAAAATCAGCGGAGGCACCATCACATCCAGAAGTTCTTCGTCAATATCCCGCTCAATCCGCAGCCGCTGCCCGAAGCGCATGGACATAATATAGAAATAGGAGTTCACGCACTGAAGCTCCTGGGACAGATGGATTTCCCGCACATTCGCCCGGTTCATCCTGTAATCCAGCACCGTACCCAGCGCCTCTATCATTTTCGGCACCACAGTGTCCCCGGACATTCTGGCCTGCCAGTTCATCATTTCCAGGGTATTGTTCAGGAAATGAGGGTTAATCTGGGCCTGCAACGCCTGAATCTGGGCATCTTTGCGGGCCAGTTTTTCTTCGTACACATAATCAAAGAGATATTTTACCTGAGCGGACATGCTGTCAAAACTCTCTTTCATATACTGAAATTCCAGGTTGGGCATTTCCCGCCCTTCCACCCGGACGCCCATTTCCCCCTCCTCCATCTTTTTGGAAGCCCGCATAATCTGTTCAACGGGAACCTGAATATGTCTGCGCAGAAACCAGGCTCCATAACAGAAAAAGGGTATAAACAGTACCAGCAGCATGGCCACAAGGGAATAAAACTCATACAGGCTGGCATACAGCTCCCGCCTTCTGGCAAACAGAATAATCCCCGTATGGTAATTGTCGTACCGCTCCTGATAGAGGTATCCGTTGTATTCTCTGTTTTCCACCCGGTCAATCCGCCGCCTGCTGACTCCATCATAATTCTGTGTAAGCTGCTGCAGCAGTTTTTCCCTGCTGTCTCCCGGCTCTTTGCGGGTAAAATCCAGCACATCCTGGCTGTCCCCGATACACACAATCATATTATCACGGGTATTCTGGGAGACATCCTGAAAAATTTTATATTTGTTCAGTTCCACCACCAACGTTCCGTACCGCACATAGTCTGCTGTGGTATAGAGGTTCCGTATAATAAACATCCGCCCTTCCACCACGCGCACATACGCATAAGAAGAATCCCCTTCCATAATATCCTCGATGGCCGGCTGGATTTCTGTCAGATAACTGTGGTAGGAAATGCCTGTCCGGGAAGAAAAACACTCCGGATTCTCATGACCGTAACAGTAATAGGCATACATGTTGAACCGCTCATCCAGATAAAACTTCCCTTTCAGGCTGGCATTTACTTCCTGAAGATATTCCGTTCTGGTACAGCTTCCTCTTTCATAACTTTTCCAGGCCACCTCCCAGGTTTTTTCATAGGAAGGCCGCTGGCAGAGAGTGATGGCGTCTCCAATCCGAATTGAGGCAAAGGAGGCCGCATTGTACAGTTCTTCTTCCATGAGCCCTTCTGCCTTCTCCACAATCCGCTGATGGTAGGAAATGGTTGTAAATGTAAAAAATACTGCAACCGGCACGCCCCAGCACAGTATCAGAAACAGCAGTATTTTTTTGTTCAGTGATTTCGTTTTTTTCTTCATGGGTTCCTTCCGTCCTTTGAAAAAGTGGACAGGTCCGCTTCAATTCCCTGAATCCCTCCAATCTTGAGGGACCTGGTAACACGGTATTTTCTATAAGATAAAAGGCGGGACACGGAAGAATCATGGCAGCTCCTGCAGGACATGATTCTCCGCATCCATATGTATCCATATTCATCCATATGCCCATCGGAATGTCCGGTGCGTCCGGTCTGGCCGCCGGCCGGAATTACAGTTCCAGAAATTTCTCGTATATGCCGCAGATTTCCGCTGCCTGGGAGGCCTCTGGCATTTCACAGAAAATACGCAGCAGCGGTTCCGTACCGGAAAATCTGGCAATGACCCAGCCGCCATTTCTGAAATAAACCTTGCTTCCGTCCAGATAGGAAATATGGTCGATTTCTTCCGGCAGTTCCGGCAGAAGTTTATCTTCCATCAGAATCTTTTGCATGTGCTTTTTCTTTTCCGGTGTGAACTGATAATCCCGCTCTTCCATGTGAATGGCGCCGCATTCCCGGTAAATATCTTCCATAATCCGGGAAAGTTTTTTTCCGGTTACGGCAATCATCTCAATCAGGAGCGCTGCCGCATAAATTCCGTCTTTTCCGTTGATATGTCCCCGCACGGTAAGCCCGCCGGAAGATTCTCCGCCGATTATAGCCCCGGATTCCTGCATTTTGGCAGATATATGCTTGAAACCTACGGGAACCTCGTAACAGGTTTCGCCAAACTGCTTCGCCACCTTGTCCAGCATATGGGTGGTTGCAATATTCCGCACCACCGGCCCGCTCCAGCCCCTGAATTTCACAAGATAATAATAGAGCAGCACCAGAATATCGTTGGGATGCAGAAAATTCCCCTGGTCATCAATAACGCCGATGCGGTCTGCGTCCCCGTCTGTGGCTATACCGATGTCAAATTTCTTTTCCACCACATAATTCTGCAGGGAATGAAGGGTGGCTGCCGAGGGAGCCGGCAGTTTTCCGCCGAACAGGGTATCGTGTCTGTCGTGTATGGTGGCCACCTCGCAGCGGGCGGTCATCAGAATCATCTTCAGGGACGTTTCGCTGACGCCGTACATGGGATCCAGAGCCACTTTCAGCCCCGCATTCCGAATCGCCTGCATATCCACAGAATCAATGATATTGTCCAGGTACTCGTTCAGGGGATAAATTTCCCGGATATAGCCTTCCTGTTTGCCCGTTTCGTATTCTGTTTCCTGTACATCTTCCGGCTTCAGATCTCCGATATAATCTTCGATATCCTTCGTCTGTACCTCGTCCGCATCCCGGCCTCCGGCAGTGAATACCTTAATTCCGTTGTAAATGGCCGGATTATGGCTGGCGGTAATCATCATTCCATAGGGAAATTCATGCTTCATCACATGGAACATCACCAGCGGAGTGGGGGAGGATTTGTTAATCAGGTACACATTGATATGCGCTGCCGCAAATACCGTGGCCGCCCACTGCATGGCCTCTTTGGAGAGAAACCTCCGGTCATATCCCATGACAATGCCCCGCTCTGCCACTCCTTCGCTTTTCATTTTATTTACCAGTCCCTGTGAAAGCAACTGTATGTTTGCTTTTGTAAATTCATCTCCGATGACAGCTCTCCAGCCGCCTGTTCCAAATTTTACCATTTTCTCATCCTCTTTTCTGTGAATCCCCGCTGCTTCGTCGGTCTGCAGGTTCCATCCCCTGTCAGCCTGCCGCCGGGTTCTGGTTTCCAGTTGTCGTCTTCATTCCTCCGGGACCGCTCAGGCTCCCATAGTAATTTCCACCTGATGTTTCGTTCCCGCCTCTATCACCGGAATATGCTCCACTTCCTGTCCGTCCAGCCGTATGGTTTTTACCCCTTTCATCACCCCTTCCGGATTGTCTACGGTAATCTGAAACTCCGCGCCTCTCCATCTGCGCACTGCCGAAAATCCTTTCCAGTCCGGAGGAATACAGGGGTCAATTACCAGTTCTTCCAGCCGGGGCTGAATTCCCAGCATATAGCGGGTGGCTGAAAAATAAGCCCAGCCGCCGCTTCCTGTCATAAAGGGATGGCGGGCCCGTCCAAAAGCTGTGTGGTCTTTTCCCATCACGAACTGGCAGTAAGAGTAAGGCTCCGACTCCCGAATCTCAATGCGGTCGTTCTGATAACAGGGGCAGATTGCGTCATAGAATTTCATGGCTTTATCACCCCGGCCCAGCACACATTCCGCCGCCCAGGCCCAGGGATTGGGATGGGAGAAAATGGAGCCGTTCTCCTTAAGGCCCGGATAGACCCTGGTGACAAATCCAATATCGTCGTCAGGCTCCGTATAAGAAGGGGCGTTCAGCATTAACCCGTACGGGGTAAACAGATACTGCTCCACGCTGTCCATGGCCATCCTGCCCTTTTCCTCGTCTGCCGCGCCGGAAAGCACTGCCCAGGCATTGGATTCCAGATGTACCCTGCCTTCCCGGTCCTCTGAAGTCCCAATCTTCCTGCCGTTTTTCGTCACGCCCCGGATAAACCATTCCTTATCCCAGAGCACTTCATTGCAGACCCTGTGCACCCGTTCCCTGATTTTCTTATATTTTACCACATCTTCGTCCCGATGGAAATACTCTGCCAGTACAATAAAGTATCCCAGGGCCCAGTAATGGAGAAAGGATACCATGGCGCTTTCTCCTCCGCCCAGATTCAGACAGTCGTTCCAGTCTGCCCGAAGTCCTTTGCAGATTCCGGTGGCTCCCACCTGCTCTGCGGAAAAATCCAGAATACGCTTCATATGCTCATAGACGGTTCCTTCCCCTCCGTCTGCATAGGTAACCACTTCATCTGCAAATTCCACTTCTCCCGTCTCCCGGATATATTCCACAATGGCGGGCACCAGCCAGAGGGCGTCGTCCGAACAGGCGTCTTCTATTCCGTGTACCCTGTCCTTCGGTTTTGCACCGGGAATCACCGTGGGGGATTTGAAGGGCTTTTTCTTTTTCTCCCTGTCCGGCTCAAACCATTCGGGCTGAAACAGGTGCAGCCCGTAACCTTTACCGGTCAGCCCCCGCAAAAGCTCTACAATACGCTGTCTGCATTTTTCCGGATTGGAATGGGGTATGGTCATGGCGTCCTGGGCCGTATCCCGGTAACCAAGGCCGGTTCTTCCTCCCACCTCCACAAAGGAGGCAAACCGGGAGAACATAATATTTACTTCCGCCTGGTAAAGGTTCCAGGTGTTAATCATGGTGTTCATTCCTTCACTGGGAGTCTGTATCTGAAGTTTTGCAAATTTATCCTCCCAGTAAGCTGCAAGCTGCCGATAAACCTGATCCACTCTGGAATAATCCGAGTATTTCTCACGAATCTTCCTGCCGGTTTCCCGGTTTCCTTCTCCCAGCATGAAAATCAGCCGGACTTCTTCTCCAGGCGCCAGAGTCAGATCTTTCTGCAGGCTGCCGCAGTGGTTATTACCCAGCTCCCTGGAACCGCTGCAGCGCCCCCGTTCCACTGCAACGGGATTGTCCTCTGTCCGGTAACTGCCCAGAAATCTGTCCCGCAGACAGTCGTATCCGTCCGGCTCAAAGCTGCCGGTAAAATACTGGTAACCGAATTCCTCATAGAACAAATCATGCTCAATAATTCCATCCTCATAAGAGGAGCCGGCACAATACAGGCTCATCTGGAAATTCTGGTTGTCAATCATAACATGATGGAAGGAAAATTCCAGATAGGAGAACACCGAGAGTTTCCGTTCTCTGTCTGTGGTATTTTTCAGTTTCACGTCCCACAGTTCCACCGAATCCTCCATGGGCACCACCAGCGTCTGGCTGGCTTCGATTCCCTTATAATCACACTCATACACCGAATAGCTCATGCCATGACGGCAGGAATATTTTGCTGTGTCCAGAGGCTTTCCCACCGGCTGCCAGGAAATACTCCAGTAATCTCCGTCTTCTGCATCCCGCAGATACACGTAGTGGCCCGGACGGTCCATGGGCACCCCATTTCCCCGAAATCTGGTAATCCGGTGATATTCCGGGGACTGGTAAAACAGATATCCTCCGGCTGTGTGATTTACCACCACGCACATGTCCCGGACTCCCAGATAATTTGTCCAGGATACGGGCAAATCCACCCGGTCAATTACATATTCTCTTTTTTCGTTGTCAAAATGTCCATACTGCATAAAAATACCTTCCCTTTTTCTCTGTTTCTGTTCCGATATACTTAAGGTGCTCCTGACGCCTTAAACACATTATCAGACAATTGCAAAACTATCCAATTGTCAAAATTTCATGTACAATTTCTACACTTTCTATGAAATATTTTCATCATACAAAAAGGCCGAAATGCCGGACGCACCGAACATTCCAGCGAGCCTTTGATTACGAAAGAGCATGTCAGCAAAGGCTTCCATTCTCTTTTAAGTCTCGCTTCCATGGTGCTGAAATGCATTTCTCACCTTTTGTATGAGAAAACATTTGCATTCAAATTTTTCAAATTGCACATAAAATTGGTACAATTATTGAGTTTTGCAATTACCTGTAAACATATTATAGAACAGGAGAAAAAAGAAAGGTATTGCCAGGTGTGGCATAATTTGTCTTATATTGGTATCAGCATTTTCACCAAAGCCGAATCATGTGAAGATCAGGGTGTCAAAAAGGTGCACTGCACCCGCTCTATACCATATATTGACGTGCAAATTCATTTGCAATAGCAATATATGGTATGAGCGTAGCACCAAAGGTGCTTTTGACACCCTGATTTTCTTAAGAGAACAAAGTGGACAGATCCGCTTCAGCTCCCTGAATCCCTCAATCATGAGGGACCTGGACGATTTGCTGCGCCATTTGCGGTGTGTCAGAGCATACGCAGTATGTTGAACGTATCGCGTTTAAGCACAATTGCGAAGCAATATTTTCCTCCTGTACGAGTGCACATATTATTTTTATCTTACAGGAAGGTGCTTTCGCACGTTAGCGTGACAAAATATTTCCTGTAAGATAAAAAACAGGGAAATTCCATATCATCTGCCGCTTGATTTTTCCACTCCGGAATTTTATAATATAACAAAGTAACAGTTCACAATGGGCCGGAATTTTCGCAGGAAGGGAGCATATACGATGAGCGCTTTACCAGCAGAAGATATGAGTAACACATACCTGGAACATTCCATGGTAATTCACAACTTCGTTATAAAAATCGGAAACCAGATAAAAGACAGCCTGTGCCGGGTATTCGGCAACAGTGTTCAGTATCAGTGGCGTGAAAATGATGATAAGATCATCATACCTGACGTCTCCATCATCTGTAATATGAGAGACCGGAAAAATATATCTTTCACAGGCATTCCCCGCTTTGTCATGGAAGTTCTTTCTGATTCCACGGAACCATACGACAGAACTGAAAAAATGGAAATTTACTGCAAAGCAGGAGTATCCGAATACTGGATTACGGACTGGCGTAAAAAACAGGTTGAAATTTATATGTTTGACTGGAAAGAAGACGGTTCCTCTTATCCTTATCTTTATAAAACTGTCACGGAAGCAAATAAAGAAGAACTGCAGCTTGTGATGTTTCCTGATTTTAAAATCACTTTCGATGAACTCTTTGATATTGGATAACCAGGATTTTTAAAGGACAGCTTTTTCCACCGAAAAGCTGTCCTTTTTTGTCTTACAGGAAATACCGTGTTACTGTGAAGTGCCAAAGTATATGGATTTCATAACTCTGCACCTCTGTCTTATGCCGGTACAGGTTCGGTTTCCCTACCCCTCCCATTCTCTGGTAATGTCCTTCAGCCAGCGGAAGCTCTTATAATGGCGGTACACCACAGGAATTTTCCAGAATTCATCCAGACAGAGGATAAAATACACCGCCATGGGCGGCAGTTTCAGCACAAAAGCCGAAATAAATCCCAATGGCACGCTGATAAACCACATCACAATGATATCGCATATCATGCCGAACCGGGAATCGCCTCCCGCCCGGAAAATACCTGCAATCAGCAGGGTATTCATAGCCTGTCCCACCACATAATAAGCACTGATCAAAAGCATGAAATCCAGATATCCGCCGGCCTGCTCCGTCAGAGAGAAGAACATAAACACCAGAGGGCGAATCAGCAGCAACACAATCCCGGTCAGTATGCCCACTGCCAGAGTCACAAGACAGGAGCGTCTGGCATCCCGTTTCACTACTTCCAGTTTTCCCTCTCCAATCTCGATTCCCAGAAGCACAGAGGCCCCGGCTCCCAGAGCAAAACACAGAATGGTACAGAGATTACGTACGGTGGAAGCCACAGAGCTGGCCGCCACCACATCCGCGTTCATATGGCCCATAATGGCTGAATACAGGGAAAAAGCCACGGTCCAGGCGCAGTCATTAATCAGGGCCGGAACAGCGTATTTGAAAAAGTCCTGAAGCAGCAGTTTATGGCGGCCAAACATAATTTTAAGGTCTATCCGAAATACTTTTCCCCGTACAGCATCCGCAAGACACAGCAATAGTTCCGCAATCCGGGCCGTCACCGTTCCGATGGCAACCCCCATCACGCCCAGCTTCGGCGCGCCGCCGATTCCAAAGATAAATACCGCATTCAGCACAATATTCATAAGCAGCGCCGTAGTGCTGATAACAGTGCTTAAAGGGGCCCGCTCCATACTGCGCAGAGCGCACAGGTACACCTGGGAAAAACTCATGCAGATATAGGAAACGCCGATAATCCTCAGATACCCGGCTCCAATGGAAATCAGCACTTCATCGTTGGTATAAATCCGCATAAGAGCTGCAGGAACAGTCAATGCTCCCACTGCCAGAACAGTTGTAATCACAAAAGCAATTTTTATGGCAATTCCCATGACCGCCTGTATGGAGTTGGTATCCTTCTTCCCCCAGTACTGGGACGCCAGCATGGTAACGCCGGAAGAAATTCCGAAAAAAACGCCGGACAGAAGAAACTGGAACTGATTGGCCAGGGATACCGCCGACAGCTCAGTCTGGCCCACATAGCCCAGCATAAATACGTCTGCGGAGTTGACCGCATTGGTAATAAAGTTCTGAATGGTAATCGGTATCACCAGCGACGCCAGTGCATGATAAAAACGCCTGCTCTCTGCTTTCATGTTTCCTCCTATACGTTAAACCGGAACAGGATCACATCACCGTCTTTCACCACATACTCCTTGCCTTCCAGACCTACCAGACCTTTCTCCTTTGCCGCCGCAAGAGAACCGCAGTCCAGCAAATCCTGGTAATTTACCACTTCGGCCCGGATAAATCCACGCTCAAAATCAGAATGGATTTTCCCGGCAGCCTGAGGCGCCTTCGTACCCTTTTTGATGGTCCATGCCCGTGTTTCGTCTTCACCTGATGTTAAGTAACTGATGAGCCCCAGAAGGCTGTAACTTGCTTTAATCAGCTTCTCCAGACCGGATTCCGCAAGGCCCAGCTCCTCCAGGAACATGGCCTTTTCCTCCTCGTCCAGCTCTGCAATTTCCTGCTCAATCTGAGCGCAGATAACAAACACTTCACAGTGCTCTTCTTCTGCATTTTTCCGTACTTCCTGTACGAATCCATTGCCTGCTCCGTCGTCAGATAAATCATCCTCCGCCACATTTGCCGCATAAATCACGGGTTTTGCAGTGAGCAGGTTATATTCTCTGAACCAGCCTTCCTCATCTTCGTCTTCCGGTTCAAAGGTTTTGGCCAGCTTTCCATCTTCCAGATGGGCCTTTACCCGCTCCAGCAGATTCAGCTCTTTTGCCAGGGTCTTATCCATCCGGGCGCCTTTGCCTGTTTTTGCAATCCTCCGCTCCAGAATCTCAATATCAGAAAAAATCAGTTCCAGGTTGATGGTTTCAATGTCCCGTACCGGATTGATGCTTCCATCCACATGGACAATATTGCTGTCCTCAAAGCAGCGCACCACATGGACAATGGCGTCCACCTCACGGATATTGGACAAAAACTGATTGCCCAGACCCTCTCCTTTGCTGGCTCCTTTCACCAGTCCGGCAATATCCACAAATTCGATGACTGCCGGCGTCACCTTTCTGGATTTGTACAAATCTCCCAGCTTCTTTAACCGTTCATCGGGCACAGTCACAACTCCCACATTGGGGTCTATGGTGCAAAAAGGGTAATTTGCAGATTCCGCTCCCGCTTTTGTCAGTGAATTAAATAACGTACTTTTTCCTACATTTGGCAAACCTACGATTCCAAGTTTCATTTTTCTGTATACCTCCTTGAAAATGCCTTAAAACAGGAACTTTTCGTAATTTCTATATATTACCACATAAGGCTTTATATTTCCACAAAAATCTAAATTTCTGTCTGGTTTTCCGTAACAGTTCAGGCAGGCTGTTCTGTTACGGTTTTCTGTCATTTCTGCAAAAAGAAACAGGATGTTTCCATCCTGTTTCAGACGAATCCTACTGCTCTGTTTTTTCAATTGTTATTCTTTGATTCTGTCAAGTTCTGTCAAATTAATACCAAAGGCTGTAAGTATCACTTTTAATTCAATGTATCTTTCTTTCATCTCTGCATATGCCGGAGAATCTTTTTCAGATAAACTCATATAACGCTGCAATCGGGAAAATTCTTCTATATTTTTTTGAAGCATCTCTTTTTCAGTCATATAATCACCTGCTTTCTGTGTGCTGTTTATATGGTAATCTGATTATACCAGATATACAGTTACAGTGCAAAGCCTTTATCCAATAATCCATGACTGACTCAGTCCCTGGATTCCACCACCAGCAGTACACCGTCCTGAAAGGATATTTCCGCCTGTTCTGCCGTAATCTCGTTGCTGACTCCCAGGGAATGATAACATTCCATTGTATAACCGTTCAGAGGATATTTGAATCCTGTCAGCGTAAGGCCTGTCACCTGAGGAGTAAAAGGCAGAAGGGACACATAATTCCCGTACTGTTCTTCTTTTTTCAGCACCAGTCCCTGGTTTATCATGCGGATACGATTGTATTTATCCAGCAGCAAACAGGACACCCCCTGCTCCATGGACATTCCCAGCAGATGGATATTCCCCATCATATGGTCCACACGGGTTCCGGTAGCCCCCAGAATATGTATGGTATCACATCCCTGGCTGATGGCGGTCCGGATGGCAATTTCCGTGTCCGTCTCATCCTTTTCCGGCTGAAACTGCAGTATGACAGGTTTTTTCTGCCTCTGTTCCGGCTGTTTTTCGAAATCTGCAGATTCTGTGCTCTGTAATTGTAATTTCTGGAAACTTTCGGAAGCATCTGTCTCTGTCCGATTCCGGAAGCTCTCAAGTATTTCCGGTTTTACCGAATCAAAATCACCTACGATATAATGGGGCATCCGGTTCTGCCTGTAAAAAAATCCCATGCCGGAATCCACAGCAATGGTCATATCAAAGGAATGCTGCCGCATATGGGAAACGGCAAATTCTTCATCCAGATGCCCGCCGCTGACAATCAGTGCTTCCATCTCTCACTCTCCCATCTGTTTCAGAAATTTTCTCACGTTCTCGGAAATATCTCCCTGAAAGACCGCATTTCCGGATACCACGATATTGGCGCCAGCTTCCAGCACCTTTCCCACATTGGACAAAGTAATGCCTCCGTCTACCTCAATATCCGTATCCAGCCCTCTGTCGTCCAGAATATGACGCAGATTCCGAACTTTATCGAGAACATAAGGAATGAATTTCTGTCCTCCAAATCCCGGATTTACCGCCATAAGCACCACCATATCCAGTCCGGGCAGCACATATTCCAGAACACTCAGATCCGTGGCCGGATTCAGAGCCACAGAAGTCTTCACCCCCTGCTCCCGGACTCTCTCCAGCGTCCGGTCCAGGTGCCGACATGCCTCTGCGTGAACCGTGATAATATCGGCCCCGCAGTCTGCAAATTCATGAACATAACGTATGGGTTCTTCCACCATCAGATGAACGTCAAAAATCTGCCCGCTGCAGGGACGGACAGACCGGATAACCGGTATTCCACATGAAATATTCGGTACAAAGTTTCCATCCATCACATCAATGTGAAGATATCCGGCCCCTGCCTCCTCAAGTTCTTTCACCTGCTGACCCAGACGGGAAAAATCCGCTGACAGTATAGACGGCGCTAAACAGTTCATACATTTTCTCCTTCGATTTCTAATATTTCTTTCTGTTTTTCAGTTCTTCGTAAAATATCGCATAATTTTCGTAACGGGAAGGACTGATTTTCCCCTCCGCAAGAGCCTGTTTCACTCCGCAGTCCGGCTCCTGCATATGATTGCAGCCCTGGAACCTGCAAAAAAGCTCATATTTCTCAAATTCCCGGAAATACCCTTTCAGTTCCTGTGCTTCTGTTCCGGTCAGATACAGGGAACTGAACCCAGGAGTATCCATAATATATGTGTGCTCCCGGACATGTATCAGCTGAGAATGACGGGTGGTATGCCGACCCCGTTCAATTTTCTCGCTGATGGCCCCCGTCTCCATGGCTGCCTTTGGCTGAAGCAGATTGATCAGAGATGATTTGCCCACGCCGGAAGGCCCTGCCACCGTGGTAGTCTTCTGCTCCAGTACCTGAAAAAGCGGTTCCAGCCCCTGCTTCCTGGCAGCGCTGGCAAACAGGACACGATAACCGCAGCATTCATACATCTGCCGGAGTCTCTGAATCTCTCCTTCTTCTGCCAGATCCTGTTTGTTAAAACAGATTACCGTTTCCAGCTGCTGCTGTTCCATCATAATCAGAAACCGGTCCAGCAGGTTGAAATTCGGTCTGGGCTTATCCACTGCAAAAATCACCAGCGCCTGGTCCACATTGGCTACTGCCGGACGAATCAGCGCATTCTTACGGGGCAGAATCCCCTTAATATTTCCGGTCTGCTCCTGCCGGCTGATGATATCAATTTCCACATCGTCCCCCGGCAGAGGCTTTATTTTCTCTTTTCTGAAAATTCCTTTTGCCTTACACTCAAAGATTCCGGCTTCCATTACGTGTACATAGTAGAAGCCGGCAATCCCTTTTATAATTTTTCCCTGCATATTCCACTTCCCGCATTAATTCTGTGTAAATGCAATGCCTTCTTTCGTGGTCTGGTCTTCTTCGGTAATTTCCGCATCGTCTTCATCCAGATACGTCCATTTCCAGTCAATGACAAAATATCCCTGACTGCAGTTCTCAATATTGGACGCATTTACCGTATAGGGGAAGGATGTGGCTTTCCAGCTGCCGATTACGTCATCCCCCTCTGATTTGTACAGAGTAATTCTGGCTTCCACACGGGTTGCATTATCCGGAATGAAATTCGGCAGTTCGATGGAATAATTATTCAGTGAATAATATGTGGTGGTTATCTTCCTGCCCAGGCTGATAACCAGCGTAATCTGGGTACCCTTTTCCACTGTTTTGCCCGGTGTAAGACTCTGGCTGATTACATTGCCTTCGGGGATATCGTCTGCATAATCAGAAGAAGTGCTGACCACTTCAATCCCCGCCGCCGCCAGTTCTTCCCTGGCTTCTGCCTCCGGTTTGTTCCGCACATCCGGCACCTGGAAGGTCTCCCGGCCTTTGCTGAGCATTACCGTAACCGTATCTCCCTTCTTTGCCCTGGCTCCGGCGTCCGGGCTCTGGGAAATAACCTGGTCGTTGGGAATGGAATCGTCAAACTGGTAATCAAATACAGGCACCAGACCTGCATTCCGCAACGTGGACTCTGCTTCGCTTTTGGGTTTCCCTTTCACATCCGGCACATCAAATTCTCCCACACCGCTGCTGATAATGACCTGTATGGTGGTATTCTTATCCACCATAGTGCCCGCTTCCTCGCTCTGGGATATAATCTGGCCTTCCGGATATTCCTCAGAGGACTCCTCGCCGCCTCTTTTAATGCCGAGATGTATTGTATTCAGGGCATCCTGCGCCTCATCGTAAGTGTAACCTTTCAGGTCAATCATTTCCACTTTTTCAGATTCTTCTTCCTGTTGGACCTGATCCTCTTCCGGCTTCTTCTCTTCTTTCTTTTTGTCGCCGAATTTAAACAGCCCCAGGAAACTGCCACCGATATACACAATAATCACCACAATAATAATGGCCGCCACAATTCCCATAATGGTCACTGCTTTCTCCATTTTGGGATTCAGAAATCCCTCGTCATCCTCGTCCTCTTCCGGCTCGTCTTCTTCCTCTTCTTTCTCTTCCTGGTAATAAATACTTCTGGTCTGCTCTTTGATACTCTCCACCTCGTCGGGCTTCATAACTCTTGTCTTATCCTGCTGCCCCAGAGGCACCATCACTACAAAATCCTCATCCGGACTGATCAGGGCCTTTTTTAAATCCATCAGCAAATCACTGATACTGTTGTAACGCCTGTCAGGGCTTTTCTGCGTACACTTTAAAATAATTTTCTCAATGCTCACAGGCAGACCTGGCGCATAGGCGCTGGGCACCACCATTTCTTCCTGCAAATGCTGAATAGCCACCGCCACGGTGGATTCCCCGTCAAAAGGCACCCGCCCGGTTACCATCTCGTACATAACAATTCCCAGCGAATAGATGTCTGTTTTCTCATCTACAAATCCGTTTCTGGCCTGTTCCGGAGAAGCATAATGGACGGAACCCATCACGTCAGAATTGATGGTATTGGTATTTGCCACCCTTGCAATACCGAAATCCGTCACTTTGACCTTGCCCTCTGTGGAAATAATAATATTCTGTGGCTTAATATCCCGGTGAATAATATGTTTGTTATGGGCCGCTTCGATGCCCCGGCCCACCTGAATGGCAATGCTGACAGCTTCTTTAAAAGAAAGCTGCCCTTTCTTCTCAATGTAGGTTTTCAGGGTAATTCCTTCCACATATTCCATAACAATATAGTGGATGGAATTCTCACTTCCCACATCATAAATATTCACAATATTGGGATGTTCCAGTACCGCCGCGGACTGAGCCTCCGTCCGGAACTTCGTGACAAAATTCACGTCTTCGGAAAATTCCGGTTTCAGCACCTTAATGCCCACAAAACGGCCAAGGGTATGGTCTTTTGCTTTGTAGACGTCCGCCATTCCTCCGGACCCTGCTTTTCCTACTATTTCATATCTGTCTCCCAGATAGATTCCCTCTCTTAACATATTTTCACCTCACCTGAAAATGGTTCTGTCAAAATCACTGTAATATTATCATTTCCGCCATATTCATTGGCCGTATCTATCAGCTCCTGCATGGCTGCCCCAATGTCCTGATTTTCATTTACAATTTCAAAAATTTCCTCATCTTCCAGCATATCCGTCAATCCGTCGGAACACATCAGAATCCTGTCCCCGTCTTTTAACTCCACCTCAAAAAAATCCACCTCAACCTCCCGGCCTCCGCCGACAGCTCTGGTGATAATATTCCGGTCCGGATGGATTCTGGCCACTTCCGGAGAAATTTCCCCTCTGCGCACCATCTCCTGCACGTAGGAATGATCCTTTGTAATCTGTTCCATATCCGCTCCAAGCACATACAGGCGGCTGTCGCCCACATTGGCCACGCACAGTTCCCTGTCCTGCACCGTGGCCACCACCACGGTGGTTCCCATACCCTCCAGATCTATATCTGTCCGGGCTTTTTCCATAACTGCCTGATTTGCCTCTGCAATTGCTCTCCGAATCACAACTGCGGGAGAATGCTCGCTGCTGTTTCTCACAGCGTTTACAATTACTTCCACGGTATATCTGGACGCATAATCTCCCGCATTATGGCCGCCCATACCATCTGCCAGAATAAACAGATTCGGCAGATTCCCAACCGGTGTTTCCGAGATATACATATAATCCTGATTCATATCACGTCTTCTTCCTGTATCTGTTCCGGAAAAAGTCCTCATGCCTCTCCCTGCCTTTCTGAAAATCCTTTTCTCAACTGTCCACAGGCCCCGTCAATATCCCGGCCCATTTCCCTTCTTATAGTAACATTTATTCCATATTTTTCAAGTTTATTTTTGAAATTCAGGACCATCCGGGGTTCCGGCTGCCGGTAATTCCGCTCTTTGATCGGATTCACCGGAATCAGATTGACATGGCAGTTTACGTCTGCAATCAGTTCCGCCAGCCGGGCCGCATCCTCATCACTGTCATTTACACCGGCCACCAGACTGTACTCAAAGGTAATTCTCCGCCCTGTCTTCCGGAAATAATCCCTGCACGCTTCCACCACCTGATGAATCTCATAAGCCCCGGCAACGGGCATCAGATTCAGGCGCTGTTCCTGAGAAGACGCGTGAAGGGAAAGAGCCAGGGTAATCTGCAGTTTTTCTTCTGCCAGCCGGGCAATATTCGGCACAATTCCGCAGGTGGACACGGTAATATTGCGCTGACTGATGTGAAGTCCGTTCTCATCGCTCAGCAGCCGGATAAATTTCAGAAGATTCTCATAATTATCCAGAGGCTCTCCCGTTCCCATCACTACCACATGAGATACCCGCCGACCTGCAGCCTGCTGAATCCGGTACACCTGTTCCAGCATTTCCGAAGGGGTCAGGTTACGCACCAGCCCGTCCAGAGTGGAAGCGCAGAATCTGCAGCCCATGCGGCAGCCCGCCTGAGAGGAGATACATACGCTGTTGCCGTGGCGGTAACGCATAAGAACGCTCTCCACCATATTTCCATCCGGCAATGCAAACAGATATTTCTCCGTACCGTCCAGTTTCGAGCGCTGCACGGTCACCTGTTTTAAGGTCACAAGCTGACATGTATTGCTTAATTCGTCTTTTAATTTTTTTGAAATATTTGTCATTTCCTCAAAAGAAGCCGCCTGCTTCTCATGTATCCAGGAATAAATCTGTTTCGCCCGGAAGGGTTTTTCTCCCAGTGATACCAGATATTCTTCCAGTTCTTTCTGATTCCATGACCTGATATCTTTCTTTTCCATAAATTACATTCCTGTTCCGGCCTGTATATCTTTCTGCCGAAACTTTTATCTGTTTTCCTTTTTTCTGAATCTGGCCAGGAAAAAACCGTCGTTTCTTCCTTTCTGAGGCAATATCTGCTGCTGCTTTTCCAGAGAAAATTCCGGAAATTCTGCCAGAAACCATGCGGTATTCTCCTCATTTTCACCGGGATTAATGGTGCAGGTACTGTACAGAAGGATTCCGCCAGGCTTTACATACTGCCGCACCACTTTAAGGATTTCCCGCTGCAGCGCAGCCAGCTTCCGGCATTCTTCTGCTGTAATCCGGTATCTGATATCTGCCTTCCTGCCCAGTACGCCCAGCCCGGAACAGGGCAGATCCGCCATGACAATATCGGCTTTTTCCACTTTATCCGAATCGAAAATACGGGCGTCTGCCTGCACCGCTTCCACATTGGCAAGACGGCTGCGTCTGATATTTTCCTGTATCAGGGACACCTTGTACTCTGTCAGATCCCTGGCCTCCACCCATCCGGTTCCTTCCATCAGTTCCGCCGCATGGATACTTTTTCCGCCGGGGGCCGCGCATACATCCAGCACATAAGAACCCTTTTCCGGCGCTGCCCACAAAGCTGCCTGCATGGAACTTATATCCTGCACCTGAAATTTTCCCTCTTCAAAGGCGGGAATCCTTTCCATGGAATCATACCTGTCAAGAAACAGCACATTCGGCTGCTCTCTGTCTTCTCTGACGCGGATTCCTTCTGCCTCCAGTTCCTTTACCAGCGCTTCTTTTGTGGTCCGGCATGGATTAATCCGAACCGCAGCAGGCATTTCCCCGGAAAACGCTTCCAGAAATCCTTCTATTTCCTCCAGGGAATAAGAATTCTGCCACATTTCCAGCAGCCACCGGGGCATGGAATAAGCAACGGACAGGTAATCCAGCGGGTCTTTTTCCCAATCCGGCAGTGAGACTGTTTCCAGATTCCGGCTGATGCTGCGCAGCACGCCGTTCACAAATCCTTTCAGATTGCGGAAACCTCTTTTGCCGGCCAGCTTCACCGCCTCATTGCAGGTGGCAGCAGGAGGGACCGCATCCATAAATTTCAGCTCATAGACACTGCTCCGTAAGATACATCGGATCACCGGCTTTATTTTATTTACTTTCACACTGGAAAACTGACTGATAATATAGTCCAGAAGTATCAGGTTCTCCAGGGTCCCTTCACAGACACGTTTGATAAAACTCCGCTCCTGTTTCTCCAGATAATGGTATTTATCCAGAGTATCCCGGATAATCAGATGGCTGTAGGCCCCGTCTCTGGTGACTGCCAGTAAAATATCCAGTATCAGTTCCCTGCTGTTTACGGTACTGCTCATATTTTCCTCCTGCACTGAATTCCTTCTCCGAAAAAACAGCTTTTGCTTCCTTTAATCATTCCTTCTGGAGGCAATCAGCACCAGACGCAGTAACTGCAGGATGGCAGCGGCCGCTCCCGCCACATACGTCAGCGCCGCAGCGCTCAGAACCTTACGGGTACCCCGCAGCTCTTCTTCTCCCAGGATTCCTGTTTCTCCCAGAATCCGAACTGCTCTTCTGGAGGCGTTAAATTCCACCGGAAGGGTAACAAGCTGAAACAGAACTGCCAGTGAAAAGCACAGAATTCCAATCTTAATCAGCAGAGTTCCCGTATTGCTGGTAATAAACAATCCGATAATAATCAGGGGCCATGCGGCAAAAGAACCGAAATTTGCCAGAGGCACAATGGCGCCCCGGACCGTCAGCGGTGCATAGGACTGCTGATGCTGAATGGCATGGCCGCATTCATGGGCCGCCACTCCCACCGCTGCCACGGAAGCAGACCCGTAGGTACTGTCCGAAAGGCTTAAGGTCTTGTTCCTGGGGTCATAATGGTCGTTCAGATTCCCGGAAATATGCTGGACAATCACATCATGAATGCCCGCCGCATGTAAAATACGCTCCGCCGCCTGGGCGCCTGTCATGCCCGACATACTCCTGACTTTATCGTATTTGTTAAACGTTGTTTTCACTCTCGCAGAAGCAATCAGGCAGATAACTGCACCGATTACCACTAAAATGTAGGTTGGGTCAAAATAATATCCATAATATGGCATATACAACACTCCTTTCCTCTTTCAGGCAATTGCGAAACTATCTGATTCCGGTAAGCCTCCGACTGCAGATAACCATGTTCAGCAAAGGCTTCCATGGTTATCTGAGTCTTACCTCCATGGTGCTGAAATGCATTTCTCACCTTTTGCATGAAAAATATTTATATTCAAATCTTCTGAATTGTACATGAAATCAGTACAATTACAGAGTTTCGCAATTACCTGGTCTAAGACTTCTTCCTGCTATCTGCCCAGGGATTTTCCCGGCTCCAGGGGGAATCCCCGGAGAAATGCAGCGGCTTCCATCCGCTTTTTTCCTTCTAACTGGACTTCCTCCAATGCCAGGATTCCCTGTCCTGTCTGAACATAAATTGCCCTGTCTGTCACTGCCGCGACAGTTCCGGGCTCCTGAACGGCAGTTCCGGCCGGTTCCTCTGTCATGGAAGTTTCTGCCGGTTCCGCAAGCCGGGATTTCCAGATTTTCAGCGTTTTTCCATCCAGCCTGGTCCAGGTGCCGGGCCAGGGATTCAGTCCCCGGACCAGCCGCTCCAGCTCACAGGCCGGTTTCGTCCAGTCCATATCCCCCAACTGTTTGGTAATCATGGAAGTATGGGTGGCTTTCTGGTGATTCTGAGGGGTATACTCTGCCGTTCCCTGCTCTATGGCTTCCAGCGTCCTGACGCACAGCCTGGCGCCTGTCTCTGCCAGGCGATCAAACAGGCTTCCGCCTGTCTCATCCTCCCGGAGAGCCACTTCTTCTTTCAGAATCATATCTCCGGTATCCACCCCCGTATCCATGCGCATGGTGGTCACACCGGTGACTTTTTCCCCGTTGATAACCGCCCACTGGATGGGGGCCGCTCCCCGGTATTGGGGCAACAGAGAGGCATGGACATTGATGCAGCCATACCTGGGCATTTCCAGAATTTCTGCAGGCAGGATCTGGCCAAAGGCTACCACTACCATAATATCTGCATTTTTTTCTCTCAGATACTCCACACATTCCGGCTCCCTGATTCGCCTTGGCTGATAAACTTCCAGTCCGTGAGCCAGGGCCGCTTCCTTGACCGGAGGAAACTGCATGGCTTTGCCCCGCCCTTTCGGTTTATCAGGCTGAGTCACCACCAGTACTATCTCGTGCCCTGCCTGTATCAGATGTTCCAGCGTTCCCACGGAGAAATCCGGCGTTCCCATAAAAATCACTTTCATTCCATCCAGCTCCTTTCCGTTGGAATTCCCTGCAGACAATTGCGAATCGCTTAAATTGTCACAATTTCATGTACAATTATCACAATTTTTCTTAAATATTTTCATCATACAAAAAGCCGAAATGCCAGACGCACCGGACATTCCGGCGAGCCTCTGAATACAAAGAATCATGTTCAGCAGAGGCTTCCATGTTTCTTTGAGTCTCGCCTCCATGGTGCTGAAATGCATTTCTCACCTTTTGTATGAGAAAATATTTGTACTCAAACTTTCTGAATTGTACATGAAATCAGTATAATTACTGAGTTTCGCAATTGCCTGGGAATTCCCTATGCTTCTTCCTCTTCTTCCTCTTCCACTTCATGGAGGGGCCCCTCTACTTTTTCCACATACATATGGCCTTCCAGATGGTCGATTTCATGGCAGAACGCTCTGGCCAGAAGTTCTTCTCCCTCCATCTCAAACCGCTCCATGTTCTCATTCCAGGCTTCAATTTTCACATAATTCGGTCTTGTGACCACACCTGCCTTCCCCGGCAGGCTTAAGCAGCCCTCGTCTCCGGTCTGCTCGCCCCGGCAGGCAATAATCCTGGGATTTATCAGCACAATGGGACCGTCCCCGATGTCAATGACCACCAGTCGTTTCAAAACCCCTACCTGAGGCGCCGCAAGGCCCACACCGTTTCCCTCATACATGGTCTCCAGCATATCTTCAATCAGCTCTTTCATTCTGGGAGTTACCTCTTTTACCTCCCTGCATTTTTTCGTCAGTATTTCATCGCCCATCTGGCGAATAGTCCTCAGTGCCATATTCCTCTTCCTCCTTATTCAAACCCTTTTTCAAAATCCGTTCATGGGATTAAAATCAAACTGTATGATTATATTTGCAAATTCCCGGTGGGTGCTGACAAATAATTCCAGCACATCTTTGATTTTCACCAGTTCCTGATAATCCGCATGTTTAAAATAAATTACCTTTTTATAGATATCTTTTACTTTCGCCACAGAGGCATTGGCCGGCCCGATTACCGACAATCCTGTGATTTTTCCGTCCTCCTGGGCTTTACGCACTTTTTTGCCCAGCAGCTCCGCGCTTAAGGACGCTGTCATCTCATCCCCGGAAGCCACCAGCATCACCATCATATGGCCGCAGGGGGGATAATTCATCATGCTGCGCAGGGCGATTTCCGTCTCGTAAAAACGGACGTAATCCTGTTCTTTTGCCAGTGCAATGCAATAGTGCTCCGGACTGTAGGTCTGTATCACCACTTTCCCCGGCAGAGCGCCCCGGCCTGCCCGGCCCGCCGCCTGAGTCAGAAGCTGGAACGTCCGCTCCGCCGCGTGATAATCGCTGACATACAGGGACAAATCTGCCGCCAGCACACCCACCAGCGTCACATTTGGAAAATCATGGCCCTTGACAATCATCTGGGTGCCGATTAAAATATCCGCCTCCTGATTTGCAAAAGCCGACAGGATTTTCTCATGACCTTCCTTATTCCGGGTAGTATCAAAATCCATCCGCAATACCCTTGCATCCGGAAACTTCTTTTTCACAATCTCTTCTATTTTCTGAGTACCCGCTTTAAATCCGCTGATATATTTTGAACCGCATTCCGGACATACCTTCGGCGCCGCCTCCTCATGGCCGCAGTAGTGGCACACCATTCTTCCGTTGTTATGCTGGCTTAAGGATACGTCGCAGTGAGGACATTTCAGCACATGACCGCAGGCTCTGCAGGACACAAACCCCGCTATCCCCCTCCGGTTGATAAAAAGCATAATCTGCTGGTTCCGCTCCAGCCGGTCCTTCATCAGCTCCTGAAGCCTTTCACTTAAAATAGAACGGTTCCCCTGTTTTAATTCTTCCCGCAAATCCACAATCTCACACGCAGGCAGTGGCTTTTCTTCGATTCTTTTTTCCAGTTTCTGCAGAATATATTCCCCGGTCATTCCTTTGTAATAACTGTCCAGAGAAGGTGTGGCAGAGCCAAGCACCACACTGGCTCCCGCCATTTTTGCACGCTCAATGGCTGTCTCTCTGGCATGATAGCGGGGCAGCGTCTCACTTTTATAACTGGTCTCATGTTCTTCGTCTATGATGATAATCCCCAGATTTGAAAATGGTGTGAACAATGCGGAACGGGGGCCAATCATCACATCCAGTTCTCCCCGTTTTGCCCGTTCAAACTGGTCGTACCGCTCTCCTGCCGACATTTTGGAATTCAGGATGGAAACCCGCTCCCCAAAATGCTGATAAAAACGCATGACCGTCTGATACGTCAGGGCAATTTCCGGTATCAGCACAATAGCCTGCCTGCCGCTGGCCGCCACTTTCTCGATTAATTCTATGTAAACAGCAGTTTTACCGCTTCCGGTTACTCCGTGAATCAGCCAGGTATGATGATGCCCCTGCTCAAATTCCCGCCAGATACAATCCCTGATCTCCTGCTGCTGTTCGTTCAGTTTTATGGATTTCTTCTCTTTTTTCAGGCCTTCAAAAGGATTCCGGAATACCCGCTTCTCTTCCACCCGGAGGATTCCCATTTCCCCCATGGCCCGAATTACGGAAGACGTCATATTCAGCCTGCCCGTCACCACTTCATAGGGCAGCGGGCTCTGCTCCATCAGGGCTCCCAGAAGCCGGGCCCTTGCTTTGTGATTCTTCTTTTCAAACAGGGCAAGCTGCTCCGCCGCCTGTTCCCGGTTCAAATCCAGTACCACAAAACGCTGCTTTTTCTCTTTTGTTCTCTGTTTGACGGGGAGCACTGTTTTCAGCGCCTGGTTCATGGTTCCCCCGTAATTTTTCCGCATCCAGCCTGCCAGGGCAATGAGCTGGGATTCAATGGGAATGCTGCCCTCCACCACGCCGGCAAGTTCTTTTATCCTGGCGGTATCATATTCCGGCGTATCTGTCAGTTCCACCACATAGCCTGTAGTTTTGCGGTCTCCGGCCCCAAAGGGAATTTCCACCTGCATACCCACCGCAAGCTCCTGCCTTAAATGTTCCGGTATCCTGTACTGAAACATTTTATCCAGTTTCTCATGAGAAATATCAATCACAATATTGGCATATTCCGCCATCCCTGCATCACCTGTTTTCTCTTTCCTGTGCCAGTTCATCCAGAACTTCCTGAATCAGCACGCGCTCATCCATAGGGTACTTTCTGCCTGCAATTTCCTGATAATCTTCATGGCCCTTCCCTGCAAGCACGATTACATCGCCCGGCTGTCCGTGGGCAATGGCATATCTGATGGCTTCCTTCCGGTCAATGATTTCCACATAAGCTCCGCTGGTTCTGGCCATCCCAATTTTAATGTCGTCTATGATTGCCTGAGGCTCCTCAAATCTGGGATTATCGGAAGTAATAATACTCAAATCCGCCAGTCTGCCGGATACCTCTCCCATCTCGTAGCGGCGCAGCTTCGAGCGGTTGCCGCCGCAGCCGAACAGGCAGACCAGACGGCTGGGCTCATATTCTTTCAGAGTACTTAAAAGGCTTTCCAGGCTCATGGCATTGTGGGCATAATCAATCATCAGGGTAAATTCATCCGACACCGGAAACATTTCGATTCTGCCTTTTACCTTTGCCGCCTTTAAAGCCTGCCGGATATGCTCTCCCGACACCTGAAAATGGCGGCAGACAGCAATGGCAGTCAGGGAATTATACACGCTGAATCTGCCCGGCACATCAATCTCCACGTCCAGCTCCACCAGCCCTTCCGTAGTATAAGACACGCCAAGATAACCCGGACGTTTCACCAGACGGATGTCCGCGGGACGCAGATCCGCCTCCGGAGAAAATCCAAAAGTCTCCACTTCACAGGTGTGTCCTTCCAGCACCTGCTGCCAGTGTTCATCATCCCTGTTGATGATTCCCGTCCGGCACTGGCGAAACAGCATACTTTTACATGCCAGATATTCTTCAAAGGAAGCATGTTCATTGGGCCCGATATGATCCGGTTCAATATTGGTAAAAATACCGATTTCAAAGGTAAATCCTGCCGTTCGATGCATCATCAGCCCCTGTGAGGACACCTCCATCACCACGCATCGGCAGCCTGCCTCCACCATTCGGTGAAAATAATCCTGTACAATATAAGATTCCGGTGTGGTATTGCTGGCCGGAATCACCTCATCGCCGATGATTGCTTCAATCGTTCCTATCAGACCTGTCTTGCAGCCTGCATGTTCCAGAATGGATTTCACCATATATGTGGTGGTGGTTTTTCCTTTGGTCCCTGTAATTCCGATTACTTTCAGCTTTTCCGCCGGATGATGGAACCAGGCTGCGGAGGTCACCGCAAGACCATACCGGGTATCCGTTACCTTTATCACTGTCAGGAAATCCGGCGCTTCCACATCCTGCTGCACCAGCACTGCCGCCGCCCCTTTCCCGGCTGCTTCCATAACGTATGTGTGTCCGTCCGTGACAGTCCCCTTAATACACACAAAGAGACAGCCTTCGGTTACCTTTCTGGAATCATACACAAGTTCTGTAATTTCCAAATCCGTTCTTCCCTGAACTACCGTATAGTCCAGACGCTCCAACAGCCTGTTTAACTTTTCCATTATAATTCCTCTTTTCTAAAAGCATACTCGTTTTATTATATGATATATTTTGGGATTTGGCAAGTTCCGGGATTTTGAATAACAGTTCAGCCATAGCCTGTTTAAAGGGCGCGGGTTGAACTGGTAAAAACAGAAAACCCAAATCTGGCCCCTCAGGATTGAGGGGCCAGGGGAGATGCACACGCAAATGCAAAGGAAATATGTCGCCAGGGCGACGCATTTGCGGCGCAGAATTTCGTAAAACGAAATTCTTTTTATTAATTATTTATCAGCGGAGGCTGCTGGTAAAGTTTACGCTCAATACATTTCTTTTCAAATGCCAGCTGCTGTTTTATTTTCAGAACTCCACATTCCGGTTACCCAAGGAACTTTTTCAGCATATCAATGAATATATCCATATCCAGCGGTTTTGCAATATGGGCATTCATTCCATTCTTTAAGGCCGCTTCTTTATCTTCCTCCAGAGCATTGGCTGTCATGGCAATAATGGGCAGATCTTTTACATCTTTTCTGGGCATATTCCGAATCGTCCTGGTGGCCTCATATCCGTTCATAATGGGCATCTGGACGTCCATCAGAACCACATCATAATAATTTTCCTCCGCATCTCTTACCATAGCCACCGCGTCCGTTCCGTCCGGTGCCGACTCCACAACAAAGCCTGCCTCTGTCAGTATGATTTCCGCAATTTCCCGGTTCAGTTCAATATCATCTACCAGCAGAACCCGCTTTCCGCTGAAATCAGCCAGAGTCCAGGCCGCAACTTCTTCTTCCTTCTCATTCAGGCTGTTGGCAGACAGAAGGGCAGATTTCAAATCAGACATAAAGAGAGGTTTCGCACAGAAGGCTGTCACGCCTGCCTTTATGGCTTCTTCTTCGATATCGGTCCAGTCATAAGCAGTCAGAATAATGATAGGCACGTCATCTCCCACCACGCTTCGGATTCTCCTGGCTGTTTCCAGTCCGCTGGTTTCCGGCATCTGCCAGTCAATGATATAGGTATGATAAGCATCTCCTTCCTCACTGGCACTTCCGGCACGGTAAATAGCCTCTCTGCCGGAGGTGGTCCATTCCGCCCGCATACCGATTTCCTTCAGCATTTTACTTACGCTGTCGCAGGTATTGATATCGTCATCCACCACCAGCGCCCGCAGTCCTTCCAAATCCTTAATGCGTTCCGCATCTTTTTCCACATCCTGCAGTTTCAGGGTAAACTCTACGGTAAAGGTGCTTCCATGCCCCACTTCACTCTCCACATGGATAGTACCGTTCATCATTTCCACGATATTTTTGGTAATCGCCATACCAAGGCCTGTCCCCTGAATGCCTGACTGTGTAGCGCTTACCTCCCGCTCGAAAGGTTCAAAAATATGTTCCACAAATTCCGGCGCCATACCGATTCCATTATCCTTAATGGTGAAAATATAATCGCCGTATCCATGGCGGAAGGTGCTTTTCTGGGTAATCCGGAAAGAAATGCTGCCTCCTGCCGGTGTGTATTTCACCGCATTGCTCAGCAGATTGATAAATACCTGGTTCATTTTCAGGGAGTCCGCAATGACGTCCTCATTTACAACCTCAAAGGTATCAATAAACAAATCAAGCTGTTTGGCCTTTACCTGGGGCTGTATGATATTTACCAGATTATGCATCATCTCGGAAATATTGCATTCCTGTTCCTTAATCTGCACTTTTCCGCTTTCAATTCTGCTCATATCCAGAATATCGTTAATCAGACTGAGCAGATGGTTACTGGAAGAAAGCACTTTCTGCAGACTGTCATGGACCTGTTCTTTGCTGTTGATATGGCTCAGCGCTATGGTTGCAAACCCGATAATGGCATTCATGGGCGTACGGATATCATGGGACATATTGGACAGAAACGTTGTCTTTGCCCGGTTGGCATGTTGGGCCTGCATCAGGGCATCCTGCAATGCCTGCGTCTGCTCTCTCTGCTTCTTCTCACTCTCGGTAATATCTTTTGTCACAACCATGACCATAATATCGCCCGTATCATCATCCTGCACCATAAGGAAAGACTGGCGGACGCAAATCTGCGCTCCGGTGGGATCCTGTTCCCAGTATTCCACATCCACTTCCCCTTCTCCCCGGGCAAAGCGCTCTTTCAGATATTCCTGATTCGTCATGGTATCATAATTTTCCAGAGATTCCGGCAGTACGAACTTTCTCCAGCACGCAAAGCACTCAGAAGCCTTGCAGGGAGCTTCCAGCCCCGCTTTTTTCAGCATGGAAATTCTGTTTCCATTGATAGTACGGATGATATCATGCTCCACCAGATCCCTGGTCAGGTTAAAATCAAAGGTACAGAGGGCGTTGGAGGTAATGGCAATCCGGTACTGTCTTTCCTTCCGGTTTGCAAGAGACATTTCCGCCTGAATAAACAGTTCTTTTTCCTTTACCTCAGTAATATTCTGACGACTGAACAGTACTCTGACCGCCCGGCCTTCCTTTCTTTCCAGACACACAACATTGATATGCTCCCATTCTGTCCGGCCATCTTTCAGCACCTGGCATTCGTAACGCAGGTCTTCATGCCTCATCAGGGCCTGAATCATGGATTCCCTGTCCATAAATTCGGCAAATTCCTGACGTTCATTTTCTTCTGTCAGCGCAGCATACAGATATTCGTAAAAATCCCTGTAAGCGCCTCTGGAAGCCATATTGCTGTCCTCCGGCCGGCTTCCTGCCAGATAGAAATAGGTATCTTTTTCAAAATCCACCATGACAAAACGCGGAAACAGGGTATTAATCCCCTGAATAATGTAACCCATTTCCTGATTTTCCTGTTTCAGCAGTTTCTGTTCCCGTCTTGAACGGAAAAACAGAGCTACAATATAAACAGCAAACATGATAATCAGACATGTCTCCAGCTGGATTCCCACCAGATTTTCATCGTCTATCATAGCCTGCGTTACTGTTTTGGGAAAGGTCTGTACAAGAACATATTCGCTTTCCGGAAGATACACCACACAGATATTATCTGTTCTGCATTCGTCATCACAGACAAAAGCTCCTTCCCCGTTCTCCATAAAAACCTTCCGTGCATCCTCTGCCGCTTTCCGGTCAATCACATTTTCTTCCATCAGGATGTCCAGTACATCTCCCTGATATTCCCGGTCATCTGAACTGGCAATCACGCTTCCGTCCGGCATACAGAGATAAACCCAGGCTTCCTCTCCAAAGTAAGTAGTTTTAAGCATTTCTTTGAGATTTTCTTCCGCCAGAAACGCTCCGCGGAGCACGCCTATAATTTCACCGTAATAATACACCGGTGCATAAAAGCAGGCCATAGGTTCGCCAAAAAGGTATGGATCAAATATAATATCCATTCCGCTTTTTCCCTGGATACCGTTCTGATAAAAATCACGATCGGTAACATCTGCAACCCGCCCGTCCGAAGAATGGTCCTTTCCTTCCGCATCCGTATAAATCAGAGCATTAAACAGGTGGCTGGAATTGTCCTCGATTTTCTTCAGCATTTCCGAAGATACCACCGGATCCTGCAGACTTTCCTCCAGAAAATATGCATAGGCAGTAATCAGACTGCGGGCATTATTCAGCTTCTCATCTACTTTGTCTGCTGTCATACGGGCCGAATCTGCAGCATAATTCTTATTTCGCTCTATCATGCGCCTGCTGTTCTGTGTGGTAAACCACCGAAAAAGCACAATAACAGCCGCCAGCAGAACAAAAACATATGCCATTCCCTGTAACGATCTTTTTCTTCTTCTCACCAGATATTTCCTCCCTGATTCCTTCCTCCTGCAGCACTCTGTTTCCCAAAACACCCCCGGAAGACAGAGGCAGCTTCCGGGGGTGTTGCAGGCAGAGAATCCTGCCCGGCAGGATTCTTCGCCTCACTAATTCTCCACATCTGCAAAGGATAATTTCGTCTCCGTTGCATGAAAAAATTCTTCTTTTGCCAGTCCAAAGCAGTCCAGAATCGTAGGTGAAAACGTACCGCACTCTCCATCTACAATCATGCGCGCCGCTTCATTTACTTCATATGGCGCTTTGTATACACGCTTGCTGACCAGTGCATCATACACATCTGCAATGGAAACCACCTGGGCCCAGATGGGAATATCATCTCCTGACAGACCGTCCGGGTATCCCTTTCCATCGTACCGCTCATGATGATACCGGCAGATTTCATAACAGTAACGATAGAAAGCATCTTCTTCCTGTTTGAAATTCTCCAGCAGCTCACAGCCGTATATGGTATGCTTCTTAATCTCTTCAAATTCTTCTTTTGTCAGTTTGCCAGGCTTCAGCAGTATACTGTCCGGAATGGCAATTTTGCCCAGATCATGCAGTGCGGAGGCGCTGATAATCAGCTCCACGTCCTCTTCCGAGAGTTCATACTCCGTATAATATTTCACAAGATATTTCAGCAGTACTTCCGTATAATATTTTACACGCTGAATGTGTTCTCCGGATTCCAGGCTTCGGAATTCCACCACGGAACTCAGGGCATTCACCAGAAAATCATTATTCTTCTTCAGCTTCTCCCTGCTCTCCCGAAGCTGCCGGGTACGCTTCTCCAGCTTCTTCTCAATATCAATCCTGTGGGAAAACAACTCAATAATATTCATGGTACGCCGCATAACAACCTTAGGCGTAAAAGGCTTGTATACTATATCAGAGGCACCGTATTCGTATGCCTTTAACTCCGTATCCACAGATGCTTCTCCTGTAATAATAATAACCGGAATATATTCCATATAATGCTTCTCCACCATATATTCCAGCACATCCAGACCTGACTTGCCCGGCATGATAACATCCAGAAACATCAGTACAATCTGATCTCCCTTTTCCTCCAGCAGTTCTATGGCTCCGTCGCCATCCTCCGCTTCCAGAATCTCAAACTGCTCTTCGAAAATAAACTTCAGCATCTCACGGTTTATGTCTACATCATCAACAATTAATAAAGTGTTCCTTTCCATGACTTCTCCTTTGCCGCAATTTCTCCTACATGCCCCGATTATATCATAAGTATTTTCTGAAATCAACTGTTTCAGATCTTTCCGGAAACACTGAACGAAACACTTCATAAAAAAATTGCCATAAGAAAAAATCCCTTTATACTCAGCAGAAACACCGCACATAAAACCGCAGTAACATACATCAGACGCCCGCTTCTTCTGATGTCCTCCGGCTCCACCGGGCGGATATCATCCCCAATGGATGGTTTTTCATGCTTTCTGCCAAAATACCAGGCATCTCCTGCAAGCTGCACCTGCAGAGCTCCCGCCATTACGGCCTCTGTCTGGGCGGAATTATGGCTTGCATGGCAAAACCGGTCCCGTCGAAAAATCCGGAAAGCCCCCCGCATATCCATTCCGCAGAAAGGACAGGCCAGTATCATAAACAGAGCGCTGATTCTGGCAGGAATAAAATTAACCACATCATCCAGAACTGCCGCTCCCGTACCGAAATAGCGGTATCTGTCATTTTTATAACCCACCATGGAATCCATGGTATTGATGGATTTATAGAAAAAACCTCCCGCACCGCCAAACAGCGCCATATAAAACATAGGTGCAATTACCCCGTCCGACGTATTTTCCGCCACTGTTTCCACAGCCGCCCGGACCACGCCTTCCTCACTGAGATGTTCCGTATCCCTGCCCACTATCATGGAAACTGCTTTCCGGCCGGCCTCCACACCTTCTGTTTCCAGTGCTTCCTGTACCTTACCGCTCTCCTGCCTTAATGATTTGGCTGCCAGAAGGGAACCGCATAAGACTGCCTCCACGCCCGTCCCCAGCAGAACATGAACATGATAGCAGGCCAGCAGCAATCCCAGGGGAATCAGGGTGGAACATCCTGTCACCAGAAATACCAGAACCACTCCGGATGTCCGTTCCCCTTTGGGCGTTTTGGGAAACAGGTTCCGCAGCCACCGTTCCGTTCTGGTAATCATTCCCCCTATGGCCTGTACCGGGTGATACCATCCCGGAGGGTCCCCCACAATAAAATCCAGCAGAATTCCCAGAAACAGCGCGGCAGTAGTACAGATATACAGATTCATTTTCATTTTCTCTCCTTACTCATTGTTCCAGCAAAACCGTATGCCCGTCGCTGTACTGCTCAAACCTGCTTTCAATTCTCACCAGATGTTCTGCATATTCTTTCAGCTCTGCCGCCAGTTTCTCCCGGTCGTCCCGCTCCATTTTATAGAGTATCCGATGTTCCATACTGGCCCAGAAATCCATGGACATGGTGCGGAACTGTATTTCCACCGGAAAATATTCCATTCCGTCCAGACAGTACACCGGAATACCCACAATAATATGGTAACTTCGGTATCCATTGGGTTTTGGTTCAGAAATGTAATCACATTCCCGGATTACAATTAAATCCACCTGCCGCTTCAGTGCATCCACAAGATTGTAAATATCCTCCACAAAATAGCAGATGACACGGACGCCCGCAATATCCTGCAGATAATCCTTGGCGTTCATCACGGTAGGTTCCTTTTCTTTTTTCCTGAGTTTTTCCTCCATACTATCCTTTTCCTTAATACGGTTCTGGATATTATGGATGGGCTGGCCGGAAGATTCACTGTACAGATTATGCTTTAAAACGTTTAACCGGGCCAGCAGCACCTCACTGGCGTCCGCATAAGGCCGGATAAACGCATAATATTCCTCGTTCGTCATCGGTTCCTGTTGTTCCTCCTCTATGTTATGGGTAAATTATACCAGACCTCAGACAAAAAGGTATAAAAAAATGTGATAAAAAATCTTAAAATTGTGTAAAATTGTCTTTACAGTCAGAACGCGTACGCTTCTGCCATGCAGCTTTTTCATCCCGGCTGTTTAAAACCCGCCCCTGTTCTCGAAAACTCCCTCCAAAACTCCTTCTTCCGTTCCGCCCCAGGGAGAAAAATCATATCCCGACAGGCTTGTGACAGAAATTTCCACCTGTCCATTCTCCCTGGAAAAGGACAGTGAAATCCTGTAATCTCCCCCTCCGCAAGAATCGTATGCCTGAAATTCCTTCCCGTCATCTCTGGCCCATGCAAAGCACAAATCGGCTGCCACTTCCCCGCCCTCCGAAAAAAGCATCAGATGGCTTTCCGAATAATAAGAAGGACGCAGTTCCATCCTTCGGCCCTCATGGAAAGAAGTATACCGCTTTCCCCACAGGCTGTCTTCTTTCATCCCCACAAATCCCTGTTTCCCGTTTACATTATAGATAACATAATACCCGGAAGGAAGGGTTTCTCTGATTCCGGTATACATCCCTGACCAGAAAAGAAGTTCTTCTGACATCTTCTCCAGGGGACAGCCCGGCAGATAAATAAGAAATTCTTCTCCATCATCAAATCCATATGGTTCACTGTAAATATACCGGATATTATCCTCATAATACTCCGTTCCCGGCGTCCCTTCCCCATTCAGATACTCCAGTGTCATGGCGTATGTATACCGGCCAGTCCGTTCCGGTATGGAAAATTTCCCATCAAAATTGCAGACATACACCGTACCGGCAAAATATCCTGTTCCCGCGTCTCCCATGTCGGAATCATGATACCGGCCCGTAAAAGTTCCGTCCGTATGCAGGTTGAAATATGTTGCCCAGCCGCCTGCTCCGCTTGCTGAAATCAAATCCTCCGGGCATCTGTTCCAGCAAAACCTTTCCATCCGGAAGAAAATGTTCCAGCTTTAACTCCAGGCTGCCGGAGAATTCTAAAACCGTCATCTGAATTCCGGCAGTTCTGTTTTTATTCCCGCAGCCTGCGGCTGCCAGGAAGCAGAGCAACAGACACAGAACTGCCGGCGAACATATTTTTCTCATACTATACAATCCGGTCAATTTCAGAATATTCCTTTTTTTCCTTCTCAACAAAAGAAAACGTATCTGCCATTTGCATGAAATACCCGGAAGTGAATTTCCTGCCATTTAAAACACCTGACTTTGATAATAAGAGTGAAGAAGATGAAATTGCAGCAAAAACAACATCTGTACCTTTTGTCGGCAAAACCCGTTTTTCAGTTTATCTGTTTGTTCTTCACCATTATGGCACATTTATCATAATTTTAAAATGTTTTCCGGATTTTCTCCACATCCAGCATTTCAAGGTCCCCCGCCAGTTCTGTCAACTCTGCCTCCAGACAAAACAAATCTACTGCTGTAAATGGCCTGGGCAGGGATTTCAAGCTGTAAAAGCAGAATCGTATAGCAGGCAAGAGCGCCTCCGGGAATGGGCGGTGTAGCCACAGCCAGTACTACCACAATGATCAGCGCTGTAATCAGCCATACCGGGGATATCTTCACACCATAAATCTCCGCCATGCAAATTCCCATTACAAAATATAAAATAGAAAACCCCGGCATGAATACCACCTGTCCAAGAGGAACGCCGATATTTACAATTTTTTTATCAATCCCCAGCTTTTCCTCGCACACTTTCCTGTTTTCCAAAAATGCGGCAGAAGAAGAAGCTGTTGTCAGACCGATCAGAAAAACCGGAAAAACTTTTTTCAGGAAGACTGCCAAAAATGAAAACGGGGACAAAAGTACTGATATTTTCCATGATTAGTAATATAATCACCACTTTACAACTATTATAAATAGCGCTCCTTTTGCTGAACAAGGTATTTTAAGGCTCTCATAAGGGCAGATGATTTTATTATACTTTCGCTCTTTTTCACGAAAGTGGCAAAAAATACCTCCTGCCTGATCCGCTCGCTGAGCACAAACCTGAAATCCTGTGCGCTTTCCCTACGGTACTTTGAAAATGCTTCATCCTGATATGGCAGCAGTTTCATCGCACAATAAGCTATGTTGATCAGATTAACCAGCATTTCAATCCCTTTCCGGCTGCGCACCATATAGCTGCATAGTGACCAGAAGGTTTTCTGTTCGTAATAGCTGACTTCTATCTTCCATCTGAATGAGTACAGGAACAAGGGGATGTAATCCATCCATGCACTCCCCGTCTGGTTCAGGGGGGTCTTTTCCTGCCATGCACAAAAAATCTGCAGCTGTGTGGGGAAAACCGTACTGAAGAACAGGCGCCTGGAACCGCCTTCCTTCTCTGTGGCTGTCACATAGGCAAAAACTTCCCTTGTGCCGAAAATATTTGTAAGGACACGGCGCATCCCAATATAATAACCGCCTATTTTTTCATCCGAAAGTGTAAAATCTTTTTCCGCCGAAAGACGTTTCCCATGTTTTGCAGGCCTGCCCCTTTTTCCGGTCGGCTGCGGGGCAAGGTCATAAAGGACAGAGTCATACCTTGCATTTCCGATTAGGCCAAGGTTTGGGTATTCATCCACGACAGAAACCAGATCCCCTTTTGTATACCAGCTGTCGCATAGGATAATGACATTCGCCTTTTCCTGTAATTCAGGCATGGCCTGGCGTACCATGGAAGCAGCCAGCTTTAATTTTGACTCTTCTTTCTGCCACATACGGTAGGAAAGCGGAAACGCCTGGTAAACAATCTTGCCTTTATCCCACATTGGCACACAGAGCATGACACTTACAAAGCAGTGCCCATTCAGGTAGCCGCTGCCGTTGTGCGCGGAATGGTCAAAGAGTTTTGAGACATCCTCAAATTTCTTTCCATATTTGGGAACAATGGTATCATCCATGCATAAAAAAACGGGCTGCGTCTCTAAGGATTTCGGGATTAGTTTCAATGCCATAGATGCTGTTGCATTCATAAACCTGGAATAATCCACTTTGGCATAGGAGCAGGCATAGTAAAAGGCATTCAGGGATTTATCTGTTAGCTTTGACAGGAAATGTCTGTAAAGGAAACGGATGGAATCCGCTGACTCCAGTGTCAGTATGGACAGCAGGAGCAGGACCAATGTCTCGGCTGTAGGAATGGAACAAGCCTCAAAATAAATGTAAAAATAATGATAAAGTCTACCAATTATAGTTTTTTCGTTGTATAATAAGTCTGTCGTACAGGATCACTTTCTTTCGTATTTTTTTGTTTGCAAACTTATTATACATCAGAAAGTCCTGTATGACATTTTTTTTATGGAAAAGTTGTAAAGTGGTGTAATATAATGACATTTGCCTGTTTTAAAAACATTGAAACAACCGCAGCCCTGTTCCCCAGAATCAGCATTGCCATCCCTGCAAGAACTGCAAGAAAAATAATCTGTAAAGGATTTCCCTCCAAAAAAGGAGTTAAAAAATTGTCCGGTACAATTCCCAGAACCATTTCCAGAAGTTCCGAAAGCCGAAAAGAACTGCTGCCTGCAGTGATACGGCAGGAGATAATTTTTTCTTTTTTAACACAAAGGTAAGGTAATTGACTCCGTTTTTGAACTGCCATGCGGGAATTTCTCCCATACCTGAAAGGATGCCTTTTAAGATAGCGCTTTCTTCGCCGCCATCCGTATGGACCACATCCAATCTTTCTCCCGGAATAGAAAAACTGGCATGCAGACGGTTTATCCGCTTTCTGCACTGAAACTGAAAAGTCCCCTTTGCGCCAAAAGCTTCCTGATATTTCATCAGTATCTCTTCCACAGCCAGTCGTGTGCGGAGAATGTCTCTTTTTTCTCCATTGGCGCGTTCACAAAATATCTCTACTTGATGACACGCCGCATCTATATCATGATTTGTCAGGTTGTAATCCTGCATTTTAAACTCCTAAAAGATTAAATCCGTTCATGCGGTACTGTCTGATCTTGTCTTTCATCTCTTCTGTTCTTCTCTTATTGATATCCTGCTTTTCATAAATATCGTCCAGCAGCAGATCGATATTTTTCTGCATCAGCATATTGGTCTGTACCATATTCTGCATGATATCAATTGCATTTCCGGGATTTCTTCTGATAAATTCTTCCAGAGAATCCTTTGTAATGCGCATCAGAAGCACATCCTCATAGGCAACCACCGTATAAATACCTGGCTGGCTGGAAAACACATTGGTTTCGCCGAAACACCTGGACCTGGAATAAATCCCAATCAGGTGTTCCTCCTTTTCCCCATACCGGATATAAACTGCTACAGAACCGGATATAATTTTGTACATTTCCTCATAAGTTTCGCCTTCTTTCAAAATAATATCGTCCGCATGAAATTCCAACATTGATGCATTTTCCATTTTTTCTCCTTTTCTTCTGCTGACAGTTCGGGTTCTTTCAGCTATTTCATACATTTTTCTTCTCTCTCAGTTTTCCCACATCCAGCATGTCAAGACCGGCAGACAGTTCCACAAGTTCCGCCTGCAGACAGAACAGGTTCACCGCTGTGGTAACAAATTCCATTATTACATTGAGGGCAATGGTGACCGCTACAGCCTCCATGGGAATCTTAAGCTGGGCAAACAAAATCGTATAACAGGTCAGCGCACCGCCGGGAACAGGAGGCGCCGCCACCGCAAGCACAACAGCAATGAGACCGGCCGTAACCAGCCATGCCGGAGAAACCGTCACGCCATAGATTTCAGCCATACAAAATCCCACCGCCAGAAACATAACGGAAACCCCCGGCATAAAGATAACCTGCCCTAAAGGGATACCAAAATTAACGATCCTTCTGTCAATCCCAAGGTCTTTTTCACAGCACTCCATATTCACCCCAAATGCGGCAGAAGAAGACGCCGTGGTTAATGCAATCAGAAAAGTGGGCGTCATCTTTTTCAGCAATACCACAGGCTGTACCTTCCTCCTTTTGCATACCAGCACAAGATACACTGCCAGAAGAACAGTATCTCCCATAAGCATTACCAGAATCACCTTATATAAAGGAAGAAATACTGAAAAGCTGTTACCCAGTATCATATTTAAAATGCTGCCGAACACAAACACTGGAACAAAAGAACTGACGGCCTCCATAATAAGCTGTATCATATAATTGGACTGTTCCACAAAGGCCGCGGCAATTGTAGCTTTGTTTCCCAGAATCAGCATTGCGATTCCGATTAAAACTGACACAAAAATAATCTGCATGGGATTCCCTTCTGTAAAGGGCGTAAAAAAGTTGTCTGGTACAATATCCAGAACCATTTGAAACAATTCAGAAAAATCAAACTTTCCCCCGTCTCCGGTTTTAAGAGAAAAAAATGGTATGGCCACCACACATACGGGCAGTGTCAGAAGAATCGTCATCCACATAAAGCGTCCAATCATCCTCTTTCCGATTCTGCCCATAGCCGCCATGTCCCCAATGCTGTATATTCCCCATACAATGGAAAGAAACACCATAGGACCTGCAATGGCTGATAAAAGCCCCATAAAACGGTTAAATACCGGGCTGATAATCTCATTTGCAAGAAAAGTCCTGACACTCTCCGGCAGGAAACTGCACACACCGCCGCACAAAAATGCCAGTACTACGGACAGTGCCAGTGAAGCCATCTGAGAACGTTTCTTCTTTTTGGGAGTAAATATAATAAGATTCTCTCCATTTTTGTACTGCCACGCGGGCGCAACCCCCATATTGGCCAGCAGTCCCCGCAGTACCTGGCTCTGTTCTTCCTCCCCTGTATCAAAGGGATCAAACCTTTCTCCTGGCAGGAAAAGTTCCAGCCGAATCCGATTAAGACGTTTGATATATTTTTGTGCAAATACCGCCTCCACGCCGAAAGCCTCCTGGTACTTTAACAGCGTTTCCTCCACTGCAAGCCGGATTTGGATAATATTTCTGGCGTCAACGCCCCATTCTCCAAGCGTCTTTTCTGCAAGGCTGCTTGTCTGTGCAATATTTTCATTATTTAATTTCAACTTTTCCATCATTTTTTCTCTTATTTCCAATTAAGCATTTTTTAAGAAACTCTCTGTACGCTGTTTTATCCTTGCATCTGCTTTCTGTACGCAAAACAAAGCATGGCAATGCCATCAAACTTTCTTAATCTATATACTGATAATAAATTGATTCCTTCCATCCACAAACGTATGCTCCATCTTTTTAGACATTCCTTTTACCATCCTGCCGGACAAATCTTCTTCATCCCCAAAAGGATGAAAGGAAGGCCCATAATAGGAAAATCGCATCTGCGCCAGATTTTCCCTCTCGCTGTATTCCACATCCAGAGAAAGATCCCTTTCCTCCGCTTCCCCTGCCGCAGGCAGAAGTTTTTGCATCAGCACTTCCTCCACAACAAGCTGCATGGCGTAAATCTGTCTCTGTGAAAACTGCTGCTTACGTCCGAACTCCTCAAGACTTGTCATAAAGGCCGGAAAATCAAAATCACGTGAGATTTTTTCCACATGGAGCACCTTAAGCTGCCGGATAAATATCCTGGTTCTCTCCCTCTTTGGATGCTCAAAAATCTGTTCCGGCGTTCCGTCCTCATAGATTTCGCCCTGATCCATATAAAATATCCGGGTGGATACATCCCGGGCAAACTTCATTTCATGCGTCACGATCATCATGGTCATTCCCTGCTCTGCCAGCCTGCGGATAACTGAAAGAACTTCCCCCACCATAGTGGGATCCAGGGCGGAAGTCGGCTCGTCAAAAAGAATAATTTCCGGTTCCATGGCCACCGTCCTTGCAATAGCCGCACGCTGCTTCTGTCCTCCTGAAAGTTCATCCGGATAAGAAAAAGCCTTGTCTGCAAGCCCTATGTTACGCAGCAGTTCCATCCCTTTATCATAGGCCTCCTGCCGGCTTCTGCCAAGAAGATCCACCTGCCCCATCATGATATTTTCTATAATGGTCTTGTGTGCAAACAGGTTGAAGGACTGAAATACCATTCCCATCTTCCGCCTTACCAGATTTACCTTACATTTCCTGTCCGTTATTACCACACCGTCTACCACAATCTCGCCTTTTGCAGGCGTCTCCAGAAGATTAATACATCGAAGCAGGGTTGACTTCCCTGTGCCTGACGGACCTATAATGGAAATCACCTCTCCTTTTTTAATCTCCACGCTTACATCCTTCAAAGGGGTTACGTTTAAATATTCCTTACACAGATGCCGAATCGATATTATACTCGTGTTCATACTTCCCCCGGCACAGACGTCCCCGATTTCATGCTTTTCTGCCATCACATGCACACCCCCTTTAAGCTGCGTTTCTTCCGCTTCGGCGCAACTTTCCTCTCTGCAAATGTGAGAGCCGCCGTCATCATATTGGCAATCACAAAATAAATTACTGCTGTCATTATCAGTGGAAAGAACGCCTCCATGGTACGGGAGCGTATAATGTCAGATACTTTTGTCAGATCCTGTACAGCAATATATCCTACTACTGAAGTCATTTTTACCATGGAAATAAATTCGCCTTTCAACACAGGAATAAAATTTCCGGCCGCCTGGGGCAATACAATCTTAAAAAATGTCTGGCCTTTCGTATAGCCCATAGCAAGGGCTGCCTCGCTTTGCCCCTTATCCACAGTTTCTATTCCTGTCCGTATCATCTCTGATGAATAGGCCGCAAAATTAATGGAAAATCCAATAATCGCAACCAGAATTTCAGAAATATCCGCCGAACCAAAAATTCCATAGTACAAAATCATCAGAAAGACTACAATAGGAGTTCCCTGAATCACACGAACAAAGACCGCCGCCAACCACTGAGTTGGCTTACAACTGATCCGGCGCAGCATACATATCCCAAAGCCAAGGCACAGACCAAAAAATCCTGAAAAGACAGAAATCAGTATGGTGACGCCAAGCCCCTGCAAAATCAGCCGCCAGCGCCCCTCCACTACAAAAGTGCTTTGGAAGTTGTCCTCAAGATTTGCCCGGAAACCTTTTTCCTGCAATTCTCCATCCAGATCACGCACCAGAAGTACCATAGCTGAGTCATAATGAGTATCTGCAAAGTCTACCCGCTTCGCTCTTTCTTCCGTGATGGAAAGGCTTCCGCTGACCACATCCGCCTTCCCGCTTTCCAGGGCGGTTATCAGCGAAGCAAATTCACATGTTGTCATCTCCACCTTCATATCCAGTTCACGTGCAATCAGAAGCAGCAGATCTATCTCAAGCCCTAAAGGTTCGCCGCTGCTTCCAAGATAAGTCATAGGCTCATGGGCTCCATCATAGTAGTACCGGATAGTTCCCTTATCCCCCGGCCAGTCCTGCTCCATTAATACCTTTATGCTCTCATCCGCCCCAAGCCATTTTTCCTTTAAGGATGCGATTGTTCCGTCCTCTTTAAACCTTGCAATAACTTCATTAAACTGTTCCCGCAGAGGACTTCCCTTTGGAAAAGCATATCCATATTTATCCCGCACGACAGGTTCTTCAAAAATTTTCAGACCTTCATTTTTTGCTGCCGCAAGCTGTGCCAGCGGTTCGTCCAACACCCCCGCGTCCACACGATCTGCCTTAAGAGCCGCAACAATATCGGGAACAGAATTGTAGTAGGAAAAGTCTTTTGCATCCGCAATTACTTCCTGTAACAGTTTATCGTAAACCCCTCCGCTTAATGATGCAAACCTTGCTCCGGCAAAATCCGAAAGCGTCTCGTATTTTTTCTCCGTGCTGCCTTTCTGTTTTGACCTTACCATAACAACAGTCACCGAAGGATAAACACAATCGGAAAATTCGATATGCCTGCGCCTTTCCTCGGTGGCATTTAAATTCGCCATAATACAGTCAATATCGCCGGCCTGGGCTGCGGCAATAATTCCGTCATAGTCGTAAATTTTAATTTCCACTTCCGCATTCAGCCACGCTCCAAAACGATAAATCAGCTCCACATCATATCCGGTGAGAGTCGTCCCCTCATAGTAGCTGAAAGGCTCAACCGTCCCTGTGGTTCCCACCTTAATCTTACAGTCCGGCGTCTGTGACGCCTGTATTTTGGGCATGGTTCCCTCCGCCCTGCTTACCCAGCGGTCATACATATCATCCAGCGTTCCCTCGGCTCTTGCTTCCGACAGAAACCGGTTCACTTTATCCTTTAAATTGTCAACCTGGCTTTTGGGTGAAATTCCCACAGCCACATCCATACTTTCTCCCAGATTTTCCTCTAAAATCTCCACATTCTCAAGACCGCTGGCAATCGCAAATTCCATCATTACCCGGTCATAAACAAACCCGTCCAGTTTTCCCTGGGAAATGGCAAGATACCCCGAAGTGTTGCCGGAAAATGTTTTATGCTCCGCCTCCGGCAGATATTTTTCCGCCATATACATACCTGCCCCGCCTTCCGGAACGCCAATCGTACAGGCCGGATTGTTGAGCTGTTCTATGGAAGTGATTTTTTCATTTTCCTTCCTTCCACATCCCCCAAGGCAAAGTATCCCTAAAAGGGCAAGTGTTAAAAGCGCCATTCTTTTTTGTAAAACCATTTTTCCTCACCTTTCGTCTGACATGATCGCTCTGTCCCGGCACAGAGCTTCCCATGTCTCGGACAGTCATAAGTGCTATCCATTCACTGCTTACATTATTATAATAGCAGATAAAAATTTTGCTTTGGTGGATATGGGATGATTTGTATTTTTTGAGGTATGATCTGTTATATATTCTATCAAAATTCAGAAATTGAAAACGATATTGCCAACAGCGGTATCACGGTAAATCATGAAGATTCCATGGAGATTATGATAAATCAGTTAATCCATGAATACAACGACTATAAAGACAAAGCCGATTCCCTGTCTCAGGAAAATGACAGGCTGGTACAGGAAAATGCTCAGCTCAAAAATGAAAAGGATACCATCAGTAATTTATATAAGGATTCTGTAAATAAAACGCAGCAGCTGAAGCAGCAGCTTGCAGATCCGGGACAGGATCCTGCTGATGATGACAGTGACAATGATTCCATTGCATCGGAAACTTTTTCAGGCTCTCTTTTTCATATGGATACCATGTCAGTATACACGCCCAAAGGTAATTTTTACAAGCTGGAACCTTACCTGGTGGACTCCATCGGAAACCGTCACAACAATGTCATACTGTGCGGCGCCAGAAATCAAAGCAGTGACCTGGATGTAAATACGTTATATGCGGAATATTATATCAACGGACAGTACAGCCTCCTGAAAGGAAACGCAGTCATCCCGCAGGAAAGCAAAAACTACAATGACGTTCATGTTATATATTTTTATGGCGACGATGAGCTTATCACCCAGACGGACCCCATGACAATCGGAAGTCTGCCGTACGAATTCGCTGTTCCCCTTACCGGTGTAACAAAATTAAGAATTGAAAGCGTAAGAACTGAAAAAAATTCCGGTAATTCGTCCATAGCCCTTACAGAAGCCTGCTTTTATCAGTAAAACAGAAATCTGTGACATCAAAACCGCACTTCCACCTCAAAGATACCATGTTTCAGACTGGCCTGGATTTCCCCGCCCATCTTTTCGGCAAATTCTCTGGCAATGGCAAGTCCCAGTCCGGTACCTCTGCGGTTTCCGGACTGGTCTGTGGTATAAAAACGCTCAAAAATCTGTTCCAAATCCCGCTCCTGAATGTTTTCTGTCTCGTTGGCTATCCGCAGAACTGTTCTTTCCTGTTTCCGCACCAGAGAAAAAACATATCCTCCGGTTCCATGTACCAGTGCGTTTTTTATCAGATTCTCTGTCATCCGCTGCCATGCATGAGCGTCTCCGTACACAAAACATGGTTCCCTGGGAACTTCCACCGCAGGCTCACAGCCTTTTTCCAGAAAATCCTCATAAAACATGGAAACAGTTTCTGCAAACAGATTCGTCACATTCAGTTTTTCCCGTTTCAGTTCCAGTTCCCCGGCTTCCAGCCTGGCATATTCAAAAAACTGGTTTAACAGTTCTGCCAGGTCCTCCATCCGCCGCTCCACGGTTTTCAGATACTGTTCTTTTTTCTCTTTCGGGATTCCCGGATGCCCCAGAAGCTGCACATAACCTTTCACTGATGTGAGCGGTGTGCGGATATCGTGAGAAATGCCCGTAATACTCTCCCGGTAGCTTCTGTTTGCCCGGTACAGCCTCCGCTGTTCCTCTCTGATTTTTTCCAGCACCTGATTCATGGCAGAAATCATTTCTTCCGTCTGCCCTACTGCACAAACAGAGGTCAGCAACTGATTGCTGTCCTCTGCTTTCAAAAATTCCAGCTGTTTTCTCAAATGCCTGACCTGCTTTCCGTAACAGAAAAGACGAAGGGAGAAAATGCCCGCCCCGGCTGCCAGTATTACAATTATCATCCACAGGTTCATGTTACATCCGCCTTTTGAAAATGGAAAATTCCCAGAAAAACCGCCAGAAAAAGCCAGGCCAGAGACGCGCCGATTCCCCGCATCACGAATTCCTGTTCCAGCCCGCTGACCGGGCATTCCATCTGCAGGCTCAGCGGCCAGTACCGGGAAGGCTGTATACTGAATACAGAGAGCAGTGTATCCGCACCGGCCAGCAGAGATGTGGAGAAGATTATAATTCCCGTACTGATGGAAATTCCTGCTGCCAGACTTCTGGTCAGTTCTCCCACCAGCACCGCAATTCCCGTAACGGACATGCTGATTATGATCTGCATTCCCATATAGGCCGCTGTTTCTCTCCAGTTCATGGCCTGAAGCCCTTCTTTTCCCATAAGCAATCCGCCTGCCAGGATACAGCACACAAAAGTCACTCCCAGAATCACCATTGCGGCCAGCTCCGTAATCAGCAGCTTGCTGAGAAAAACAGAAGCTCTGGAATAGCCTTTTCCCACAATATTTTTTACTGCGCCATCCGTATATTCTTTTATCACAAAAATACTGGCAAACACAGCCATAATAAAAACGGTAAAATGACCGTTCAGCATCTGCTGCAAAACTCCCATAATTCCCACCTGATATATATATGGCCCCTCACTGAGTTCTTCTTCACTGTAAACATAAATTCCTGTTCCCCCTTCAGCCGGCTGCTGGTTTCTGATTTCATCTACCATAAACAGTGTGAAATACAATAATCCCACAAGAATGGCAACGGACATCAGACACACATAAAACGTCTTTTCCTTTCGAATTTTATACCATTCACCACTCAGTATGTTAATCATTTTCTCCACCTCCCAGCAAATCCATAAAATAGCCTTCCAAATCCTGTCCTGCCCGATAGCTTTCCAGAACCTTTACTCCTCCGTTTACCAGATTCTGATTCACTTTCCAGGCTTCCTCCAGGTTCTCAAACACCCGCAGCATTCCAGGCTCCGGTACATCATAACTGTTCACATGGCACTCCTCCAGAATGGCAGCGGCACGTTCCACGTCGTCCACCACCAGCTTCTGACAGCGCCGGCAGCGGTATTCCAGCTCCTCTTTGTCAAATTCCTCCACCAGAACTCCATCTTTGATAATCCCGTACCGGGTGGCTATTTTGGACAATTCCCCCAAAATATGGCTGGAAATCAGAATGGTAATCTGTTTTTCCTCGTTGAGTCTCAGCAGTAAATCCCGGATTTCTTTAATTCCTGCAGGGTCCAGTCCGTTGATGGGTTCATCCAGAATCAGAAAATCCGGATTATTGAACAGTGCAATGGCAATGCCAAGCCTCTGTTTCATGCCCATGGAAAAATTTTTCACCTTTTTCTTTCCTGTCCCGGATAATCTTACAAATTCCAGCATATCATCCACTGCGCTTTTTTCCGGAATTCCCAGTTCCCGCCGCACGGTTTCCATATTTTCCCTGGCGGTCATGTTCCGATAAAGGCCCGGCTGCTCAATCAGGCTTCCGACACGCAGTCTCTGCTGCTCCAGTTCCTGAGAGCCGAACAGTTCCATGGTTCCCTCTGCCGGCAGAGCAAGCCCTGATACCATGCGCATAAAAGTGGTCTTCCCGGCTCCGTTTCTCCCGATAAATCCATAGATATCTCCTTTTCTCACATGCATGTTCACACGATTCACCACCGTATGCTTTCCGTACTTTTTGGTGAGTCCCTCTGTCTTTAATACATAATCCATACTGTTCCTCCTGCTGTCCGGGGACATTTTTCATTAGCGTCCCAGGGGGATGTTTTTTTATCTTATAGGAAAGACCTTGTCACGCCAAAGCGTGAAAGTATCTTTCCTATAAAATAAAAACAAAGATGCACACGCAAATGCAAAGGAAATATGTCGCCAGAGCGACGCATTTGCGGCGCGGAATTTCGTTTTACAAAATTCTTTTTTACACATTCAGTATAACAGCAGGATTTTCAGAAATTTTAGAAAAAGTATAAAGAAAACATAAAGTTTTGCCGCCGGTCAGTCCATTTTAAATCCGATGCCCCATACCGTCCGGATATAGGTCTCGCCCGGATGCGCTTTCGCCAGCTTCTGACGGATATTGCTGATATGAACGTTTACCGCATTGTCCTCGCCCAGAAACTCCTCATTCCACACCGATTCATAAATATTGCTTTTGGTAAATACTTTTCCGGGATTGCTCATAAGCAGCTCCAGAATCAGATATTCCCGTTTTGTAAGAGCAAGCTCCTGCCCGCCCGCCTGCACCTGAAAATTATCCTGCAGAATACGGACATCTTTGTATTCCAGTATCCGTTCTGCTTCCTCCTTATCAGAAGTCCGGTCTTCCTTCGGCAGAGTTTCTCTGCGCCGGAGCACTGCCTCCAGCCTGGCCAGCAGTTCCTCCGTATCAAAAGGTTTTACCACATAATCATCGGCTCCCTGGCGAAGCAGCGACACCCTGGCCTGCACCTCATCTCTGGCGGAAGCCACAATCACACCGGTTTCCGGATATTTTTCCCGCATTTCTCTGAGCACATCTTCACCGGACTTTCCCGGCAGCATCAAATCCAGAATCACTGCCTGGGGCTGCCGCTGCTGCATATAAAGCAATGCTTCCGTTCCGGCATAAGACTGGACAACTTCATAGCCATGCTGCTCCAGAAGTTCCTTTAACATCTGATTAATGTCGTTATCATCCTCTGCAATTAATATGTATTCCTTCAATATCACTCACCTGTTATCTGATTCCCACATTGTCAATGGCCGCTTTCCCCTTTTCTGACGGAAACTGAAGGGTAATCCGGCAGATTTCTGTTCCGTCCACACCTGTAAAATCCGCCATGGGGATGGACACCGTCTGAAACTGATGCTTATATTCCGCCGCTTTCCACAAATACTGCAGCTTGTTCAGGCGCACCGGAAAAGACGGATACAAAGCGGCATAATCCTGGGCTTCCAGAACCTCCTCATTTCCCTGACTGTCCGCCGCAATTATGATAAGCTCCGGAAGTTCCCTTTCTTCTTCCGCAAAATCTTCCTGTAAATCCATCACGTCAAACTGCAGATATTTTCCGGTCATATCCGTCTCCGGTATGGAAATGGAAAATTCCGCCGGTTCTTTCTGGCTGCTGTCAGCCTCTTCCTCTTCTCCTGGCTCCCATTTTAAAACTGCCGCATAATTCCCTCTGGGATTACCGTCGGAAAAATGCAGAAGCTCTTCCCGCCAGCTGTTTACATGATCTGCTTCTATTTTAACTTCCGGAGAGGTTCCTGTTTCCAGACGTGCATCTTCCTCAAAATTACAGAGCACATGCAAATCTGAGGTCTGATAAGACTGGATATACAGTGTTTCCGGCAGAAAGTCCTCATATCTTCTGTAATCTGTCAGCAGTGTTCTGCAGAAAGTCTGTTCTGAATCTGTTTTGCTGGTTCTTTCCAGCGTTTCCTCCAGGAATGCATGGATAAAAATGCTGGCAATCTGCTGCTGTTCCTGTTCTGAAATAAAATTTCTGATATTCAGGGCACGGTTCATGGGTTCCGGCAAATCATATATTCCCCACCGGGAATTGAACTGTCCATGGTTGGCTCCCGCCACATAAAGGGAGGTTTTTATACAGTCTCTGTCACCGCTGAAAGTCACATTCTCATACTGCTCCATTCCCATAAAAGTGGACACATCCTGGTCGTTTGCCCCATGAAGCACCATATAATTTGCATCTTCCAACTCCACATCCCGCTCGGAGGGCAGATACTGTCCGCAGGTGGGCGCAATGGCTATCAGCGACTGAATAGAAAAATGATAATCGAATGTACGGTTTCCATTATCCGGATAATAATTCAGTTCGTTAAACAGATACGCCGCGGCAATTGCTTCCCCGCCCCTGGAATGCCCTGCCAGGGCCAGACTGTCTTCATTTATTTTCTGATACAGGGGACTGTCTTTCCGGCGGCTGCAGGATAAGATATAATCCATATGTTCCAGAAGCAGCACAGCCCGGCCGTCATTTTCACCGGACAGTCCGTTGCAGGCATTTTCATCCACCGACGCCACCACATAACCATGGGAGGCCAGATAAGTACCCAGATATTCATACCCCATATAAGAATCCGTAATCCAGTTGTGATTGCCGTGAACCATAAAAAGCGTTGGACATCCGGACTGTTCTTTTGGATACCAGATAACGCCGGTCAGTGGCACCTCGTCCAGGGAGTATCCCTGATAGTGTTCTTTCATGAAACCATTCAGCCCGTCATTTTCAGCAAATCTGCTGATGTTTACCCTTCGTTCCGGAAGACTCCCGGAGTCTCCGGCGCCATAGGAAAGGGTTTCCACAGTATAAGGCCCCTGCCCGGAAAATTTCTCAAACGCCTCTTTTTCCTGTTCCGTAAGCATTGATTTTCCCGGATTCTGGCTGCTCAGATTTCCATAAATTTCAATATAGGTATCTCCAAAACCCCGGCCTGCCAGAAAAGCCAGAACTGTAACTGTACATGTTCCGGTCAGGGCCAGCGTTATCACAATGGTTCTGGTCCGTACTTTGTGATGCAGCAGGGCCCACAGGCTTTTGAACAACAGCGCCAGAATCAGGCTGAAAATTCCTGCAAATAATACCGTTTCTTCCATTCCCGCATAAAAAGCGTCCCCGGTCATGACCAGAATGCAGACCATGCCAAGCAGCAGCCAGGACAGCAGCTCCCGGATTCCGTTTCTGAGAAACAGCTTCAGGATTTTCTCAAGGAGCCACAGGACAATCATGGTAACAGGAAAAGTCAGAGCTGCTGCCAGAACTGTGCCCAGCCAGACCGGATGCATAAAGGTACCGGACATCAGGCCCACGCACAGACTGAACAGAAAAACGGCTGCCCAGTACAGAAGGACGCCGGTTTCATGCCAGTTTTTCAGCCTGTAACTGTTAAAACGCTGTTTCATGCTGCGGTATGTTTCCCGTATGCGCAGGAAACATGTTTTTATCTTCTTCATCACTTATTTCCTCTCTGTGATTCCGTTGTGGTCAGAATGCGTGGATGAGCTGGAAACACCCGTATTTTTATTTCAGTCTCCTGGCTATCCCGCAGTTCACCAGATACACTTCTTCCGCCTGTCTGGCCAGCGCACAGCCCATCCGGCCTGCCAGCTCCCGGTATTCCCGGTCAGATTTCTCCAGGGGCACAATACCGCAGCCCAGCTGGTTCATAACAAGTATCACATCCGGATTCGCCTCCAGCAATGCTTCCACCATGGAACAGGGGTCTTTGCCCTCTTTCAGAAGCCTTCCCAGCCACAAATGAAAATTGTGAATAATATCTGCCTTCTGCAGTTCTTCCGGCTCTGCCTGTTCTCCCTCTGCCAGCAGCGGCTGTTTTTCCGGATTCTGTGTCTTATATATATGTTCTGCCGCCTCCAGTTTTCCCTGGAAGGCGCCGCCTGTGATTAGTATCATAATTATTCCCTCTATAAAACTGTAATTATCTTTTCCATTGCAACTACCGTAATCAATATGGCCAGCTCGCAAATCTGCAGAAACCATCCGGCCAGGTCCCCGGTGATTCCTCCGAATTTCTTCAGGGACATGCGGTAATACCAGAAGAATACCAGTCCGGATACTGCAAGTACTGCAAGTCCGAAATACAGATTTATCCACAACATAAGGAGCAAAACTGCCCCTGTCTGCGCCAGCAGTGCAGCCTGCGCCTTTTTTTTCTCCGCTTTCTCCGCAAACATGGAAACCAGCCCGCTGCTTTTAGCACAGGGAAAGGCGGTGACTCCATAACCGCTGAGACACCGGCTGAGAAAAAATCCCAGAGACACCAGGGGGATTCCCTGTTTTCCCAGCTCCGTTGCAAACCCAAACCAGGTGAGAAAATACAGACACCCGGCAATTACTGCAAATGCTCCTGCGTGAGAGTCTTTTAAAATCTCAAGGCGCCGCTCTCTGGGCTGCCAGGAGCTCAGCGCGTCCATGGTATCCAGAAATCCGTCCACATGGATTCCCCCGGTAACAAGAACCGGAATCACCGTCAGAATCACCCCGTACAGGATCTGTCCCACCGGGATAGCCGGCCCATAACTTCCCCACAGGTAAAAGCACAGGCCGCTGACCGCACCCACCCAGGGGAAAAAACACATTACATATTTCATATTTTCCTGCTCCCATTCCACCCTGGGCATGGGAACCTTGGAATACATGGCAAAGGCAATGATAAAGCCTTTCAGATATTTCATAACAATCCCCCTTTTGTCCCGTCATCTGACGTATTCCGGCGTTCCTGAAAATCCGCTTTCCATTCTATTGGGATTCCGCAGATTACTTCTACCACACGATCCGCCATTGTTCCCAGACGCCCATGGATTTCTGCCATCTGTTCCAGATATTCCATGGTTGTGCTGTCGTATTCCACCCCATCCTCAAATACATTGTTGCCCACAATAACCAGGTGACGGGCATGTTCGGCCAGATGAAGGATTCCCTGCCAGATTCTTTCTGCTGCAGATTCTTTCCTGCAGTTTTCAGAAAACATTTCATTAGCAGTCAGATTTGACAGACATTCCAGCAATATAATCTCATGCTCTTTCACGGGCAGCTCTTCCAGACCGGTATAACACTCCCTGGTCTCAAATCCTTTTCCGGCCCGCTGTTTCCGATGGCGGCGAATCCGGGCCTGGCTCTCCTCATCCCCCGGCTTCATGGTGGCAACATAGACCAGCCGGTCTCCTTCCTGCTTCCTGAAAGACACTGCAAGATTCTCCGCATATTCTGATTTTCCGCTGCCGCTGCCGCCGATTACAAAAACTACCATTTCCCGCCTCCTGTCTGTCGTTTTCTTTTAAAAGTCGGTTACTGTCTTTGCAGCACAGTTTCCGCCTCAATGGTATTACCAGATTCCCACAAGAATCATTTTTTATCCCTCTTCCATTTCTTTTAGTGATATTCCCTTTTTATTCTTCCATGCATTCCTGCCATTAATACTATATCCTACAACTATTGCTGCTGCAAGTGAAGGGCTCGTAAATGCCCAATCCTGAGTAAAAGTAAAATTTTCATCAATAATACCTTTATCAAATAATAACTGTCGTTTATTTATAACAGACTTTGATAAAGATGTTGCCACATTATCAGCAACTTTAGAACCTTTCAACACTGCAAAACCTTCTGAAATTGGTTTGCCACTCGCCCTGGTTCCAGAACGGTCCTGTAAAATGTAAAGAATTTCTTTCTCATCACTTTTTCTCTTTATAGACGGTTCTAAAATTTTATGTCCCAGTACCCCTAAAATCAACCGCATATTATCAATGAATTCATCCATTTCTGCACGATCCATTTCAGATACTGATGCTTCTGCAGGCACATTACTGTTTACCACCTCGTATCTTTTAGATTCTTTCGCCAAAATATAAAGATGATTTTCCAAATATTTTATATGTGCTTTGTTCAAATTATTATCTTTGCTAATAAACACTATGCACTCTGTCCAGAAATCTTTTTCAGAAAGATGTTGTTTAAGCCTGTTAAAAATATTTTCAGCCTCTCCTATATAAACCTGTTCTTCATCTGTTTCATCATTGCGCCCAAATAAAAAATACACACCCGTATTTCTCAAATCATCTCTATCTGTACATTGATTAATATATGTACGGGGAATTTTATATGCCTTACCCGTCCAAATTTTTTAATATCATAACCTGCCTGCTTTTTAAACCCCGCAAATTCGATGGGTTTAACAGTTTTCCACAAAATGTTCAAAAGCTCTGACTATTTTCAATTCTGAATAATTTTTCCTGCTGCGAAAGTTCTATTGCAATATGTGCCTTATCCAGCACAGCCACTGGTAATTTATCTTTTAATATAGAAATTACTAACTGAATATTTTTATTTTGTACAAATTCTGCAACCTTAATTAATTGATTATCATGCATAAGTTCTTTCTTATCATTGAGTAAAAAATGTAAACACGGAAGTTGTTCCTTATCAGCAAACAATAAATATGCCAAATCAAAACATAAAATTTCTCCCTGTTTTTTACCAGAACTCATATTAGCATTAAAGGCATTAAATTTATAAAATTGCTGTTCCTTTTTGTTTGTTTCTTTTTTAAACGTAAGTGCATATTTTTCTCCATATAATTCCTGTGAAATATTAGAAAATATTTTATTAAACTTTTTAACCTGTTCCTTTAACAGAATTTCAAAATCTCCTGAAAAAAGATAATTATCTATATCATCAATTTGCTCATTAAGTGTATTGATATTTTCTTCAACTTCATTTAATTGAGAAATTATGCTTTCATACTCACCTTTAATTCTATATTTCTCATTCAATTCAAAAATAATTTTTTCTAATTCTTCAAAAGAATCTCCTTTGGCAACTTCATCTGTCAATTCTTTTTCTTTCTTTAATAACAGAGATAATTCCTCCTGTGAATCTTTCAGCTTCCGTATTAATTCAGGCAAATCCTTAGAAATATACTTTATCTTTTCTATTACCATATTATTGTGAAAAGCGACTAAATCCTCAAATGTTTTTTGGACACCGGAAATGTTTTTCGTCACTTCTTCATATAACAATCTTAATTGTTGCAAATCAATATTCGAAATACTCTGTTCTAAATCTCTCTGAGATTCTTCTATCAAATTCTTACGGATTTCGAGTTTACTGATTAATGCACTTGTTCTATTAATATTATATTTAACAATATTAAGTTGCTCCAAATCTTCTTCTAATGTTTCATTTAAATTAAAGGATGCCTTTTTTTTATTAAGAATATCAATTTCATCATCAACCAAATCTAATGCTATTTCATAAGTTGTTTTTGTTTGCTTTTTCTCTAAACGTTCTCTAAATGTATTTTCCTGATTGATTTTAGTAACCAGTGCCTGCTTTTTTGCTCCTTCATTAAAAGTACATCCCAGCAAATATAAATATAATGTTTCATATTCTACATCCGAAGTAAATTTATCCAATGTTTTTAAGGTATTATTTATGCTATTATCTTTATAGCGGATATTATGAGATATAATTTGTCTGAAAGTAGGTTTTTCGACATCTTTATCTGGCATTATATTTTTTTCCAGTTCGTCTTCAAAATCTTTATCCGGAACAGTTTTGCCATTAATCTTTCTAACAGCCTTTTTTCGCTGCAAAAAATTCCTCTCAATTACTAATTGTTTTGCCTTTGAATCATTTAAGTTTTCAGTTAAAATAAGTTTAATTTCTATTTTCTTATCAACCAGAAAATTTTTCACAACATCATAAGTCTCTTTCTTATTCTCTGTATCTGTATAAATTATACTTCCTTTCGCCCCCAGGCAAAAATCAACCAATTTTAAGACCGTTGTTTTTCCAACGTTATTTCCCGTTGATTTAGTATCACCAACCGGGGTATCATCAATAATTAAATTTAGTCCGGAGCAAAAGTCTATCTCCCGAATAATCTCAGACGAACTTGAAATGATAAGTTTTTTTATAAACATAATTGAATATACCCCCTTTCATTCATTTTAGCCACTTCAATTAAATATAGCCAATCAAGACATAACATAAAAGTTGGAAAAGACATTTCTTTTTTAACTTTTACATTCTGATACAAATCCATAATTGTCTGATTATCCATTTTCTTCAACTCTTCAAGAACAAATGAGCCATTATAATATATACTCAATTCAGGATGTATATTGTCAGGTAGCAACATGATTATATCCCTCCGGATTCTTAAATATCTTACAACGAATAAATGCATCCACAACTAAAACCGAGACACACATTTCCAATTCTTCATAAGGAATTTCCACATAATTTTTACTATTCATTATCAGCTCAATCAGATTGTCTATAATAGAAAAAAACATCTCATATGGTTCTACATTTTCCCCGGATAATTTAACATACTGTTTTCGAATAACTGCCAGAACAGAAAGACTTTTATTTGCACCTTGTCTGTCAAATTCTTTATACTTTTCGTCTAATCTACTATAATAAATTTTATAATCGTCTATGGTAGGCTGAACAGCCAATAAATCATTAAACTCTATTTTTCTCAATATTTCAAATGAATTTATTTCTGGTGAATCAACTATACCTGACAAATCTTCCTGAGATAATATATTGATAACAGATGCCAGATTAGAATCAACCTTAACTATATCAACAAAACTTCCCAGCTCATCTTTTAAAAAATCATACAATCTTCGTTGCGCACTAATCTGCATATTCAAAACAATATTCAACAATGATTTAATATCATATATATCGTTCAACGGCGAAAAGATGACTTTGTATGGATTCGTAAACGAATGCGCCCGTAATTTATCAGCCTCTCCTGAAATTGCAATAAATTTAAAATTAAATCCAGAATAATCTTTAAAACTCTTTTTAGCTAAAGAGTTTTCAATCTTTTGTTTGGAAGAAGTAGCTGAAACCTGAACAAGAACTTTGTTTTTATTATCAATCAAATCTATTCCCTCTGTATTTTGGCTGATAGCATTAATATTTCTTAACTCATATCCCAACAAGTGGTTCATAAGCTCAGCAAAAAATGTCTCAGAATAAATATTTAAATCCAGTAGATTTATTTTACCTCTACTTTTTATGCGATACGATAATATATTTAGTTTTTCTTCTATGTAGTTAAAATAATTACTACGGTTCATTTCAGCCCCTCCTCCTTTTCTTCATCCTGAATAATTACTCCAAAATGCTTCAAAATACTTCAAAATGCTTCAAAATATTTCAACACCTCCTTTATCGCTTCCACTTTCTCCTCTGTCAGATGTTCTCCCAGCTGTTTCAATTCCTCTGCCGCATCAGGAGCATCATACATCAGCATTCTTTAGTCCAGCGGTACATATTCTTCCACCTGAATCTGGGAAAAGGTACTCATTTTCTCATAAATATCCAGTCCCATATCAAGCAGTGGGAACAATGCCACTGCTCCGGTCCCCTCTCCCAGGCACATATCGCATATCAGACTGGGGGATTTCCCAATGGCTTCCAGTATGGCTGCTCCGGCCGGCTCTTTGGAAACATGAGATGCAATCATATAGTCCCCCGCCAGAGCACTGAAACGTGTTGCCAGCAATGCCGCCACTGCGGAAATAAACCCGTCCACAATCACTGGCATTCCAAAGGCAGCTCCGCCCAGATAAATTCCCGTAAGCCCTGCCAGATCCAGTCCGCCCACTTTGGCCAGTACATCCAGTGGATCCTGGGGACTGGGCTTATGCAATGCAATGGCGTTCTGAATCACCTGAATCTTTTTATGCAGGCCTGCTGTGGTAAGGCCTGCGCCCCGTCCGGTCATCTCCTCCACCGGTCTTTCCAGCAGAACGCTGGCCACTGCGCTGCTGGTGGTGGTATTTCCGATTCCCATTTCTCCGGTGGCCATGATATCGTACCCCTTGTCTTTCAGCTCTTTTGCCAGATTAATCCCCACTTCCACGCCCTGAAGTGCTTCTTCCCTGGTCATTGCCGGTTCCACCGCCATATTTCTGGTACCATAGGCAATCTTTCGTTTTTCCACTCTGGGCGTATCCACTACCATTCCTATGTCAATGGGAAAAATGTCTGTTCCGGTATCTTTACACATAATGGCAGCGCAGGATTTTACATCCAGAAAATTCTCCGCCACAATAGCGGTAACTTCCTGCCCGGTCTGAGTCACACCTTCTGCCACTACGCCGTTATCCGCGCACATCACCACCAGAGCCTTTTTTCCAAGATGAATCTGCCCGGTTCGCTGCATTCCTGCAATCTGTATCAGGTTGCTTTCCAGCTTTCCCAGACTTTTTAAAGGTTTCGCAATACTGTCCCACCGCTTTTCACAGGCAAGACATGCTTCCCCATCTAAAGGACGGATTTGTTCCAGACATTCTTCTAATTTCATAGTTCTTCTTTCCTTTCGTACATTACATTCTGTTCAGACAATTGCGAAACAATAAGATTATCAAAATTTCATGTACAATTACTACACTTCTTCTTAAATATTTTCATCATACAAAAGACCGAAATGCCAGACGCACCAGACATTTCAGCAAGCCTCTGAATACAAAGAATCATGTTCAGCAGAGGCCTTCATGCCTCTTTGAGTCTTGCTTCCATGGTGCTGAAATGCATTTCTCACCTTTTGCATGAAAAAATATTTATATTCAAATCATCTGAATTGTACATGAAATCAGCACAATTATTGAGTTTCACAATTATCTGATTACCTTCTGTGATACTTCGTCCATTCTTCCGGCATACTCTCTGCATTTCTGTAAAAATCTCCGGATAAACCGGGGACTGGAATAATAATAGAGATGAGGAAATCCCGCCGCATACCCTGGGCCTCCCTGAATGCAGTCCCATTCCCGGCTGCCGAAAGGCTTTTTCCCGTGGCAGGCATTTCCGTTTTCCGTGCAGTCAAAATAATGGAATTCATGGCCTTTTATGGATTCCCCCGGCTGCAAAAGCAGATGTTCTTCTCTGGCAGTCAGAGTAAGATACCCAAAACGCCCCAATTTTCCTGTGGGATATGCTTTTCCCTGAAAAACCCCCGCCATAGGCCACAGGTTTCCTTCTGAATCCTCCATGGATTCCTGCAGATACATAAAGCCTCCGCACTCTGCCAGAAAGGGCATACCGCCTTTTAACTGAGCGGAAATCTCAAGGCGCATTTCCTGATTGCCGCTTAACTTTGCCATATGCAGTTCCGGATAGCCTCCGTAAAAAATCATACCCTGCAGATGCTCCGGCAAAGTTCTGTCGTGAAGGGGGGAGAAAAATACCGGTTCTGCTCCCAGTTCCCTCAGCAATTCCAGATTTTCCTCATAGCAGAAGCAAAACGCTTCGTCCCTTGCGATGCCGATGCGGAGCCTTATCTCAGAATAAGAACAGGTGTTCTGTATTCCTGAAGATTCCGCACCTGGCTCTGCTTTCTCCGGATTTTCCAGCTCCGAACCGTTCTCCCCGCACAGGCTCTCCGGCTTTGTTACATCCAGCTCTCCGGCAGTCCGTGCACACGTAAGGATTTTTTCCAAATCCAGGGTTTCCTCCAGCATCCCGGCAAAATGCTGCAGTTTTTCCTGAAATCCTTCCACCTCCTCTGGCATGACAAGGCCCAGATGGCGGCTTTCCAGTGTCAGTTCCGGACATTTCGGCACATAGCCGAATACGGATACCGGCAGGGTCTTTTCAATTTCCTGTCTGAGCAGGGAATAAGAAGATGATGATACCTGATTTAAAATAACTCCGGCTATATTGCTGTCTCGCCGAAATCCCAGAAATCCCTGTATCAGGGAGACCACCGAAAGGCTCATGCCTCTGGCATTCACCACAAGAATCACCGGCGTATCCGTAACTTTTGCCAGTTCATAAGAAGACGCAGTGGTTGTCACGCCTCCCGCTCCGTCGTAAAATCCCATTACCCCTTCCAGCAGGGCCATATCCCGCTGTGTCGCAGCTTTTCCAAGCAGATACCGGGTCATGTCTGCTCCGGTAAAAAAGGTATCCAGGTTCCGGGCCGGAATCCCCAGCACTGTCCGGTGGAACATTGGGTCTATGTAATCCGGGCCGCATTTAAAGGAAGTAACCTTAAGGCCCCGGTTTGCAAAGGCCTGCAGCAGCCCGCAGGTAATCAGTGTTTTTCCGCTTCCGCTGGAGGGAGCGGCAATCATAATTCTCGGCAGTTTCATGGTTCCTCCTTCACTGATTTTCCAGTAATGTCTCTGCCAGCCCGCCATATCCATAGCGTTTCATCACACTTTTGATTCCTTCTGCCACTTCCTCTCTGGAAAAATCATGGTCTTCCAGAAAATCACTGGTCTTCTCGTTGAGATAATCATAAAATGCCAGAGATAGCTTCAGATGTTCCGGTTTTCCCTCTTCTTCCGTCCAGGATTCGCTTTCCAGATATTCATACAGCATATTTTCCGCCCCGTTTATATTTCCCTGGTCTGCCATAAGACACAGCTTCTGATAAAAATCCTGGTCTTTTCCCTCCAGAAACACCAGCTCCTGCTTTTCTTCGTCCACATGGAAAATCAGTTTCAGTATGGCGCGCACCATTTCATGAATGATACGCATAATATAATCTTTTTCTACCATTGATACACTCCTGTTCCTCTGTCCTGTCTGCGCCGGGGATTATGGCACTTTTTCTTTCTGAAACATCATCGCAAAAACTGCCAGAAGAAGCACACTGGAAATCCAGATGGCCTTCTCTGCCAGAAGTTTCGTCAGTATGCCTCCCAGAGCGGCTCCCGCGATAAAGATTCCGATAAATCCGTAATACAGCAGGCTTTTCTGTCTCAGCTCCCGGTTCCCGGTGGAACGGTAGCTGCACCACAGTTCCGTTGCCGCCCGCAGATTCCCGATGCACATGGTAGTGGCGTAGGCGTTTCCATTTAATTTCCGGAAGCTCTGCACCTGCATGGCACACACAAAAGAAACCAGCATATTGGCAAACAGGTTGATTTGCTGAGGGAAAAATCCTGCCGCAAACAGCAGCACAGCCTCCAGCAATACCACAATCTGTCTCCAGTGAATGGCCTCCGACCTGCTAAACCGCCTGCGTATTTTCTCAGCTCCGTAAATTCCCACTGCAAAGGCAGCCACCGGCAGCAGATAACGCACGCCCAAGCGCCAGTTCCCCATGGCGAAATTCTGTCCCATCAGCACCATATTCCCTGTCTGGGCATTGGCAAATACCTCATCCCTGCAGTTGTAGGTATAAGCGTCCTGAAATCCCCCGGAAATGCACAGGATTGCCACCACAGCCGCTGATTCTGACATCTGACCTTTTTTCCTCATATATACGCTCACTGTCCCTGCTTTTTCTTATCTGCCTTGCTCTGGAATTTTGTTTCTTCTATTATGAAGCGCTCATGAAATCCCTCTCCGATTTTTCCTGATTCATCAAAAGCGGTGATGGAGAATGTCAGCTTCCTGCCATCCACTTCCGTCAGAACACTGTCGCACCATACTTTCATACCCACCGGCGTGGGAGCCTGGTGTTCCAGATTCAGTTTGATTCCCACGGTGCCCATGCCCGCCTCCAGATGTTCTGCCACGCTTTTCCAGGCAGTTTCTTCCATAAGAGCCGCCATACGCGGTGTGGCAAGCACGTTAAGCGTGCCGCTTTTATGCACTTTTGCGGTATCCTCTGCAGTTACGGTCAGTTCCTGATGTCCTTTGATTCCTGTCTCCAACATTCCGATTCTCCTTTTCTGCGCATGTGTTTTCATTTTCTCCTGCTTACCAGTTTACCACAGGAAAGATGATTTTTCTACTGTGGATTTATGGACCGGTTATTTTTCATTTTGGATGATACAATAATTAAGAAAAGATAAAAAAAGGGGAACCAGCCCATGTGTTTTTAAACAGTATTACACCTTTTGATAAATACAAAACCATAACAAAGCTTCGGGAAAACGGTTATGGCAAATATGATGTGATTTCTCCTGACTGCAGTGAAGTGCCAAAAGACTGCAATAATTATAAAGATTATATTAAAAGAATCGAGCAGAACATGTTACAGGACCTGGTCACGTCTTATCCGGAACTGCAGCCAGACTGCCGCCGGGCTGTCTGGGATTTACTGTCTCTGCTGTTCGAGAAAAAGAACAGAAGTTTATTTTTGTCATTGATGAATGGGACGCTGTCTTCCACATGCCTTTTTCAGATGAGGAAGACCTGAAAACCTGGCTCCTGTTTTTGAAAGCTCTGTTAAAAGGAAAAAGCTACGTTGCCTTTGCTTATATGACAGGCATCCTTCCCATTGCAAAGTATTCGGAAGGCTCTGAACTGAACATGTTCCTGGAATACGATATGGCCACAAAAATCCGATTTGGGGAATATTTCGGCTTTTCTGAATCAGAAGTCGACATGTGGAAACACTACTGTAATCTGCTTTTTTCTCCGACAAACAGCAGATGGTTTGTCATACCGAGCAGCTCCGGCTTTTCACAGATATAGAAATGATAACGGAGATACTGTGCGTAGTCCTCATCGCTCATTTCGTTGATTCTTTCCGCCAGAAGCTCGCTTGCACCATCGGATGCAACCCTGTGCAATACGTTTATGCCGCCGTCAGCAAGTAGTTTTTCTGCAGCATCCACCGTGTGGAATACAAACGGAAAGTCATTGAGTTTGAATGTTTCTCTGTCATAATCGCCGCCTGAAAAATAATTTACATCGTATGCAAGCTCGGTAAGGAAAACAAAGTCATTGGAAATAAAGGCAAAGAATATTTTACCGTCGTCTTTGCAAACTCGCCTGGCTTCGCTGATGCACTTCTGTTTGTCCCCATCATGTTTCAAATGATAAAGGGGGCCGAACAGAAGCACGACGTCAAAGGACTTATCTGCATAGCGGGAGAGATCAAGGGCGTTGCCCTGAACAAGATCTATGTTGTCTTCGCTGGTGAGCTTCTTTCTGAAAGCCGCAATGTTGGCGTCGGCAAGCTCAAGAGCCGACACTTCATAACCCTTATGTGCAAAGTAAAGACTGTATTCGCCTGCACCTGCACCGATGTCAAGTATCCTGTCGCCCGCTTTCAGATATTTTTCCAGGTAATGAACGGTAGTCAGAAATTCAACCCTTGCGGCCTTTGAATGATTGAGTCTGCTGTCCTCGTTGAATATATCATACGTTCTGTTTACACGTTCACTTTCGTTTTCTATTTTTGCAAGTTGTTCAAAATCCATAATATTCCTCCACAATACGTCTTACCGAAGACAGATAGCCCCGGCCAAACAGATTCAGATGATTCAGCAAATGATAAAGGTTATAAAAATCCTTCCGCTTTTCATATCCTGGCTGCAGAGGCGCAGCTTCCCGGTACTCCTCATAAAATCTCCGGGAAAATCCTCCAAAAAGCTCCGTCATGGCCAGGTCTGCTTCCCGGTGTCCCACATAAGCCGCCGGATCTGTCAGCCACGCCAGACCGTCGCTCCCTGTCATTACATTTCCGGCCCACAAATCTCCATGGACAAGAGACGGGTACTCCGGCTCCACCAGAATGTCTTCTGCCCGCTCCAGCAGCTTTGTTATCTTTTTCCGCTCTTCTTCCTGAAAATAGCCGGAAGCCTGACGAAACTGAGGTTTCAGCCGGCAATCCCGAAAAAACTCCACCCAGCTTTTGCACGGTGTATTCACCTGCGGATTTGCACCGATATAATTATCCTGAACAAACCCATAAGTTCCTCCGGTAACAAAATCCTCCGTCCCGGCCTGGTGCATTCGAGCCAGCTGACGTGCCAGGATTTCCTGAGAATCTCTCCTAGGACGTCCCCTTTCCACAAATTCCAGCAGTAAAAAAGCTCCTTCACCTGCTTCTTCTCCGCAGCCGAGTACCTGCGGTGTGGAAATGACGCCCGTCTTTGCAATGGCCGCAAGGCCCTCCGCTTCCCGCAGGAAAAACGATACGTTTTTTCCAGGGTTGGATTTCATAAAAATGTGCGTTCCGTCACTGAGGGTCAGTTTCGTTGCCTCGTTGATGTCGCCTCCCGTTACCCGCTCTCTGGCTGTGATTTTCATGCTGTTACCGGACAGCATATGCAATGCCTGCTCCAGGGAGGAAAACTGTTGTATGGTATCTGTCATCTGAGATGTCCTTTCTTCTGAAAAATTCCTTTTAAATAACTTTCTATGAAAAATCGTTACGCCTGCATTTCCCGAAAATCAATGTAACACACGGGATAACTTTCTTCCGGCATCTTTCTTCTGATAAGTCTGAATACCCGTTCCTCATGGGTGGAAATAATAAGCTGCCGGTCTGTATTTTCCAGAATATTTCGCAGCAAATCTACAAACCCAACAATATTCATCTCATCAAAATGACCAATTGGATCATCAATAAAAATGCTCTTCAGAGGTGCGTTTCCTTTTTGCAACGCCTTTCCAAGAAAAATGGCAAATGCCGCAACATTAAGCTGCGCTGTACTCAAAAACCACGCAGGTGGATATGGTTTCCCCTCCTCCCCAATTACAGCAAAGGAAAGTCCTGGCTGTTCTTTCTCATCAAAGGAAAATCTTGCAACCAGATGCTTTAGCTTCTCATGAGGTTCCAGCTTTTCATAAATTTCTCCCATCTGGTATCTTTGCAAAAATTCCTCCATTTCCTGCTCTATTTTCTGTTTCTGCTGCTGATATTTTTCTTCTGTTTCCTCTACCCATTTCTTTCCTGTGGCTGCTTCTTTTTCCGCCTTTTTCAAACTCTCAGATACTTCTTTCCACTGCAGAAAATAATTCTCGGCTTCCCTGTTGTATTTTAATTTCCGCAAACATTCCGTACATGCTTCAATATGCTCCTTTTCTTTCAAAAGTATTTTTCTTTTCTCTTTTACCACATCTTCAAGATTGGCAACAGGTATTTCCGCTTCATTGGAAATCTCCATTTTCAGCATATCAGACAGCCGATTTCTTACAGATAGCAATTCTTTCCCTGTGCTCTCTATCTGCCGCTGTATTTGCAGATATTGCTTTTCAAAATCCGTCTCCTGAAAAAGGGATATATCCTGCAGCTCATCCAGTTGTTCGCTGCATACAGCAAATTTTCTGTTCAGCTCTTCATATACTGTCTTCTGATTCACAATCCATTCTTCAAGGGTTACATATGGTTGAGACATGATAAACTGCTCTTTCTTTTTCATCATGAAATAAAGTTCCAGAGACTGTGCTTCCATACGGGAAACCAATTCTTTAATCTCATCCAGGTTGTTCCGACAATTTGCAATTTGTTCCTGACAGGCTGTTTTCTGCTCCGAATTTTTCTGAATATCTGACTTCAATCCTGTAATCTCCTGATCCAGCTTTGTATTCCACATGTCCCTCCAGTTTTCAATTCCTTCCTCCTGATAGACAACATAAATTCCATTTTCCTGGTCCTGTCGCTGTATCTCTGCCATGCGCTTTTTCAACACGACGATATTTTTTTCGATTTCTTCCTTTTTTTCTTCTTTTTCTGGACATTCTTTACTGAATCTTTCAATTTCCTCTTTTATTGTTCCGGTAAGTCTGGTTAAAATACTGTTATAATTTTCAATATTATCTTCCACTAATGACTGTAAATCTGTCATTTTAATTTCTATCTCCTGCTTTTTCTCTTTTCTTTTTTCACTTTCTTCCGAATTAACTTTATATGTATGTTCCAATAATTCCCTGTAATCTGAAAACTTTGTATTGCAGATTGGACAATACGAAAGCTCCCCATCTTCTATTACCTGTCGGGCATCTGACAAAATCTTTCTAATACAGTCTTCCGTCTGTTCTTCTGCCAGAATTTTCTGAACCACCTGCTTTAGATTTTCCTCCAGTTTCTGATATTCTTTCATTTTTTGAAAAATAAAATCACTGAATAACTGCAATCCTGTATCCTCTTCTGGCTCTATCGTACTTTTCTCATACCTTGTCTTTGCACACTTAAAATCCTTAATTCTGTTTTTTTCCAGCTTTTCCAGCTTTTTTTCTTTTTCAGAAATTACACTTTGGATGCCTGAAATCTGTCTTTCACAATCTGCTTTCTGCACAACAAATACTTCCTGTTTCTTCTTCAGTTCTTCCAGTTCCTTTGCATGCTCGCAGACACGCCTGTACTCATTTTCTTCTCTGCGTTGACGTTTCTTCTTCTCCAGCTCTATCATGAATCTGTCCCCCTCAGCCTGCAAAGCTGAAAAACGTTCATCCAAATTGGAGGATATTATTTTCAATTCTTCAAGTCGGACATCCGCACCAAAATACTTCATAACATCCTGATACCACGTCTCTCCCTTCTCATACAGAAATTGAACTTCTTCTATTTCATTTCCAAGCTCCTCCCGCTTCTTTTCCAGTTCTTCTTTTTGCCCCAGCAATATTTTCTTATTATGACACTTTGAAAGATAGCTTTTCACTTTTCTTTGTTCCTGGGTTATCTCTTTCTCTTTCGCACACAATGCACCATAAGTTTTAATATCATTCTCCGCTTCTCTGTCCAGATAATTACAGTTTCTTTCTATTTTTTCTCTGTTTTTTTCATATAAGTCGTACTGACTGTCCACCAGACTACTCCACTGCACATATTCCGATGCACTGATTGTTGAAAAAGCCAATTTTCCAATTACTGTATTTCCGGATATTTTAAGGAAGTCTTCCACATCCCGCTCCAGACTTTCTACAAAACTTCTGCTTGTTTCTAATTTTTCATACTGTTCTTTTAATTCACCACACATTTTAGTCAGCTGATCATACTTCTCAAACTCTTTACGTTTTCGGTTATAGGATTCCTCGAACTGTCTGCGTTTCTCACCATCTGTATCCCACAAATCTCCCCATTCCTTATAAAGCTCTTTCGGTTTCATTCCTGCAATAAACCCGTCTATTTTATGATGGGGCAGTATCAGGCTGTTCCAAATACTGCTCTGATTAGCGGACAGATATTCTTTTAAAGGATTACTTTCAGATGATTTGGGACGCCCTGTACCATAATCCTTCTGCGTTCGTCCACTAATCTCTGAAACTTTGCGTTCTATCCAGTTATTCTCATCCTGGTAGATTTTCACATATGCCGATTCTTCAGGCTTCGCTTCTGTATTTTTCAAAACAGTGCTTCCCAATATATTCTTATCGGCGATTCCGGTAAAACGTCCCACGGAGCCTGTCAGCCCCCATTCAATTCCGTCAAAAAAGCTAGTCTTTCCCATTCCATTCGGTGCAAAAAGAACAACAAGACGTGCCGGTCTTCCATCCCGGATAAAGCTGAATTCTCTTTTTCCCCTGTATATCCTGAAATTCATCAGTTCCACACCTGTAACCACAGGACAATCCGATTCCGGAATCACAAAATTAAATGAAAACAGCTTTTTTCTCACCATATCCAGCTTTTCTTCCACAGTCATGACGTTGGCTGCAGATACAACAAATTTTCGCGAAGAATATGTATTGTCTTCTATTTCTTTTACAAGGTCTGTTTCTACCTTTTCTGTTACAAAAAACCAGACATAAAAATTACTCCGCTCCAGTATACCTGGTATTTCACTTTGTACATAAACTGCAATGCTGTCCACAACTTTTTTCCAGTCCGCTTTCAGATCTTTCTGGCTTTCCATTGTACTGAAAAAAACATGTGCACACTCAGCGCCATTGGTTTTCAGCTTCCATTTGTAATATCCTTCTATCCGGTCACCCAAAATCTCTTTCAGTTCCTCCCGTATCGGCTCTTTTTTCCAGTTATCCCCATATATCATCTAATATTTCCTCCAGTTTATCTTTCATTTCTTCTTCCGTCTGACAATCATCCAGTTTATCCAGCAGCTCCTGTATATGAATAATTCCGTAATCCCTTTCTTTCATTTCTCCTTCCAGCAAATCATAGGCGGCATTGCTGGAAAATTCTTTGTACTTTTCCATTTCGCCATCAGCAATATCATTTATAATCTTCTTAAATTTCCTTCTTGGAAATGAGCGCTTTACTCTGGGAATTTCTCTGCTCTGCCAAATCAATATGGAATTTCCGGGAATCTGCTCACCCAAAACCCGCCCGTTAGCCGCAGCACCCACAACAGAAGCCAACTCAGCTTCTCCATTTCCCTCAGAGCATACATACACTACCTTCAGCTTTTCTCCCATATCAGGCTGATAGCAGACATTACATATATCATCGTGCAGAACTTTTCCGATGAACATGGGCCAGATACGTCCGCTCCAATAATAATTACAATTCTTTCTGTTTCCGTCGCAAACAGGGATATCATAAAATTCTTCTTTTGCAAGCATCTGTTCCGGGGAAGATTCTCTGGCAATCTGACGTATGATTTTACATATCAGACGTTTTGTATCTGTATCCATACTTTTCAGATATGTATTATGGCATTCCAGCAATTCTTCATCACAAAATCCTGCAGGCGGCTCTTCCTCGTCATATTCCTCCATAGTTTCCCACCCGATACTTTTGAGCCTTTCTGATATCTCCGTACTTCCTATGGCAAGAAACTGCTGATACATTTCGTTAATATCACAGGCCACTAAAATACCCGCAAAAACTGAGCTGCCTTCATATTCTGCAACCAGTCCCGTTCCTGAAAATCCTCTCAGTCTTTCTGTAAATCCAATCGTCTCTATATTCCGTGCTTTACAGGTTATCAGCCTGTTTTCTGCTTCCCACCTGAGACAATCACCAAATATCTCCTCATAATTCTTTTTTTCATTTGGAAAACCATATCCGGTAAAATTTATACCTCTTTTTATCTTTTCCTCTGACAGACGATATACAGGTAAAGCTCCCATATCACCACATGAAATTTCTTTCTTTTTGATTCTCAATACGGCAATATCATCATGACTCGCTCTCTCATCCTCATCCTCCAACCTGCCACATAATTTTTCCAGCTCCTTTTCATCCTCATAAAGGGTGCATAATTCAAACTGAGAAAGTTCATATTCTTTTGAATTGCTCAAATAATCAATCTGGACAGGTTTCCTGCTTTTCTTCACAAATGCTTTGAGAACAACGTGACATACTGTAATAATATAAACATACGTACTGCCTTTCATTGTGTATAAAAACCCCGTTCCACACCCATATTCTGTTTCAATACGCACGGTATGCTGTTTTAATTTTCCCTTCTCTGCCAACTTTCTGTAAATTACATCATCCATCTTATCCCCCTGTCATGTCTCCCATACGCTTCCGCACATGACAATTTCCGTTTCCTGAAATCACAGACTTATATTACTCTTCTGTTCCCACTATCTTCTTACAAAAATATCTTTCCCAATTGCTACAGGTTCTGTTTCCAGCTTTTGAAAATGCAGGTATTTTATATTTCCATCCGCATCCTTCAATGTGCACAAATCTCCTTCCTCGTTCCAGTTCCCTTTATATTTTTCACTTTTTCTGAATACCACATTATTTTTCCACCAGGAGTAACTGCTGTAAATGTATGCAGTTTCCCCTTTCTTCAAACTGTCTGCTATCAGGGCCAGCATCACTTTTCCCGGATGCTTATATTGCACATCTCCTTCTGTCGTCACAAAAAATGTTTTTGTCCTGAAAAACTCAAAAAACGCCCGGTTCACATTATGACTACTTCCATGATGAGGCAGTTTTATAAAATCCACTTCCATATAATCCTGATGAATCTGCTTTCGTTCCAGATATTTCCTTCCGGCTTTTATCATTTCCTCCGGAGAGGCATCTCCTGCAAACAAACCGCATCTTCCCTCATAAATCAACAGAAATGCGATACTTGCCTGATTTACATAGCTCGTCTTACTTTTATTTGCATAATTTTCAAGATTCAGCAGCCAATACTGAACTGATCTGTCCCATTCACTCTGAGGTTTCTTCTCTCCTCCTTTTGCTAAAACATCTTTTTCCTGTAGTTTTTCCCATGCATGTTGAATATACTTCACCAATGCCTGCTTTTCAGGACTGAGAATTACAACCTCCAGACGCTCCCCTTCTGATTCCAGTTCTTTTTGATTTGGATGTCTGATTACCTTACTCTGTATATCCTGTCCTGCATTCTCCCATCTTAACTGTAGCAGATTAGAGTATGGAACCCCTGGTATCTCATCTGTATCTGAAAAAACAAATTTCAGATTCTGAATATCCATTTCTCTAAAATTCTCAAACAACTCTTTTGCATCCCGAACGCCTAAAAGTGTTTCTGTCCCATTTCCCCCAAAATTAAACAGAACCCTGTCATCTGTTAATCCTTCAAACAGATTTTTATATGTCTTCTCCGGCACTCCCACATCAAAAAATGAAGATATTCCAGCAGATTTTTTATTATTTTCTTCTCGATACAATTTTCTCAGCAAATCTGACGCACCCTTTATATGGTCGTTATCATCATGAGTCAGAATAAGAACATCTATTTTTTCATCATTTTCTACAATCCGACCCAATGCTTTCAGAAAATAATCCTTTTTCATTCCTGAATCAATCAGTATATTTACCTTTTTGATTCCCATTCCACATCTGACCAGAATGCAATCCCCTTTTCCAGCCTGGAACAAATTTATTTCCATTGACATTTTATTTTATCTCCCTCTGTTTTCTCACATAATTATAGCAAATAAACCGTCATATATAAATAAAAAATAATTGTTGTATATCTGTTTCCAGAGATGAGGTATAGAAAATGCCACAGATTATACCAATGAAAGATTTGAAAAATACTTCAGAAATTTCAGATATGCGCCACAAATCAGACGAACCTGTTTATATTACAAACGGAGCTGTCGGAAAATGAAATTTACACACAATATATGGCTGTGAAACTCAGCAATTCACAGCTATAAATTGTGGAAATTTGCCATTTCCCGACAGCCCCACCTTTTCACATAACTGATTTTCCCGGTATTACGGTTCCCTTCCCCTTCTCACAAATCCACCACCTGAATCTGATACCGCTTCATCCACTCATCCACCTGCAGCAGATAAGCCAGCATCTGAGGCCCCGCCATCAGCTGACCGTACCAGGGCTTCCCATAATCGGAGGAACGGTTTAAGAACTGTTCCACCTTTCTCACATCCACAAACTGCAGAACCGGAGAGTCTCCGTCGAGAATGATTTCCCGCACCATGTCTTTCAGAAGATTCTCATAGCGGGGATCGTAGGTTTTGGGATAAGGGGATTTCCTGCGGAATAATACTTCTTCCGGCAGCAGGCCCCTGCCGGACTCCCGGAGCAGGTGTTTTACCACACCGTCCCTGGCTTTCCACTCCCAGGGTACATTCCACACATACTGAATAATCCTGGTATCTGCAAAGGGAACGCGGGCCTCCAGGCCGCTGTACATGCTGGTCCGGTCCATCCGGTTCAGGAGGGTCTGCATAAACCATCTCAGATTCAGCCAGGAAATTTCCCGGCGCCTTCTCTCCTCCTGACTGTCTCCCTCCCATCGGGGCGTTTCCTCAACGGACTGGTGATAGCAGTCCAGAACATACTCATCCATCTTAAGATAATCCAGAAAATCCTCTGACAAAAGTTCTTTTCTGGGGGACAAATCCATGGTCCAGGGGAACATCTCCGCCTCCAGGCATTCCTGCTTATGAAACCAGGGATACCCGCCGAAAATCTCATCCGCACATTCTCCCGTCAGAGTCACCTTATACTTTTTGCTTACCTGGGAACAGAAATACAGCATGGAAGAATCCACGTCCGCCATGGCCGGAAGGTCATGGGCTTTTACCGAATCGTACAGCATTGCAATCTGATGTTTATTATCGCATTCCAGAAACGTATGGTCTGAGCCGATATATGCCGCCATTTTCTCCACATAAGGTCTGTCCTGAGACGGCTGGAATGCATTTGCCTTAAAATTTTTCTGATTATCCACGAAATCAAAAGAAAAGGTAGCCAGCCTCTTTCCATGCTTTTTCAGTTCTGCAGCGCACACTGCAGATACCAGGCTGCTGTCCACGCCGCCGGACAAGAAAGTGCAGATGGGCACATCTGACACCATCTGGCGTCTGATGGAATCCTGCACCAGAAAAGATACTGTTTCCAGGGTTTTCTCATAACTGTCCTCATGAGGATGGCTTTCCAGCCTCCAGTACAGGCTCTTTTGCAGTTCCCCTGCTCTGGTACAGGCCAGCATTTCTCCCGGACATACTTCAAAGATATGTTTCAGAACGCCGCAGCCCGGACTTCTGGCAGGTCCGATTCCGAAAATCTCATTCAGTCCTTTCCGGTCAATCTCCGGTTTTACCGCAGGGTGAGCCAGAAGGCCTTTCAGCTCTGAGGCAAAAATCAGTTCTCCGTCGCAGATGGTATAAAACAGGGGTTTTACCCCTGCGGAATCCCGGAACAGATACAGTGCTTCCAGACTGGAATCATAGATTCCAAAGGCAAAAATACCGTTGAGCTGTTTTACAAACTCCGGCCCGAATTCCATGAAGCCCAGCAAAATCACTTCCGTATCGCAGGATGTTCCAAAAGTCCACCCCCGGTTCTGCAGCATTTTCCGCAGTTCTTTTCCATTGTAAAGCTCCCCGTTATACACAATGCTGCAGGTCTTCCCTCCGGCGGTACGCACCATGGGCTGATGGCCGCCGGAGATATCAATAATGGAAAGGCGGCTGTGGGAAAACCCGCAGTGCTTCGCCAGATATATTCCCGCATCGTCCGGCCCTCTGCGCCACAGCTCCTGATGCATTCCCGTCAGTAAAGTACGGTAATAAGATTCGTTTTCTCCGTAATCCTTTTCTCTATGATAAAATCCTGCAATTCCACACATAAGGCACGCTCCTGATTTCTACATACAATTCAGTATATCGTGGAATCCAAAAAAATATTACAGTTTTATCTGGTTACGACTCCCGTGAAGAATCAGATCCCGTTCCTGACTGCCGGGCCCCGTAATCATGCCTTTCCGGTCATACCGGGTCAGAAGCTCCGTGTTCCGGGCAAGCTGCTTTTCTCCGTGATGAGACAGAAAATCCTCTATCTCCTGCTGATTTCCCCGGCGGAATAACTGCCGGATTTCCTCCTGGGTATAGATAGACTCCGCAATCTGATTTGAAAACTTTATTCCGGAAGTATCCCCCGGCATTTCGCCCGCAGGCAACACAGAATCCGGCAGGGATAATCCGGTTTCTCCGGAAAATGCTTCCTGTTCTGATATTTGATTCTCCAGAACTTCAGGAAATTCCCCTTCCGCTGTTTTGGAATGGTCATTCCAGATTCTGTCCCAGACAGATTTCAGAAAATCCACTGCCAGAGCGGTATATTTTTTCACTCCCTCCATCAGGGATATTTTTCGTTTCTCCCGGATGGATTTCTCATAGCCCTGATGGGATATTTCCACCTTTACTCCATGACTGCCGGCGGTTCTCTTCTGTTCCTCCGGCTCCGGCGAAAGTTCCTGAGATTTCTCAGGCTTTTTCCGCTGGCTTTTCTCATAAGTAACTCCGTCTTTCCCCATATTCAGGTTAAATTCCGCCGCTTCTGTGGTTTCACGCTTCTGCTGGCTTACTTTGGAATAGTCGTAAAATCTCTGATTGTTGATTCTGTCTACCATAACAACCTCATTTCTGCAGAGTGATCACATACACAGGGTTCTGCCCCATCATCAGATGGTGGCGGCCCAGCTCTCTGGCCCTGGCCACCGTCACCTGTACGATTTCCTGATGAGCAAATCCGTGCTCCTCCATCACTTCCAGCACTTCTTTTAAGGTTTCCAGTGAAATTATATTCAGGACAATCCGCACTTTGGGAGATTTCCTCCACAGCGCTTCCAGAATATCCCGCAGCTTTCCGCTGCTTCCTCCGATAAATGCATGGGTGGGAGCAGGCAGCCCCTCCAGGGCTTCCGGCGCCTCTCCTGCGATGGTTTCCACATTCCATGCCCGGTGACACTGTTTGTTCCTTTCAATCAAATCCAGGGCTTCCGGATTTTTCTCTATGGCCCAGACCCTGCCCTGCAGGGCGATTCCTGCACATTCCACCGCAATGCTTCCGGTTCCGGCCCCGATATCACAGACAAGGGAATCCCGCTGCAATGCCAGTTTTGCCATGGAAACACTGCGCACTTCCTCTTTTGTCATGGGGACTTTGCCCCGCACAAAGGTTTCATCCGGAATCCCATGGGAAACAGGAGTTTCTTTCGCCTTTTCATGGACAAGCAGCACAGCCAGCAGCCCTTCCCGGTCAAAGTCCAGAAACTGCTCCGGCTTCCCGGAAATGATTTCTTCCTCCGGATAACTCAGCTGCCAGCCCACATGCATTTCCGCCATGCCCAGTCCATACTGCAAAAGTTCCTGACTCAGCTTTCGCACGCTCCCTGCCCCGTCCATAAGAACAAATACTTTTTCATGGATATTCAGGGTTCCAATCACATTCTGCTGTCTCCCGTGAAGGCTCATGAAAACCATATCTTCCCAGGGAATCCCAAGGCGCGAGGCCATATAGGGGGCGGAAGAAATTCCGCAAAGGGATTTCACTTCGTACCGGTGTTCTTCGGTAATTCCCGCTTCTCCGAAAGCCTGAAACAGACCCTTCGCGCCGCTGTAGAATCCCACATCCCCGGACAGCAGTACCACAACCTGCCCGTACTCCGGATGCTCCAGAATAAAATCTGCAATTTCCGAACTCTTATACCTGTTTTCCATGGGTTTGCCAAACCCTTTCACTGTTTCCAGCATCCGGGCCGCGCCGATAATCACATCCGCATGTTCACAGGCGCTGTACACCTCGCCGGTCATATTGGAGATACTTCCCATGCCCATACCGGCAATAGTAACCCTTCTGCTGATTATATCGGATGAATCCGGGCTCTGCTCCATATACGGCTGCTGTAAATTTTTTCCTGCATGTCCCGGAACTGGCTTTTGCACAGGTTCTCTGGTATACTCCGGAACTGATTTTTGCACAGGTTCTCCGGCATGTCCCGGAACTGGCTCCTCTGCAGATTCTTCCACATACTCCAGGCCAAGTTTCTGCAAAACTTCTCCCATGGAATACCCCTGTTCTTTTGGGCGGCGTATCACCACAGTCTCCGCTCCCACCTGCCGGGCCGCCGCCAGTTTCTGAGGATATCCGCCGGTCTCCCCTGTTTCCTTTGTCACCTGAACGGAAATATTCAGTTCTTCCATCATGGCAATATTTAATTTTTCACTGAAGGGCCCCTGCATACAGATAATCTGCTTCCCTTTGAGGCCAAGATTTCTGCACTGCTCCACCTGCTGGCTGCCGGGCAGAAGCCGCACATAAATCCGGCTGATATCTGCAATTCCCTGCACGTATTCCCCCAGAGAATTGCCTCCGGTGGTGAGAAAAATATTTCCGATAGTCTGGTTCAGATAAGCGATGGCTTCCCGGTGGGTATCCACAAAAAGGATTTTATTTCTCCGGCAGTATTCCCTGTCCGGTTCCCTGTGACTGTCCTGCCGCAGCAGCCGCAGAGGCTTTCTTCCCTGACGGCTGCAGGCCGCCGCAATATTTTCCGAAACTTCCGTTGCAAAGGGATGGGTGGCGTCCACCACCGCCTGCCAGTCTTTTTCTGTCAGAAACAGTTCCATCTCCTCTTCGTCCATACGTCCCGTATGCACGGTGAGGAAATCGGAAAGGCTGTCATCCATCTGTTCCTCTCCGTATTCCGTAGCCACGCAGACGGTTACTTTCCGGTTCTGGCCCGCCAGCAGTTCCGCCAGATTCCTTCCCTCACCGGTTCCCGAAAAAATCAGTATTTCCCGCATGTTTTTCCTGTTCTCCAAAACCTTCTGTCCCTCATTTCCTGCCAAGCTGATAACCTCTGGGCGTCACCATGGTTCCATTGACCAGTTTCGTCTGCGAATTGCCCACAAATACCGTGGTAAACATATCCGTCTCCACATCCTGCAGTTCTTTTAAGGTGCAGATACTGCTGCATTCTCCTTCCCGTCCAATATTGGAAACGGTTCCGCACACCGTATCGCCTCTTTTGTGCTTCAAAAGAATCTGGCAGGCACGCTTCAGATAATCCGCCCGCTTTTTGCTGGAAGGATTATACAGGCAAATGGAAAAATCCGCCTGAGCCGCCGCCTCCAGCCTTGCTTCAATCTGTTCCCAGGGCGTCATCAGATCACTGAGACTGATCACTGCAAAATCGTGCATCAGAGGCGCGCCCAGTACAGCCGCCCCGCTCATTGCCGCCGTCACTCCCGGAACAATCTCCACTTCCACCTGGGGATACTGGCTGCTCAGCTCCAGAATCACGCCGCCCATTCCATAAACGCCTGCGTCACCGCTGCAAATCATTGCAGTATCCTTGCCCTCCTGGGCTTTTTCAAAGGCAAGATGGCACCGCTCCACTTCCTGACGCATGGGGGTGGTCAGAAATTCCTTATCCGGAAAATGTGCTTCTACCAGTTCCACATATACCGTATAACCTACAATCACCTGACAGCGCTTCAATGTCTCCGCTGCCCGCACCGTCATTTCTTCATAACTTCCGGGGCCAATGCCCACCACATATAATTTACTCAAATCCAACACTCCATTCCTGTTCTGCCAGTGCCAGCGTCATGCCATGTTCCGCAGTTTTTTTCCGGAGCAGGGCCGGCACATATTCTCTTCTGCTTCTTTCCATGGCGGCTTTTACCGCCGCCCGTTCGCATATATTGTCAATTCCCATGGTCTGTTCCACAAATTCCGAGGACGTGAAAGTTCCTGGCACCTGAGACAGCTCCTCCGCAGAAAAAGTATAAAAAGGAATCCGGTATTTTTCAGCAAATGCCAGAATTCCCTCTTCTTCTTTCTTCCGGTCTGCCGACGCCAGGCAGCAGACGCTCTCCGGAGCAATGTTCTCCTCTTTCAGCACCCGTTTCACAAATCCTTCGATTTCTTCTGCTGCTTTTCCTTTTCTGCAGCCAATGCCCAGAACTACCGCCCTGGGAAACAGGCACAGGGTATGTTCCTGTTTCCTGAAATCATGAATCCCGGTGTAAATCCGGTATCCGCAGCTCTCCCGAATATCCCAGGACATCCACGTAAGTTCCTCCGGAAGATTTGCCGGAATCCCGGCAGAGGGCATTCCGGATGGTGCAATGCCATGGGGTTCACAATAATATCCAACTTTTTCTCCCCGCAGCACCGCACCGGAAATCTCCTTTGCCAGCCTGCGGTCAGCAAGTACAAGCCCCTGTCTGGCCGCAAATACATCCACAGCAAACTTTCCGTACAAATCCGTGGCGGTGGTAATCACCGGGACTGCCGGAAGTTCTTCTGCCAGAAAGGCGGCCCACTGGTTGCCGCCGCCCACATGGCCGGACAGAATGGGAATCACATAATTTCCCTGTTCATCCAGCACCAGTACCGCCGGGTCCGCAAATTTATCCCGGACAAAGGGCGCAATAGCCCGTACTGCAATGCCTGCAGCCCCCACAAACACCAGAAGCTGCGAATCCCCAAAAGCCACCCGGCACCACTCCTGCAGAGACTGTCCCGGCGTCCGGCCCATCCGAAGGGAGAGTCCCGGTCTGGCAGTCTGCAGCTTTTCCCCTATGTTTTCTGCAAGGGCTTTTCCGGTTTCTGTAAAATAAATCACAGAGGCCTGTCTCAAATCCATATACTGTTTCATGGATTTACTTCCTGTCTGCCTTCCGGAATTCCGTCTCAAACTCCGGGTGATACAGCCTGCTTCTCTGATAACTGCTGTGGGTTACCACATCTCCCACAATCACCAGGGCTGTTTTGGAAATCCCATGCTTCTTCCCGGTCTCCGCCAGAGTTCCCACAGTACAGACACGGGCTTCCTCCTCCGGCCAGGTAGCCTTGTATACAAGGGCTGCCGGGGTATCTTCCCGGTATCCTCCTTTTGTCAGACGTTCTGACAGTTCCTCCAGCATTCCGGCGCTCAGGAAAATAACCATAGTAGCCTGATGAGCTGCAAAACTTTCGATTTCTTCTTTTTCCGGTACGGGAGTCCGTCCCGCCATTCTGGTAATAATCACGCTCTGGGACACATCCGGCAGGGTATATTCCAGATTCAGGGCAGCGGCCGCACCGCAGAAAGAACTTACCCCCGGACAGCTCTCATAGGGAATTCCCTCCTGCTCCAGCAAATCCATCTGTTCCCGCACGGCCCCGTACACGCAGGGATCTCCCGTGTGAAGGCGCACGGTCATTTTCCCGGCCTGCTCCGCCTCTTTCATCACCTTCATCACTTCTTCCAGTGTCATTTCCGCACTGTTAAAAACTTCACAGTCCGGCTTTTTTTCTTCCAGCAACGCCGGGTTTACCAGAGAACCCGCATAAATAATCACATCTGCCTGCTGCAGAAAACGCTGTCCCCGGACCGTAATCAAATCCGGCGCTCCGCTTCCGGCTCCTACAAAATAAATCATATGTCCTGCTCCTTTACAATCAAAAGAGAATAATACCCCGCCTGCTCCGGAATATCCTCTGCCTTCCGGTAAATGTGTTCTTCCTCCATGCCGCAGTTCTCCACCATGGACACCTGACAGGAAGAAAGTCCGGAAAGTTCTTCCCGAATCTGTCCCAGCTTTCTGCCTGGTTTCATCAGCACCTTCGTACCGGAAAGATGAATTCCTTCCTCAATTCCATAGGTGGAAGGGATGATGTGCAGCATCTGGGAATTTTCCACCAGCCCCTGATTCAGTTTTGCAGAAACTGCGCAGAAAGACGGAATCCCATTGATAATTTCCGTCTCATACCCCGCCGCTGCCGCCCGCTGGTGCATGTAAATGTAAGTAGAATAAATGCAGGGGTCTCCAAGGGTCAGAAAAGCAATATCTCTGCCCTCATCCAGCTCCTTTCGGATTTTTGCAAAAGCTGCCTCATGGCTCTGCTCCAGCTTCCCTTTGTCTTTTGTCATAGGCATTTCCAGTTCCAGACACATCTTCTCTGCAGCCTCCGGCACCGCCTGGCAGACAATTTTATAGGCCACTGTCTCCTCTTTCCTGAGTCCCGGTACCGCAAGGGCACCGCATGTCCGGATCATGCGGACTGCTTTCAGTGTCAGAAGCTCCGGATCCCCCGGACCCACGCCCACACCGTATAATTTTCCTCTCATAAGTTCCTCCATATTTTATGTTCCGTATATTTTTTCCAGAATCAGCTCTGCATTCTCTGTGCGGCCCAGCTCTCCATGGGAATGATTTCTCCTGCCATATTCGCTGGAAAAGACAATGGCCCCCACCATGGTTCTGCCCTGGCTCCTCCGGTTCAGATGGTACTGAATTCGCTCCATCACAGATTTCATAACAGCTTCCAGACAGTTTCCTTCTTCCAGAAGGCGCACCCCTTCTTCTGTGGTGACTGCCTGCATTACCTGCAACAGCAGAGGCCCCGGCACCCCGGCCAGCACCCCGTTGGCAGTCAGAATCTCCAGCCTGGCGTCCGCATTCCGGGAATGGGTCTGAAAGATTCCTCCGGCCACCTTGATGAATTTCCCGATATGGGATACAAACAAAAGATGTTCCACTCCCAGTTCCGCCGCCATGTCGATGGTTTCTCCGATAAAATTGCTGCATTTTACCGCTTCTTCCAGAGACAGTAATTCCGTCTGTTTTAAGAATTCCTGTCCGTAATTTCCCGGCGTTACCACCAGGCTCTTTCTCCCCAGCTCCACCTGCTGATTAATTTCCAGCCGGATACTGGAAATCAGCGCCGATTCGCTCATGGGCTCCACAATTCCCGTAGTGCCCAGAATAGAAATTCCTCCTTCAATGCCCAGTCTGGGATTAAAGGTATGCTCTGCCAGAGCCTGTCCTCCCGGCACGGAAAATTCCACCCTAAGGCCGCCTTCATACCCGCACTCCCGGCATAGCTGTTTCAGCGCCTGTTCTGTCATCTGTCTCGGCACAGAATTGATGGCATAAGAGCCCGGCGGCTGCTCAAGCCCCGGTTTTGTAACGATTCCAATGCCTTTCCCTCCGGTAATGACAATTTCCGACTCCCTGTTCCGGGAAACTCTGGCATACACACGCACCCTATGAGTCACGTCCGGGTCATCCCCCGCATCTTTTTCAATGGCGCAGGACACCGCTTCCGTTCCCTGCCGGATATCCAGTACTTCCAGGTGCAGGCGGATGCCTTTGGGCGTCAGCAAATCCACATAATCCGCCCGCTCTCCCGTAAGCAGCATAAAAGCTGCAGCTCTGGCCGCTCCGGCGGCACAGCTTCCGGTGGTATATCCAAACTGCAGCCTTTTTCCTTCTGAAATTTTGCAGTAATTCTCCAGTCCGGTTTCCTGCACATGGCCGGACTGCCTTGCATTCTGTTCCATAAATCTCCTGACAATGATACTGGCGTCTCTTCTGTTTCGGTTATTTACTGCTTATGAACGGTAAGCAGTCTCCGCAAATATATCCTAATTATAATTTTCTTTTCCCAAAAATGCAACTGTCCCCTGAAAATTTCTCTTGCAAATCCAAAAACAGTGTGCTAGAATAACTCCGCAAACAACTGCATAAGACAGTTTGAAGCCATCCTGTCTCTAAACAAAACCAGGGATTTGAAAACGAAAGGATTCTGCACAGGCGCCTGTGTGGAAAAGAGTCGTTTTTGCGGCACGCCTGGCGTGCCTTTTTTATTCTGCTGGAAAACACTTTCACGCGTCAGCGTGACGTCCAGGTCCGCTTTGTTCTTCTTAAAGAAAGGAACGATTTATGAATGATTTTAATCCCAACCGCTATGCGGTAATCAACGAAAAAAATCCCCGCGAAATTGTCATGCTGCGGGGCCAGGGCTGTTCCTGGAGAAAATGCCGCTTCTGCGACTATCATCTGGATTTCTCCCCGGATTCCGGCGCAAATTTTGCCCTGAACCGGGAACAGCTGGAGAAGGTAACGGGAATCCACGGAAAGCTGGAAGTCATCAATTCCGGCAGTTTCGTGGATTTGGATGAAGACACCGTTGCCCTGATTGAAACCGTCTGCCGGCGCTGTAATATCCGGCAGGTACATTTTGAATGCCACTGGAGGCACCGGGAAGCCATCGCCCCTTTCCGCCGGCGTTTTGGAGCATCAGGCGTGGAGCTGAAAATAAAAACCGGCGTGGAAACCTTCGACTCCCTGTTCCGGGAAAGCTATCTGGCAAAGGGCATTGACGCGTCCTCTCCGGAAGAAATTGCAACATACTTTGACGAAGTCTGCCTTCTGCAGGGCATTCCGGGCCAGACTGCGGAAAGCATGGATGGGGATATTCAGACAGGACTTACCTGTTTTGAACGGGTATGCGTCAATATCATGCAGGAAAACAAAAAGCCCGTGAAGCCGGATCCTCGTGTAATTGAAACTTTCACCAGAGAGATTTATCCGAAATATAAGGGCAATGACCGGGTAGATATTTTGATGGAAAATACTGCTTTCGGCGTAGGAGGTGTGGTAGAACATGCAGAATGAAATTCTTTTACTGGTATCCCTGATTCTGACTTTTTCCGCGGTGCTGATTCTGTTTCGGCTGTTTCAGGAACAGGGACTGTATCTGTGGACAGTAATTGCCACCATCGCCGCAAACGTGGAGGTGCTGATTGTGGTAAATGCTTTCGGCATGGAAATGACGCTGGGCAACATCCTGTTTGCCTCCACTTTTCTGGTAACGGATATTTTAAGCGAGCTTTACAGCAAAAAATCTGCACAGCAGGCTGTTTACCTGGGCATTGCCACCTCGGTTATCTTTATTTTAATCAGCCAGTCCTGGATGCTGTATGTGCCCAATGAAAATGATTTCGCCTCTCCGGCCATCCGCACTGTTTTTTCCAACACGCCGAGGCTGATGATTGTGGGTATTGTGGTGTATGTTATTGTCCAGCTTTTCGACGTGTGGGCTTACCATAAATGGTGGGCCTATACCAAACAGAAATTCGGCGACTCCAGGAAATTCCTGTGGCTTAGAAACAACGGTTCCACCATGGTATCCCAGCTTCTGAATACCCTGTTATTTACCTGGGGAGCATTTCTCGGAACCCATAACACCGCCACTCTGATTTCCATTGCCATGTCCAGCTATATTATCTTCCTGGTGACAAGTATTGCAGATACCCCCTTTGTGTATCTGGCCAGGTATTTACACCGGAAAAAAGAAAGCGTGTAGATATTCCTGTCAGATAAGATAAAAAGAATGCGCAGGCGCATTCTCCGCGCGCGAGCGGATTGCCTGGCAATAACTTCATCTCCGCGAGCTGCGCATCCCGCCCGGAGGGCTTTATCTTATAGGAAATCCATATTCTTTAACACTTCACAGCAACATAGTATTTCCTGTAAGATAAAAACCGGGAGATGAAACACCTGCTCCTGCATTCAGTGTGTTTCATCTCCCGGTTCCTGTTTCTTTTTATCATAAATAGCTGCTAATTCCAGCAGCCTGTCCAGAAGTTCATCATCCACAACATCCAGGCCGAAGCCTTCCATCATCTGCCGGAATATCATGAACCTGCGATAAGATTCATCCGGCGTTTTGTCAAATATCATGGGATTCATCCAGACATTTGCCACAAGGATAATCAGTTCCGCCAGTTCTTCGGGATAATCGGTCCGTATGGAGCCGTCTTCCATTCCCTGCCGGATAATGGGCTGAATATAGTGTGGCGCCACCTCATTTACCGTATCTTCCAGAAGGCTGAGCAGTAATTTCGGATTGTTGCGGAAATTCGGAGCCACCGTAAAGATTTCATCCTGTACCGGCCGGCAGATGGACGCTCTGAAAATAGTTTTCATCTTTTCCCTGCCGTTCAGGTCAGAACGATCCCTGATTTCTGCCAGAAGACGATTGGACTCTGACGTCATCCTTTCTATCACTGCAATCAGAATATCTTCTTTTGATTTAAAATGATGATAAATGGCGCCTTTGCTGAGTCCTCCCAGATGATCTATAATATCCTGCACAGAAGTATATTCATAACCTTTTTCCATAAACAGCCTGGTGGACACGTCCAGAATAAGCTGTACGGTTTCTTCCGGATTCTTATTTCGAGCCATCTCCTGTTCTCCCTCTTTCCAAACAGCCCCAGACATGTTTCCTCTGGCATAACAACGGTATCCGTACCAGAGCCCTACCCCAGTTCCAGCATACGCTCCAGAGGCTTTTTGGCACGCAGCCGCAGATCTTCATCCATTTCCACCACATTTGTCATCTGCTCCAGCGCTTCCGCCACATTCTCCAGCGTAACCCGCTTCATATCCGAACATTTTTTCTGTCCTGCGTCGAAGAAAAGTTTTTTGGGCTTTTTCAGCTGCAGCTCATAGAGAACGCCCATTTCCGTACATACAATAAATTCTTTCGCTTTACTCTCTGTCACATGCTTGATAATACCTGAGGTACTGCCCACGTAATCTGCCATGGCAATCACATCCATGGTACATTCCGGATGTACCAGAATCTCCGCTTTGGGATGGATATCCTTCACAATCTGCACATTTTTGGCCAGAATGCTGGTATGTACATGACAGTATCCGTCGTTGAAAATAAAATGTTTCTCCGGTACCTGGGAAGCCACATAACGTCCCAGATTCTCATCCGGAATAAAATAAATATGCTGATTCGGCAGCGCCTTCACAATCTTCACCGCATTGGAGGAGGTAACGCATACATCGGAATACGTCTTCAGTTCTGCGGTAGAATTGATGTAGCAGACTACTGCCAGATCTTCATACTGTTTCCGGGCCTCATTGATTTTCTCAATATCTGCCATATGGGCCATGGGACAGTCCGCTCCCATATCCGGCATAATGACAGTCTTTTCCGGATTGAGAATTTTCGCACTTTCTCCCATAAAAGATACTCCGCAGAATAAAATAGTCTCTGCCTTTACCATTGTGGCAATTTTACTGAGGTAAAAAGAATCTCCCACATAGTCAGCAATTGCCTGCACTTCATCGTCCACATAATAATGGGCAAGAATCACAGCATTCCGCTCTTTTTTCAATTGGTTGATTTTGTCTGTAACTGACATATCTTCTCCCGCTTTCCTTTCCAAACTAACATTCCACCATGTTTTTCCTTTCTGCTTACTATCTCATAATATTACTTTTCTGTCAAGAGATGAAATCGCGCACAGAACTGTTCTTTTAAGGAGCATTTCAGATTTATTCCCAGTTTTTTCATGGTCTGCTCCAGCGCTTCCATGGTTTCCTCCATGTCTGCAAAGGCTGCGTTGGTTCCCATATGTCCGATTCGGATGACCTGCCCGGCCAGACTGTCAAAAGAGCCGGCCAGCATAATGTTGTGCTCCTCACGCATGGTTGTGAGAATCTCCTGGGCTGTGGTTCCTTCCGGCACATCAAATACCGTCACCGTATTGGAAAATCCCTGTTTCAGATGAAGCTGCAGTCCCGCCTCCGTAAGAGCCTGCCTGCAGGCCGTTCCGATTGCGGCATGGCGGGCCAGCATATCACTGTCCTGTTCAATATTGTCAACAGCCGCCCGCAGGCCGTAGATATCGCTGATGGGCATGGTATATGGAAACCATTTTTTCTCATAATAGCCTTCGAACACTTTCAGGCTGGCATAAAAGGATGCAATGGGGGTTTTTCGCTCTGCCATGGCTTTTTTGGCTTCCGGACTTACGGTCACAAAAGTCAGTCCGGGAGGCGCGGAAACTGCTTTCTGAGAACCGCCGCAGAGAATGTCAGCCTGTGCTTCTGTCACATCCACCCGTTCCCCGAACATGGCCGACACCGAATCCACCACTGTCAGAATCCCGTATTTTTTCAGCAGGGGACAGAGCGCATGAATGTCGTTCAGCATACCGCTGGGCGTATCGCAGTGTACCAGTGTGGCGTACTTGTAATCATGGTTTTTCTCCAGAAACTTTTTCAGAGCTTCCGGGTCTATGGGCATTGTATCATCCACCGTATAAAGCTCTGGCCGGCCTCCGTATATGGATACAAAATCTGCAAATCCTTTTCCGTAAATTCCATTATCCAGCACCAGAACCCTGTCTCCCGGCTCTGTCAGGGAGGCGCAGGCGGCTTCCAGTCCCAGAATTCCTTCCCCGTCCAGAATCAGCGTTTCATGTTCCGTATGAAGCAGGCGGCTGATTTTTTCGCAGGTTTCTCTGTAAAATTCCACAAAAGTTTCATCCAAATCCGGGTTGGTGCACTCCCTGGCTCTGGCCAGACGGATGTTTTCTTTCACCTGGGTAGGCCCCGGCGTCATAATCTTGTACATAATATTTCCTTCTTTCTGTCCGCAATGCAGGCTTTTGATTTTTCATCCGTATAATACGCCTTATGACGTCGATTTTATAGAGCCAGTTTCTTTCTTTTTTCTAATGCCAGAACCGGAATCAGGTGAAAAAAAGAACATAGCCAGGCACGGCTATGCTCCTTCTTTCACAAACACATCTTTTCCCAGGCCGCACCAGGGACACACCCAGTCCTCCGGCAAATCTTCAAAAGAAGTACCCGGTGCAATTCCGTTGTCCGGATCTCCCACTTCGGGGTCGTAAACATAGCCGCATGGCTCACAAAGATATTTATCCATATTTCATTCTCCTTTTTCTGTCAGTCAGGCAAGTGCGAAACTATCCAGTTATCAAAATTTCATGTACAATTAGCACAATTTTTCTTAAATATTTTCTTCATACTAAAGGCCGAAATGCCAGACGCACCGGACATTCCAGCGAGCCTCTGAATACAAAGAATCATGTTCAGCAGAATCTTCCATGCTTCTTTGAGTCTCGCTTCCATGGTGCTGAAATGCATTTCTCACCTTTTGCATGAGAAAATATTTATATTTAAATTCTTTGAATTGTACATGAAACCAGCACAATTACTGAGTTTCGCAAATGCCTGTTTCTGTCAGTATTTCCCATACGGAAAAAAATATACGCTCCGGGTCGTCTGTCTTTCCTCTTTCTTATTGACAATCTCCATTCAGATATATATAATCATTTTATATAAACTATTTATATAAAATGATTATATGGAGATTAATATGCCAAAACAGAGAATCACAAAAGAAATGGTTATTAACGCCGGATTTGAAATAGCCAGAAAAGAAGGCATGGAACATGTCATGGTCAAAACCATTGCCGATACCATCGGCTGTTCCGTGCAGCCAATTTACAGCTACTGTAAAAACATGGACAGTCTGCGGCAGGATGTGGCCGCAAAGACCAGCGACTTTATACAGAAGTATATTGCAGCCCATATTGATTCAAAAGACCTGTTCCGCAGTACCGGAAAAGCCTTTATTCAGCTGGCCGAGGAAGAACCCCATCTGTTTAAAATATTTGTTCTGCACAGAAGAGAGGGTATCTCCTCTCTGCAGGATTTATATCAGAAAGAAACCAGTCCGCAGGTTTCCGAATTTATTGCCAGGGAATTGAACATCAGTATCTCTCGGGCAAAACAACTTCATTTGCATATGCTGATTTACACCATTGGAATCGGAACCATTTTTTCCATGACGAAGCCGGGTATCCCCCTGGAAGAAATTCACATGCAGCAGGAGCTGGCCTGCCAGGCATTTATAGCACAGGCATTAAATCAGAAGGAGGAAAATTTTCATGAAAGATAATATTATGATTATATACAAAAGCAGCACCGGATTTGCGAAGAAATATGCCAGACTGATTGCTCAGAAAACAGGAGGCCGGCTGGTGGATTATAAAGAGGCAACCCCGGAACTGATGTCCGGCTGTGACGTGATTATTTTCGGAAGCCGGGCCCATGCGGGCAGGATTGACGGATATAAAAAAATAAGGGATATGTTTCGCAAAAGCACTGCCCAAAGATTCCTGCTGTTTGTCACAGGAGCCATGCCTGCCACTGCTAAAGACACCATAAATGAATTCTGGACTCAGAACCTCACCGGAAAAGAACTGGAAGATATTCCTCATTTTTATATGCCCGGCGGCCTGTGCTATGAAAGAATGTCCCTGACAGACAGACTGATGATGAAGACCATGGCAAAGATGATGAAAAAGAAGAAAGACAAGACGCCCCAGGAGCTGGAAATGGAACGGGCCATCTCATCTTCCTATGATATTTCAGATAAAGCATATGCGGAACCGCTGATTGATTTTCTGAATCACAGTCCGGAATCCTGACAGACATACCGGACAGAAGCCCGGAATCCCGGCAGAACATACTACAGCAATCCCATCGGGATTTTCCCCTCTATCCCAGAGCCACATCCAGTACCATCATGAGCAGAAACCCAAAAGCAAATCCCAGGGTACCCACGTTGGAATGGGGGCCCTGAGAAGATTCCGGCAGAAGTTCTTCCACCACCACATAAATCATGGCGCCGGCCGCAAAGGAAAGCAGGTAAGGCAGAAGGGGCACCACAAGGCCTGTCACCAGAAGGGTAACCGCTGCTCCCACAGGCTCCACAATACCGGAAAGGAGTCCGTAGAGAAATGCTTTCCGGCGGCTTCCGCCTTCCTTTTTCAGAGGAAGGGAAATAATGGCTCCTTCCGGGAAATTCTGAATGGCAATGCCCAGTGACAACGCCAGCGCCCCGGTCCGGGAAATGGTCTGCTCCCCGGAAAGGAGCCCTGCAAATACTACTCCTACCGCCATGCCTTCCGGAATATTGTGAAGGGTAACAGCCAGTACCAGCATGGTGGTTTTCTTCAGCCTGCTTCTGGGGCCTTCCGGCTGCTCCGGATTCAGATGAAGATGGGGCACCATCCGGTCCATGCCCAGCAGAAAAGCGATTCCCAGGGCAAATCCCACTGCTGCAGGCAGAAAAGCCAGCTTTCCCATGGAAGAAGAAGCATCCATGGCAGGAATCAGAAGGGACCAGACGGACGCCGCCACCATCACCCCGGAGGCAAACCCCGGCAGCGCCCGTTGTACCAGGGGATTCAGTTCATTATTTTTCAGGAAAAACACACTTCCCGCTCCCAGTGCTGTTCCCAGAAAAGGTATCAGTAAACCAGTGAAAATATACATCTTTGTTGCTCCTGTCTCTGTAAAAATTTCAGCCTTGCAGATTTCGCACACCGTACGCTCATCCCGAACCGGCTGTTATGGTTTACCGTCAGTATTCCCTGAAAAACCTTTCTTACACTCTTTCTCCTGCCATACCTTTTATTTTCCGGAAAGATGTTTCTCTTCCAGGACGGAACAGCAGATATATAAATCCTGCAATCAGAACCATGGCCACAACGGTTCCGATGCCAAAGGTTCCCACAGTAATCCAGGTTCCAATCTGGTAAACGCACAATGCCACTATATAGGCCAAAAGACACTGATAGCCGATGGCAAACCAGAACCATTTTATGTTGTTCATTTCCCGTTTGATAGCGCCCATGGCCGCAAAACAGGGAGCACACAGCAGATTAAACACCAGGAAAGAATAAGCTGCAACCCCTGTCATATGACCTGCCAGAGTTCCCCATATTTCGCTTCCGTCTTCCGCCACTTCTGCAAAACCAAAGAGAATTCCAAAGGTTCCCACCACATTTTCTTTTGCCACCAGTCCGGTAAGGGCAGCCACTGCAGATTTCCAGTCGCCCCAGCCAAGGGGAATAAAGAACCATGCAAATACATTTCCGATGGAAGCCAGGATACTGTGGTCGATTTCCATATCATCCAGCATACGGAACTGTCCGTCCACCCAGCCGAAATAAGTGGTAAACCATACAAAAATCGTCGATAAAAGAATAATTGTCCCTGCTTTTTTGATAAAGGACCAGCCCCGCTCCCACATGCTTCTTAATACATTTCCAACCGTGGGCATATGATAGGCCGGAAGCTCCATCACAAAAGGAGCCGGTTCCCCTGCAAACATTTTTGTTTTCTTCAAAATAATCCCGGAACAGATTACCGCTGCAATTCCCACGAAAAACGCACTCCAGGAAACCCACCAGGCATTCCCGAAAAATGCTCCTGCAATCAGCGCGATAATGGGCAGCTTTGCACCGCAGGGAATAAACGTGGTGGTCATAATGGTCATTTTCCGGTCTCTGTCGTTTTCGATGGTGCGGGAGGCCATAATTCCCGGCACACCGCAGCCCGTTCCAATCAGCATGGGAATAAAGGATTTCCCGGAAAGACCGAATTTACGGAAAATACGGTCCATGATGAAAGCCACTCTGGCCATGTATCCGCAGGCCTCCAGAAATGCCAGGAACAGAAACAGCACCAGCATCTGGGGCACAAATCCCAGCACAGCGCCCACACCTGCCACAATTCCGTCCACAATCAGGCCCTGCAGCCAGGCAGCACAGCCAATGGCTTCCAGTCCGCCGGAAAGCAGTTCCGGAATTGCCGCCACATGCAGACTCTCCAGGCCAAACAGATTCCATCCTTCGCCGAATACCCCGTCATTTACCCAGTCGGTGGCCCAGCTTCCCACTGTGGTAACGGAAACATAATACACAAGGGCCATCACCGCCGCAAAAACGGGCAGCGCCAGAATCCTGTTTGTTACAACTTTGTCAATCTTATCGGAAACTGTAATTTTTTCTTTCTGCTGTCTGGTATAACACCCCTTTATAATAGAAGAAATATACACATACCGCTCATTGGTAATGATACTCTCCGCATCATCGTCCATTTCCTGTTCCAGAGCTGCTATTTCTGCTGTCACATCAGGCACATGTTTCATGCTTTCTCCAATCCTGCTATCCTGCTCCAGCAGTTTAACAGCAAAGAAACGCTTCTGTTCCTCCGGTATTTCATTTCCCAGCTTACCTTCCACAGCGTTTAAAATTCCTTCCAGCTCCGGTGAAAATTCATGTACTGCTTTTGCTGCTTTCTGATTCTTCGCCGCATGGAGCGCCTGTTCCGCCGCTGTTTTCACCCCATCGCCCTTCAGTGCGGAGATTTCCACCACCGGGCAGCCCATGCTCTCACTGAGCTTCCTGATATGTATCTGATCTCCGTTTTTCTGAACTACATCCATCATATTCACAGCCAGAACCACAGGGATTCCCAGCTCCATCAACTGAGTGGAAAGATAGAGATTCCTTTCCAGATTGGTTCCGTCCACAATATTCAAAATCGCATCGGGACGCTCTCCAATCAGATAATTTCTGGCAACCACTTCCTCCAGCGTATAAGGGGACAGGGAATAAATACCTGGTAAATCCATAATGACAACGTCTTTATGACCTTTCAGTTTCCCTTCCTTTTTCTCCACCGTTACACCGGGCCAGTTTCCCACAAACTGGCTGGAACCGGTCAGTACATTAAATAACGTGGTTTTTCCGCAGTTTGGATTTCCTGCCAATGCTATTTTTACAGACATTTTCCGACCTCCTGTTTTCCTTTCGGCAATTTTTATATTTTCAGGTAAGTGTTTTTCAACGCTTACTGAAATTAGCTATTACTAACTATTTGTTAAAAAAAATAATTCTGCCGGTTTTACCTGAGATTTATTCCGGCAAAATCGTCTCACTCTACTTCTATCATTTCCGCGTCTGCTTTCCGCAGTGACAGTTCATATCCGCGCACTGTCACTTCCAGTGGATCTCCCAGAGGCGCCACCTTCCGGACAAATATTTCCACACCCCTGGTAATTCCCATATCCATAATCCGGCGCTTTACAGGGCCTTCTCCATGCAGCTTTGCCACCTTCACTGTGTTGCCGCATGAAATCTGTTTTAATGTTTTCATGTTCTCCATTTCCTTTCTTTCATTTCCCGTATTTTAATTCCCGTATCTCTTATCTGCAGGTTAAATCAGTATTTTATTCGCCATATCTCTGTTCAGGGCAACTCTTGATTCCTTCACATTTACAATCATGCTGCCGCTGATTTGCGACACAACGGTCACCTGCCCGCCGGTCACAAATCCCAGATTTTCCAGAAATTTTCTGGTTTCTTCCTTTCCTCCCACTTTCCGGATGGTATTGACTTCTCCTGGTTTTGCCATTGTTAAGGGCATCCTCATCACTTCTTTCCTGATATTTTGATAATGACTCTCATTTGATTTCTTTTGTTAGTATACACTAACATTTGTTTTATGTCAATAACCCCATGGAAATTTTTATCAGGATCCGGAAGGATTCATATATAAAGCAAAACCCGACTCTGTCGTTTACTGTGCTTTATCTGTTTCCTGCCATCAGGATTCCGTTTCAAAATTCATGGTAACTGACAGATACCCAATAACGATGATCAGAAAAATACCTGCGCAGAGAAACACCATTTCTGTTGAGATTACAGACACCACCGCACTGATCAGAAATGAAACAAGGGGAACAGCACTGGCTCCCGCTGCGTTCATAATGGCCGCTGACCGGGCAAGATACTCCTGCTCTACAGATTTCAGAAAAGCAACATTTATGTAGGTGGATAACTGAGTTACCAGAAAACCTGCTATAAAAGTGAATACAAACACAGCCACATACCGATACAGCTCATTCGTAATAAATCTGCCGATACCTGTAAGGGCTGCATAATACACCCCAAAAGACATACCGCCCAGCGCAACCAGAGATTTTCCGGACATTTTCGCAGCTATATAGGGGAACATTACGGATGCACAGAGCATTCCTGCTGACAATGCAATGCTGAGCACGGAAATCATGGTTTCTCCGGAACCCAGTATTTCTTTTGCCAGAGGCGCCTGCAAACTGTTAAATGGTACAAACATGGCATTGGCCAGCACTGCCAGTACAATAAAATTCAGCACAATCCGTCTGGTTTTCACATAATCGGCCCCTTCCTTTACCAGACGAAAGCAGCCTGCAACATCCACTTTTTTCCTCTCACCGACTCCCTCTCCGGTTTTTATAGCGGCAATCAGGAGTGAAGAACCAAAAAAAGTGGCTGCATCAATTAAAATAGCAGTAACAATACCAAATCTGGCTATGATAAATCCCGCCATACCAAGACCGATCAGTTCTACAATATTGGAAGCACTGGCATTCAAAGAAATTCCAAACTCAAAGTATTCTTTTTTCAGAATACGCGGAATCACCGCACTGGAAGCCGGCAGGCAAAAAGCCTCCACACTGGAAATAATCAATGTGGTTATAATCAGCATCCAGGGCTTAAGAATTCCGGCCCAATAAGCCGCCGCTATACAGGTCACACAAATTCCCCGCACAATATTGGTCTGAATCATAATGCTTTTTTTATTTCTGTGTTCCACCACTGCTCCCGCAATGGGCTGCAAAAATATGGTGGGCAGTTTATTAACACCAAAAATAATCGCGGACCATGCGGCATTATTTGTAATAGCATAAACCAGCCAGGTAAATGCTATACTGTCAATGGAATCCCCAAAACGATTAATCAGGTTGGACAAAATCAGTTTGCAGTATTCTTTCTGAGTGAGCACAGAACGGTAACCTGTCTTTTTCTCTGATACGGGGCTGCTCATGGTAAATCCTCCTTACAATATTTATCAATATCAGGCAATTGCAAAACTATTAAATTATCAAAATTTCATGTACAATTTCTACACTTTCTATGAAATATTTTCATCATACAAAAAGGCCGAAATGCCGGACGCACCGAACATTCCAGCGAGCCTTTGACTACGAAAGAGCATGTCAGCAAAGGCTTCCATTCTCTTTTAAGTCTCGCTTCCATGGCGCTAAAATGCATTTCTCACCTTTTGCATGAGAAAATATTTGCATTCAAATTTTTTGAATTGCACATGAAATTGGTACAATTATTGAGTTTCGCAATTACCTGTTTATCAATATCATTCCATCTTATTTTATCTTTTTCATTTCTTCGGTCAGCTCAATTTCACAAATCAAATTTTTCCAATACAAAACACCTGGTCGAATTGCTGTTTTCGTTCCTCTGTCAGATGATGGCTGATTAGCAAAAGAGTCAGATTCCTGTTTTTCAGCAGACATTCTTCCACAACAGCCGCATTCTCCATATCCAGAGCAGAGGTTCCCTCATCCACGAACAGAATTTTTCTGCCATTTATCAGAGCTCTTGCCAGGGCAATTCTCTGCCGCTGGCCGCCGGACAGGTTTTTCCCGTTCTCTCCCACAGGAGTGTCCAGTCCCTGAGGAAATTTACATATTTCTTCATACAGAGCACTTTCCCGGAGTGCACATTCCATTTCTTCCTCAGAATACGTCTTCCAGAGCGTGATATTATTCCGAATGGTGGTATCAAACAGGTATACCTGCTGTTCAATATAGGCAATTTTTCCTGCAATTTCCTCCGAACTGTAACCTCCCGCTTCTTCTCCGTCAAACAGTACCTGTCCCTCATAATCTCTCAGCTGCCCCATCAGTATTTTCATAAGTGTTGTCTTTCCGCCTCCGCTGGAGCCTGTCAGCGCATACTTTTTCCCGATATTTATTTTGATATTCAAATTTTCAAATACCTGTTTTTCTCCATATTTATAACTGAGCTGACAGGTTTCAATTGCCCTGCTGGCAGAAGGGAACTTTCCTGCGCCCGTTCCTTCTGCTGCATACTCAGCCCTCTCCTTCTCAAATTTTTCCACATAAGGACGGATGGCCACCATGGAATTTTTATGGCAAAGGGTTTCCGTCATCCCTTCAAACACTTTCGGCAGGAAACTCCCGATGCCCACAACCGCACCGACCTGCAGCTTTCCCTGTAAAATGAAAAACACGCAGACTGCGAGAATAACAACCTGAAAAAATGCATTCCAGAATAAAAGCCATCCATTAGACAGCACCTGTATTTTTGTGTACTGAAATACGCTTTCCGCCCTTTTCTCACTTTCTTCATCCGCCTGTTTCGTAAATTCATCCAAAATCCGAAAGTTTTTCATAACGCCGAACCCGCTCAGCAGATTTTTCATATTACTGCTGAATATTTCACTGCTTTTGGAAACATAATGAGCTTTCTCTGTAATTCTGCTTTCAAAATACATGGAAATTCCTGCCAGCGTCAGTGCACCTGCCACCGCTGCCGCAGAAATACTCCAATGGAGGGCCAGCAGGGATGCGGCAGATACTACAGTCTGGAAACCGGATGTTACCAGAGCGTAAAAGGAATTTCCGCCCAGATAAAGCATCTGTCCCACATCATGAGAATACCAGGAAATATAATCTCCGATGGCGTGTTTCTCATATTGCTGGTAACTTTTCTTCGCTAAAATCATGGTCAGATCATGGCGCATATCATTTTCCATTGCCTGCTGGGCTTTTCCCATAAGAATATTCCCGGCATAATACGTAATTGCTGTCAAAAGCCAGCACAATGCCTGCAACACCAGATAAACCTGCACGTTTTCCTGATTTCCTGCTGTAAGATTATCCACAATTTTCATCAGGGTAAACGCACACAGCACTGACATCAAAATATTCAGACACTGTATGCTGCAGGCTGCAAAGTTTTCTTTCCATCTGTTCAGAATATATTTTTTCATTGCTTCTCTTCCGGACTCCTTTCATGGGGCATAAAACAGCCATCTGATGGCATTTTGTCTACAACCATCAGTTTGGGACATGCCTTATGAAGACAGCTTATCAGATAATCACAGTTTCCACAATTATCTATTGTAGTAAACCTGATATTTCTTTTAAATTTTCAACCTAAAGTAATCTGATAAGAATTGATACCCAGAACATATAATTTTTTAAACAATTCCCGATTCAGTAAGTATCCGTTCGTGGTAATTCCGGAGAAAAATGCTTCATATGATTTAACGTTGTGTCAGACATTTCTATGCTTTTTCCAATTTTATACATATTTACTCCTTCCGCATAATATAAGAGAACGAAAATATATCTTTCATACCCCGTTCCCTTACCTTATAAGCTCATTACAATATAATGACGTTTACACGTTATGCCTGTCTGTTATCAGGCATACTTAATATGTACTGCTTTTCCCTTTTCATTGATTTTCGAAACTCACTTTTCATTCCAAAGCTATTATATTTCTGTTGTGAAAAAAACACCATGACGAAACCGGAAAAATATGTTTTCCGGTTTCGTCATGGTGTTTTTTTTCCGTTATTATCTTATTCAAAATATATTACAGGAGGAAACTTTTATTATGAAAAAATTCAGAAAAGCACTTTTTACATCCACTTTTTGTCTGCTTATAATGGTATCCCTATCATTTTCTGACAAAACGCTTACTCATTCAAATTTATTTGACGTTATGCCATTGGACATCCATCATCCCACTGATGATATGTATTGAAATCAACGCCCCAGTTCATCTTTACATAATCACTTACTGTTTTCTGATTTCGGAAATCTTCAAACAATCCACACATATAATATGCCTGCTCATATGTTGTCAGGCATATTTTTTCTTCTTTCCGCTCCTGAATATATGCTTTTGTTATCAAATTTCCCCCCAGCTTAATACCCTTTCTTATTTTTATTCCCTGAGTTATGGCCTCATTTGTATACTCCAGTGCCTGTTCCAACTCATTAATTTCTTCTGTACTGGAAGCAAGATTACTTAAAATCATTATATATTTTTTATCCCGCTCCACTCCTTTCAATTTTCCTCTGTGATATAGGCGTTTGCGAAACGCCAGAACCCACATAAATACGGGATTCTTTTTGTTACAAAATAAAACAACTCCTCACTGGTTTGTGGTAAAATTGAGATGTCGAGTAACAATCAACCATCCACCAGAAAGGAGTTGTACCTACATGATACCATACAAACAGCTCTCTTTGGCAGATATTTTTACCGATTGCCAAAATAAATTTGATAATGATAAATATCAGTTCCTTGCACTTCTCGAAAATACCATCAACTTAGATGAAATGGTCCCAGTGTCCTTTATTTCTCATTTCCATGCTGCCACTGGCAGGCCCCGTAAGCATCTGCTTTATCCGATGCTCAGGGCTCTGTTATTACAGCTCATCTTCTCAATCCCAACAACATCCCTGCTGATCGTATTCCTGAAATACTCCCAGGAACTGCGGGACTTCTGCGGCTTTGATGTTGTCCCGGATGCCTCTAAATTCACCCGCTTCAAACAGGAGTTTTTATCGGACTTACAATCCATGTTCGACCATCTTGTTGACTTGACCGAACCGATATGCCATTCTATTGATACACAGAAAGCTTCCATGCTTCTCTTTGACACCTCCGGCATTGAGGCATGGGTTACAGAAAACAATCCCAAATATGCCAACCGTATCATCAAACAGCTGAAAGCCTTCAAAAAAGCAAAAGGGATGGACGATTCCTTTGACCCTTATAAAGCCGCCTACGGCTCCATGCCTTCCCATGCTGCCGCCAGTCCAGCCATTCAGCAGATGTACATTAACGGGCATTTCTGTTATGCTTATAAATTCGGTATTATTACCAACGGACTCGGCATTGTCCGGGATATTTCCTTTTATAACAAGGACTTTCTTGCGGCTCATCCTGACATCATTGTTGGAAAAAAATCTGATTCCCCGGATGAAGATAAGAGTCTTGCCGATTCCAGGGCATTGATTCCCACTTTAAAGGATTTCTTTCGCAAGCATCCGCTTATCAATCCGAAAACTTTTCTGGGAGACGCCGCATTTGATTCCATTGAAATCTACAAATACCTGTTACAGGAAGCTTCCTTTGAGCAGGCTTACATTCCCCTCAACGGCAGAATCTCCCTTCCAAAATCCGACTGCCCGCTGAATAAGGACGGCATCCCCTGCTGCCCCAAAGACCCATCCCTTCCAATGAAACGGGAAGGAAGCAAATCCCATCTCCGCTGCGGACTGCCAACCATGAAGTTTGTATGCCCGAAAATGAAATGGGAGTGGAACAAACTTACAAAGAAATCAAAACGTGTCTGCCACTGTGAAAATCCCTGTACTGAATCCCCCTGCGGCAGGATGTTTTATATTTATCCCGAGAAAAACCTGCGCGCCTATCCTGGTACGCTTCGTGGTACGGCCGAATGGGATTCCACCTATAAGCTCAGGGTAAACGTTGAGAAATCAATCAACCATTTCAAGGACAGCTTCTGTGTTGCCGGACGTAAAACGCAGAATGAAAAAACGCTTCATGCTGACCTGCTTCTCGCCGGGATTACCCAGCTTATTACTGTAATGGTGGCTGATAAACTGCACAGGCATGAATATATCCGCAGTTTAAAACCTCTGATTGCATAACCTTACATACCGCATACCATTTCACGGGCAGATATCCTTATCTGCTTTGTTTTCATGTCTTAAAATCCTTGTTATCCACATCCACCTCCTGTAAGTCCGGCTCAACCGGGCCTTTGCCCTATTGGAATCAAGATTTTGAACTTGTTTCGCAATTACCTATTCCTCTGTGATAGGCGTTTGCGAAACGCCAGAACCCACATAAATACGGGATTCTTTTTGTTACAAAATAAAACAACTCCTCACTGGTTTGTGGTAAAATTGAGATGTCGAGTAACAATCAACCATCCACCAGAAAGGAGTTGTACCTACATGATACCATACAAACAGCTCTCTTTGGCAGATATTTTTACCGATTGCCAAAATAAATTTGATAATGATAAATATCAGTTCCTTGCACTTCTCGAAAATACCATCAACTTAGATGAAATGGTCCCAGTGTCCTTTATTTCTCATTTCCATGCTGCCACTGGCAGGCCCCGTAAGCATCTGCTTTATCCGATGCTCAGGGCTCTGTTATTACAGCTCATCTTCTCAATCCCAACAACATCCCTGCTGATCGTATTCCTGAAATACTCCCAGGAACTGCGGGACTTCTGCGGCTTTGATGTTGTCCCGGATGCCTCTAAATTCACCCGCTTCAAACAGGAGTTTTTATCGGACTTACAATCCATGTTCGACCATCTTGTTGACTTGACCGAACCGATATGCCATTCTATTGATACACAGAAAGCTTCCATGCTTCTCTTTGACACCTCCGGCATTGAGGCATGGGTTACAGAAAACAATCCCAAATATGCCAACCGTATCATCAAACAGCTGAAAGCCTTCAAAAAAGCAAAAGGGATGGACGATTCCTTTGACCCTTATAAAGCCGCCTACGGCTCCATGCCTTCCCATGCTGCCGCCAGTCCAGCCATTCAGCAGATGTACATTAACGGGCATTTCTGTTATGCTTATAAATTCGGTATTATTACCAACGGACTCGGCATTGTCCGGGATATTTCCTTTTATAACAAGGACTTTCTTGCGGCTCATCCTGACATCATTGTTGGAAAAAAATCTGATTCCCCGGATGAAGATAAGAGTCTTGCCGATTCCAGGGCATTGATTCCCACTTTAAAGGATTTCTTTCGCAAGCATCCGCTTATCAATCCGAAAACTTTTCTGGGAGACGCCGCATTTGATTCCATTGAAATCTACAAATACCTGTTACAGGAAGCTTCCTTTGAGCAGGCTTACATTCCCCTCAACGGCAGAATCTCCCTTCCAAAATCCGACTGCCCGCTGAATAAGGACGGCATCCCCTGCTGCCCCAAAGACCCATCCCTTCCAATGAAACGGGAAGGAAGCAAATCCCATCTCCGCTGCGGACTGCCAACCATGAAGTTTGTATGCCCGAAAATGAAATGGGAGTGGAACAAACTTACAAAGAAATCAAAACGTGTCTGCCACTGTGAAAATCCCTGTACTGAATCCCCCTGCGGCAGGATGTTTTATATTTATCCCGAGAAAAACCTGCGCGCCTATCCTGGTACGCTTCGTGGTACGGCCGAATGGGATTCCACCTATAAGCTCAGGGTAAACGTTGAGAAATCAATCAACCATTTCAAGGACAGCTTCTGTGTTGCCGGACGTAAAACGCAGAATGAAAAAACGCTTCATGCTGACCTGCTTCTCGCCGGGATTACCCAGCTTATTACTGTAATGGTGGCTGATAAACTGCACAGGCATGAATATATCCGCAGTTTAAAACCTCTGATTGCATAACCTTACATACCGCATACCATTTCACGGGCAGATATCCTTATCTGCTTTGTTTTCATGTCTTAAAATCCTTGTTATCCACATCCACCTCCTGTAAGTCCGGCTCAACCGGGCCTTTGCCCTATTGGAATCAAGATTTTGAACTTGTTTCGCAATTACCTATTCCTCTGTGATAATATTCATACAAAGACTCCAAAATCTTTACGGATTCCTGCTGGTTTCCCATCAAACGATATAATACAGCCTGTTGATTTAACAAAGAAATCTCAATCTGAGTGGGCTGATAATAAATTCGGAAACGTTCCTCTTTCCGGTCAAGGGTCAGTTCCAGTGCCTGTTCTATCCTGTGGGCCAGTTCCTCCAGATTTCCATGATACAGTTCGCGTTCCAGAACAGCATGGTTAAATGTCAGATACTGCATGTTTCTTACTTTCGTTCTATCTATTTCGGTTTCAATTTCCCGCAGCTTCTCCTCTGCCTGACGAAATTCTCCCAGTACAAGCAATCGCTGCAGCTGCCTGCCCTTTTCCAGAGTCTCGAATCTCTCCACATCAAAATATGTATTGTAATACCCCAGTTCCAGCCCCAGCTTCTGCATCAGTCCATAGAAATGTTTTACCGTAGGATTCCGCTTCCCGGTTTCAATCCGTGACAGAGTTTCCGGTGCGCATATGCCTTCGCTTAATGTCTCCTGAGACAGTTCCTTTCGTATTCTGGCATAATGGAGCAGTTCATCCACCATCTGTTTCTCCTGAAAACTGCTGCGAAACAGGAACAAAGAAGTTTCTTCTGCCATTTCCCCGCCATATTCCTGCAACACAGACTGCAAGACCTGATACTGTTTCTTTCTCAGGTTCTGGTTTTTACAGAACACTCCATGGTCCAGGCAGCACAGTTCCAACGCCAGCGCCCGTTCCATCAGTCCAGGGGAACCTGTTTTTCCTTCTGCTGCAATCACTGTCTCACAGAATTCCAGACATTCCTGCCATTGTCCCCGTTTCCCGCTGTTTTTTGCCAGCAGATACATCGCCTGCGCCATCTGGCGATTTTGGGATTCCGAATCCGTTACCTTCCACTGAATATAATCCCGAATACATTCCAGCAAATCCCGGCTTTCTTCTCCCTCTTTTTCCCTGAGATAACCATACAGCAGCAAAAGTCCTGTCTCCGTCTCACTCAGCCACAGCCGCGTCATCAGCTTTTTCCGAAAATCAGAAGCGAATACTGTAAAATCCCGCCGGGCCGTCTCCCGGAAATCCGGGATGGTTGACGTGACCGCCTCCAGAATATGTTCTTTTACTTTCCGCTCATCCTGTTTCCACAGCAGATAAAGCATGGCATACTGCCTGTGAAGCTCCTGCCTTTTCAGGGGATGGTCTCCCACACGTCTCTCCTGTTCCTGCAATTCCCGTTCTCCGCGCTCATACTCTTTCAGGGAAAGGGAAATCTCAATATTTCTCTGCTCCACCACATATTCAAATTCTTCCAGCGTCAGAGTAATGCCGATATTGTCCATGGTTTTGCCCAGACGCTGGCATAATGCATTGAAAATAAGAATGTCCGGCCGCCGCTCCCCGGACTCCAGCCGGCACAGAGTCGCCACAGAGCAGATTCCTCTGCACAGGTCCTCCTGAGAAATCTCTTTTTCGGTTCTCAGCGTGTATATCATTCTCCCGATTTCCCTTATCTTCATGGTATCTCCCCCTTGTATCATTTAAAATCTGTCCGGAATGATTTTAATCATTATAAGCGGTGTCAGATAAAGTGTCAATCAGATTCTGCATTCTGTTTTTCCACTGCATTTACCGAGATTTCAAAAAAATGTTGATTTTCAAGTTCAGAAATGTTATATTATAGAAAAGGAGCAACCGCCCACAAGGTGGGTTGACCGAATAATAAAGTAGAAAAACCACCTTGCTACTCGTCAAAGTTTAAAGGTGGTTTTTCTATGTATGGCTACTTACAAAACGTAAAAACGAACGTAAGCAATGCCAAAAGGAACAGACCAAAAGTCATTACGTCCTTAAAATCAAAATGATTTTTCACAGGCATCACCCCCATTCTGTAAAAATGGAAGGTCAGCCCGCCCTGCAACACGATTACTCCATTTACAAATTATAGTATACCTTATCCCATCCGGCAATCTGCTTTTTCCACTCTTTGGTTTTCTCCGTAAATATTTTCCTCATGAACAACAGTAAAAAAAGAACACGGGTGCATTTGTGAAATAAACCACCGAAAGGAGACGCAAATGAATAAGCTGAAGAATGATGTATGCCCTTAAGCACGGCTTTGGAGCCAGCCGTAAAACAGGCTCTTTTTTGCTGCCCGAAAACGAACCGTAAAGAAAGGAGCAGCCATAAACCACTCCTTTTTTGCGTCCTCCGCATTGCTTACTGCTGATTCAAGAGTTGCCCCCGCAGGTCATGCACCCCGGCAGTTCCGGGAATGTTACGGCATATCCCCCTTCTTCCTTATCAGGTATAACCTCCATACGGTAAGGCAGTTCCATATATTCATTCAGTGTCATCCGTATCCACCTCACTCTCTGTTATTTTCTTAACCATTTCCACATATGCTTTCTTTATCGGCTCATGCTTTGGAATTGTAACCGGCCTTCCCCCTCTTCCCGAAAGGTACAATGGCTGCTGCCGCCTTTCGGCTGGTACACCAGAATACCTCCCTGCCATTATTATAAGTGGTGTCATATACGGTGCCAATCAAATTTTATTTCCCTGCATTTCCTCGCTGCCATCCATTCAGGATTCTTCCTGTCTTCTTTTGCAGACAGGGTGTTAATCGCCCTGTGGCGTTGGTCTGAATGTTGCCGTTCATTGTTCTTCCCTTAATGGCAAAAAAACAGAGCATACAGACTTCAGTTCCTATATGCTCTAACCCCGTTACTATATTTGGTTTTGATTGATACGATTGATTATGCAAACTGCATTGACTGGCCTGCTAATTCTTTTATTGTATCAAAATCGTTGCCCCTGTATTTCCCATTAACATATATAATATGCGAATCATCGCCAAATAATACTTTATTTTCCCCGATAGCGACATATCTCTCTACTGGACAGGTCGGCTGGTTTCCTTTCATTACATCATTTTCTGTTATGCATTGCCCTACGCCTGCTCCTGCATCTTTCCTCTGAATTTCCACATCAGATTCCTTATCGGTGCTGTCACATAAACATCTAAAACAGTCGAACGTCCCTGCAAATAAATCTGTTTTATATATCATTTTTATTAGTCAATCGTTCTTCTTTTAACCAGTTAATATCATCTTCCGTCGGGATTTCGTAGGAAGCTGCAATTTTCAGACAGGCCGGGGTATCTCCACAACAATATCCAAAACTGATTCTTAACGTCCACTCACCCTCCGTAACAGAAATTTGTTCCTGTATGGAAGTATCCCTGGTAATTTCATCTCCCATTTTTTCAAAACGGTATACGGTTTCATCTTCCGGTGAAATTACTTCAACTTTAACCTGTTCACCTGTCGGGAAAATACTTTCTTTTGATTTCATAAGTAAATTAGAAAAACTAATTTCCAGATTGACAGTATTTTTCTCATGCACATAAAAAGACCAATTTCCCTGTGTAACAAATGGTGCATAATCTTTTTTAAGTGCTGTATCTAAACGAAAGATATAACCCTGTTCAATATCTGAGATAAGTTCTTCCCCTGTAAGATAATATTCATAACCGTCCTGGCTACTGTCAAAATCAGCAACTGTATCATCACTTTTTAATGGAATGATTGCATTGTTGGCTTCTGATGCATCAGTAGTGACAATATTTACACTTTCAGTATTGTCAACACTACTGGAATCCTCCTGTTTTGCAGACCTGCCACATCCGCTTAATGACAATAAAACAGATATTGATAAAAATACGATTCCTAATCCTTGTTTTTTTGACATAACTATACCTCCTACGGAATGAAATCATCTGATAGCTTTACTTTACCACAAATGAATACGCAATTCTACTAAATATTCCTTAAACTTTTTACCCTGTTCCGTTCAGTCATCATCTGCCTTACCCTGTCAGTTTATAAGTATCGGAAAAGTTTCATAATGCCTGTTCCACTCCCACAAGAACCAGCCTGCTGTCTGTATCATGCCCGTTACAGGTAGAAAGCATTACAAAAAATTCTCCATATACAAACTGGTAACCTGTATCATAAAGCCGATTTTTTCTGATAAAATCCATACATTTCTGAAACTCCTGCTCATCGTAATTATGAAAATCGTAGTAACAGAAGTCCTGTATATCTGACACGTCCGTTACCAGCACTGCTGCAATCTGATACATGGATTTCTCATAAAGGGTGTCAAATTCAAAATTGGGGTGTTTCTCGTAAAAGGTTCTGTCTTTATATTTTTTTAATTCTCCAAACATACTCCCATCGCTCATATTATGTCCATATAACACAATATCCAACAATAAAACAGCCGTAAGAAACGCCAGAATTCCAATCTGCCATCTGCTCCACAAGACTGTCCATCATCTCATTGCATTCGTGAGATTTTGGAAAATTGATTTTCGTATATGTTGCGATAAGTGATTGCTATTTTCCCTGCTTTTCAGTATACTGGAGATATCAGCATACATCAGGCCATGGAGGATATTTTATGATGAAAACCAGTGAATCTGCAGAAAATTATCTGGAAACCATTTTAATTCTGAGCCGGAAACTGCCCGTGGTCCGTTCCATAGACGTATCGGTGGAACTGGGCTTTAAGAAATCCAGCGTCAGCGTAGCCATGAAGAATCTGCGGGAAAAAGGTCATATTACCGTTTCTGATGCAGGCTATATCACCTTAACGGAATCGGGACGTGACATTGCAGAAATGATTTACGAACGCCACCGTTTTCTCTCCGGCTGGCTCACCAGCCTGGGCGTGGACGAAAAAATTGCGGCAGAAGACGCCTGCCGCATGGAACATGTTATCAGCCGGGAGAGCTTTGCAGCTATCAAGAAAGCTGTGGAACATAATTTTTCTTTGTGAAATTCCTGTTATGAAAGGGGTACGGCCTGCTGCTTCATGACAAATTTTTCATGATACATCATTTTATCCGCCCTGCGCAGGGTATCGCCCAAATCGTAATCTATCTCATTGTCATATAGTTTGTAACCACAGGCAATCTGAATGGGATATTCCTCCGGATTGCTCTGATTACATCTGTCCACCTCTGTTTTCAGCTTCTGAACCCGTTTTCCGCATTCTTCCAGCGAAACGCCTTTCAGGAGCACGCAGAATTCGTCGCCGCCCATACGGTAACACTTCCCAATATCGCCGAACACCTTTTCTATCAGCTTTGCACTGCATTGGATATAGCGGTCGCCCTTTTCATGGCCCAGGGTATCGTTGCATTTTTTCAGATTATTCAAATCAAACATAACCACAATGCTGTTCTCCGGAGAAAAATCCTTCTGCTCAATATATTCGGCATAGGCGGTACGGTTTAAAATCCCTGTAAGCTGATCGTGATACGCCATCTCCTCGTATTTCCGGGCCTGCAGGCCAATGGCCATCAGCCGCCGGGTTTCTTTGACCGAACGGACGCCCAGCACAATAATATAGGTGAGAAATCCCACCATACCCAGAACCATCATGGAAGTTCCGTTGGATATATAATAGACCACAATATCTACCGCCATCCCCAGGATACAGGCACAGGCGCATCCCAGCAGTGTCTGCAGCTTCTTATTCCATCCCACGGTACGCAGTTCCCGCACGGACATAACAAGAAACACCAGCACCAGAAAAACCATGGTTGCATGGGTCATCCACAGGGTCTGCCTCAGGTCTGCAATTCCTTTTACCTGCAATATCAGGGACAGCACCGTTACCGCCATGCTCAGAATACAGGGCAGGTACCATATCAGACTGTCTCTGGTGGAAAACAGTTCCTTCACATACAGAATAAAGGGAACCACTACCAGCATCAGGCACAGAAAAGGCAGATTGGCCAGCGGAATGGAAAATGGAAAAATCAGAGACATGGAAGCCATATCCGTAATTTTCCACAGACCGATATTCAGAGAAAACATCCCCAGCATAATCAGGCTCTTGTCCACTTCGGCAGTGTGATAAATGGACATGGTAAAAAAGATAAACACCAGCCCTATCACAATCGCCACAAAACTTAACACAAAGGCCAGAAAATCCTCTTTTAAAATATGTCCCCATATACCGTACTTTGAACCCACATAAAAATCCGGTACAATATTCCTGGAGCTCTCATAAACCGGCGTCAGTATTACCCGGACTTCCTTCCCCGCATCCGCAAAATTAATCAGAATCGTATTCCAGTTACTTCCCGGCGTTTTCCCAAATCCATTGGTTTCTTCCGGCCGGAGGGTATAGATACACTCCCCTTCCAGATATGCTTCCACATTTTGATGAATACTGTAAAAGGCCAGGCTGCTTCCTCCCTCAGATACATCGGAAATTTCCATGGTGTACACATCTCTCACCCCCAGAGGGGCGCTTTCATCTTCCATATGAACCAAATCATAATTTTCAAATTTAAAGAAACTGGTGTCCATCTGGTTATGTACTGCATGGTTGGTAATATTTGCACACAAATACAGAAAAAAGAAAAACACCATCACAACACAGGCTGCATAAAATCCCGGTATTATACGCCTCATCTTCTTTTTCCATTCCATATCAAATTCACCGTATCCTTACAAACAGTTACTATTTTATGATGATACTGGCACAGCTCATATCTTCTGCCAGATTGTAAATTCTGCCGGATTTCAGCCCTACGACCGTAGGTCTTAAAATATAGCCGGATTTATTGGCCACCACTTTTGCTTTCTCCCCGTTACTCAACTCCACAATACAGTCCACCGGATACAGAATTACGCTTTCCATGAAACTTTTCATCACATTGATGTCCAGTTCCCCGGTCATAGACATAATCATTTCCACCGCGTCCCGCTGGGAATATGCTTTCTTGTAGACGCGTTCCGTCACCAGCGCATCGTAGATATCTGCTACTGACAGGATTTTGGCAAAAAGATGGATTTTTTCTTCGGGCAGCCCCATGGGATATCCTCTGCCGCTGATTTTCTCATGGTGCTGCAGCACTCCCATGGCAATAGGCTCTGAAATGGCCTCTTTGTCTTTCAGTATGGTATAGCCGAACAGGGAATGCTTTTTCATCACGGCAAATTCTTCGTCTGTGAGTTTGCCCGCTTTATTCAGAATCTCATTGGGAATTCTTGATTTACCCACATCATGAAGCAGGCCGGAAATCCCGATATCGTACACCTGCCTGTCCGACAGTCCATGCTTCTTTCCCACAATCATGGCCATGGTAGCCACATCCACGCTGTGCTTAAAGGTATATTCGTCGCTCACTTTCAGGGCGCTGATGTCCACCGCAATGGCCTGATTGTCTGTAATGGCCTTCATCAGGTTCTGGGTAATTGCGTCGGTGGTATCTGCAAAGTTTTCCGCATCCGTATTGTTGTACAGATACTGAATTCCCGCAGATACCCGCTGTTTCACGCTCTCGGATAATTTTACTTTGGCAGGGTCCGATTTCCGGGTCTTCTCGATGGTTTTCTGAATGGATTCCGGTATTTCCGGTTCCTGACTGCCCGGCTCCTCCGGATCTTCTTCCCCTTCTCTGATATACACACCCATAACGCCCATTTTCAACAGGGATTCTATCAGATAATCATCCAAAGGAGCGCCTCTTGCAATCAATACTCTGCCTGACCGGTCCACAATGGCCTGGTCTATCCTCATTCCTTCTTTTAATCTTCTCGTACTTGTATAAATTCTTCTGACCAACTGACTTTACCGCCTCACTGTCCATTTTTCGTGCATATTATAACACAATTACCGTGCAATTCCAACAGAAACCTGTATGTTATCTGGCTCTGACAGACTTTACTTTAGACCAGCCGGAATAAATTTTCATCTGTTTCCCGCCTGATTTTACTGTTTTGTACGTGCGGATTCTGACGTAATACTTTTTCCCGGCTTTCTGACCGGAAATGGTTTTGGATGTGGTTCTGCTGCTTTTCACCGTCACTTTTTTCGTGGATTTTCCGGTAAATTTACTGCTGGTGGAATACTGGATTTCATATCCGCTGGTCTGGGTACTCTGTTTTTTCCATTTCACGGTAAATCCCCTGGATTTTGCTGTCAGTCCGGTAAGGGATGTTTTCCCAGGTTCAATCACAAAGTTCTTTTTCAGGGTTCCGCTGTAATCTCCGATGAGCCGGACTGTTACCTCTGCCTGCCCCACCAGCACATTATTCCGGTAAGAAATCTGATACTGTCTGCTGTTGATATTCCTGCCTGTCCGATCCCTCACCCATACCTGAGGCTTCTTGCTTTTTCCGCTGTATACGGTGCGTTCCATGGACAGTACGACTTTTTCCGGCCGGTAAATGATTTCCTGTGACGCCACTTTTCCGCAGCTGCATTCCTCCATTCTGGAGCCGTCCTGCCGGGGTGTAGCCGGCTGCACCACAGTCTCAAAATCATGAATATGCACTTCTTCCGGTACTTCTTCCGGAGACTCAGGTTCCGGCGAAATAACCGGAGGGGTTACCGGCATTTCTTCCGGCGGGGTAACGGGCGGAGTTACCGGTATTTCTTCCGGCGGAGTAACGGGCGGAGTTACCGGTATTTCTTCCGGCGGGGTGACTGATGTTCCATCCTGAAACAGCACAGGCTTCTGAGCCAGTATCCTGTCTTTCAGATTCTTTACGTCTGCCACCGTATTCAGGTCTTCCGTATAATACTCAGACAAAAACAGGAAGGTATAGTCTCCCGGTTTTGCATCCGGCTCCGCCTGCAGATAATACCGTCCCGGATGTTCCTGAGCGGTGATCAGTGCAATGCTGTTGCCCCAGTCGGTTTTTGCAGAAATATCTGCCCCGCTGCCTTCCCAGTATTCCGTCTTTATCTTAATTACATAATCTGCTTCATACAGTCCCAGTTCATCGGCTTCTTCACTGGTAAAAGGCGTTCCGTCTTCATCGTACCACACCAGCTCAAAAAAGACGTTTTCATCCGGTATGGCTCCGTCCGGAGTTCTTCTGATTTTATTCAAATCCACTTCCCTGGGAGCAGAGGCAATGGAAATACTCCTCACCTGTGGTTCGTCTGCCACAGTTCCTCTCACCACGCTCCACACGCCTCTGTCATATTTCAGACTGAAACCATTCTCAATACTTCTCTCCGCCAGCACGAAATTACTCCGCACCGCATTGGAAGGATCCGCTGTGATATAGTCTCTCCCCGGTATAATGGAACCTGTAGCCATACGGTTTCCCGGACAGATTACGGTGGTACCGGTAACCTGCCCCCGAATCGCTGCCTGCGTTGTCCCATCCAGTATCAGAACGCCCCGTTCTCCATCCTGAATACCTGTACCTCTGAAATTCCCTTTAATTTCCGCATTCACTCCGCTTAAGTCCAGGCCGCCGCCATTGCGCAGCGTGACGTTCTCCAGGGTTCCCGCCTTAAATTTCAGAGTTCCTCCGTCTGCAATTACAATATTTCCGATATTTTCCACTTCTGCATCTGACATCAGACTGGCCCTCAGAGTCAGCGTCGTAGTTCCGTTACCGCGGAATTTGTTTATCCACATGGTACTGCCTGCCGCACCTGCAGCCTGAATTTCCGCCTGGCTGGTCAGACTGGTATCCACATAATCCCGCACCCTTACTCTGGTATCCAGATTCACCGTTGCTTTGCCTCTGTACGGCACATTTCCATCTATTGCCTCATGGCCCATAAGGACTGCCTGAAGGATGGTTTTGTCATTGGAATTCTGAACCGTCAGGGAAGCATTGCTGCCAACTGCTGTTCCCGGATAACCGCCGGCACAGATGGTGGGCAGCAGTTCTTTTTCCGTACCGCCCATACCTCCTGAGCCGCCGTCCAGATAAGTATCCACATTGTCCAGTGTCAGGCTGTGGCCTGCCAGAAAGATTTCCCGGTGAGGAACACTGTTCAGCGCATTGGAAGATTCCATGGTCAGTTTCATATTCCGAAAGACCACATTATCCCCTTCCAGCTGCAGGGGACTTCTGCAGTTTAAAGTACTCTGGCTGACAGAAATACCCTGAATCACCGTTCCTGCCGGAATTTTCACCGGAATCATCCGGCCGCCTGGCTCTGCCTCCTGGCCAATGGTAATCAGATTGTTTATGGTAATGGGGCTCTGTTTCTGCTGCAGCGCCGCCATAAATTCTTCTCTTGTGTAAACGGTAACTCCGCCTTCTCTGGCGGTTCCCCGAACTTCCGTATGCTGCCGCACCGCTTCCGTGCCCTGTGCCGGAACTATCTGCGTATTCTGTGCCAGAGCTGTCTCAGACAGGCTCATAAGCAGAATGGCTGCCGCAAGTAACATACGAAAAGACCTGTTTTTTCTCATTGCTCATCTCCTTTTCCGGAGGGACGCAGGACACCGACAGGCGCCCTGCTCCCCTGAGTTTTAAAGTATCGCTGAAACATTGCCTGTTTTCCGTCAGCAGACGCCCTAAGATACTTCTATTTCTTTAATCTGATGTTCATTTCCCTGTATCAGATATGTATGCTCGCTGCCGCAGTAAGGGCAGATTTTTCCATGCTCCACCGTAGGGTAGGTTTCCTGACAGTCTTCGCAGTAAGTAATGGCCGGGATGGTCTCTATTACCAGCTCGCATCCGTCCATCCGCTGGCTTTTGGAGCATTTCCATTTCCAGCAGTCCTTCAGATAATAAGGAATGATGGTGGAAACTTCTCCAATCTGAAGGGTTACTTTTGTAATTTTGTCTGCCTGGTTTTCCTCTGCCACACGCTCTACGGTTTTCACAATATGAAACACGATTCCTAATTCATGCACGGCTGCTCTCCATTCTGTGTCCCGCTATTTTATATGAGCCTGTTTTCTTCCTGTCTTCCGCTTTTCCGCAGTTTTCCCAGGTCTCCCGGTCTTTTTCCCGGCTTTTTTCACTGCCGGCTTATTGGCGAAAATGCTCTTAAATGCCTTTCCTGCCGCATAGGCTCCGATTTCCTTAAATTTGTCCTCGGATCTGCTCATCTTTGAGCATTCAGGATGATCCCGGTGGAGTCTGATAGCGTCAAATTCGCATTTGGTGGTACATACGCCGCAGCCAATACACTTGTTCTCATCCACAATGGACACGCCGCAGCTTAAGCAGCGTCCTGCTTCCAGATGTACCTGTTCTTCCGTCAGTGTCTTATGGGCATCCCGGAAGGAATGTTTATGGTCAATCTTTTCATCCATGCCTGCTTCCTGACGTCCGATGGTGTCATAACCTTCCACCTTAATATTCTTCTTGTTCAGTTCATGGAAATCCCGGCGGTTCCGGCCAATGGTCATGCTGGTGCCCGGATGTACATAACGGTGCAGGGATACGGCCGCATTCTTGCCGGCTTCAATGGCGTCAATGACAAACTGAGGCCCTGTATATACATCTCCGCCCACGAAAATATCGGGCTCTGCAGTCTGATACGTCAGAGCATCCGCTACCGGGTAATTGCCATGCCAGAATTCCACTTTGCTTCCGTCCAGCAGACCGCCCCATTCAATGCCCTGTCCGATGGCAAAGATGACCTGAGCACAGTCCACGGTTATCAGCTCGTCTTCGTCGTACTGAGGATTGAATTTTCCTTCTTCATCCAGTGTGGCGGTACATTTCTTAAATACCACGGACTGTACCTTTCCGCCGGAATCTTTGACAATCTCTTTCGGCCCCCAGCCGTTGTTGATTTTAATTTCTTCTTCCAGTGTTTCCTGAATCTCTTCATCGGAGGCGGGCATGGTCTCTCTGGATTCCAGACAGAACATTTCCACATCTTTTCCGCCGAAACGGTATGCGGTTCTGGCACAGTCGATGGCTACGTTTCCGCCGCCAATCACAATTACTTTGCCCTCCAGCTTCTGCTCCTGGTCTTCCGTTGCATGATGGAGGAAGTTCACTGCAATGTCAATGCCTTTCGCGTCATTTCCGGGAATAGGCGGAATCTTGCCGCCCTGGCAGCCGATGGCGATGTAGAATGCCTGGTATCCTTCCCTGCGCAGTTCATCCAATGTTACATCTTTGCCCACTTCCACGCTGCATTTTATCTCAACGCCAAGTGCACGAATCACGTCAATTTCTGCTTCAATCACGTCTTTTTCCAGTTTGTAGGAAGGAATGCCGTAGGTCATCATTCCGCCCGGCCTTGCATGTTTCTCAAATACCGTGGGCTTATAGCCTTTTGTCGCCAGATAATAAGCGCAGGATAATCCGGCAGGGCCTGCTCCGATAATGGCAATTTTCTGCTCCCACTGAGTCAGGCGGTTAGAGGCAATCACCACCGGAGGAATGTATCTGGTTTCTTCATGGAGATCCTGTTCTGCAATGAATTTCTTAATATCGTCAATGGCCACCGGAGCGTCAATGGTGCCTCTGGTACATGCCATCTCGCATCGTTTGTTGCAGACACGTCCGCAGATGGCCGGGAATGGGTTGTCTTTTTTAATCAGCGCCAGTGCTTCCTGATATTTTCCCTCTTTTGCCTTGCGGATGTAGCCCTGTACTGCAATATGGGCCGGACAGGCTGCTTTACAGGGCGCAGTACCTGTTTTGTAACAGTTAATCCGGTTGTTGTCCCGGTAATCTTCGTCGTATTTGTCTTTGCCCCATACCAGTTTGTCGGGCAATTCGTGTTTGGGATAACGCACTTCTTTCCCGTTTTTCTTACAGAGCTTCTGTCCCAGCTTCACTGCGCCTGCCGGACAGTATTCCACACATTTTCCGCAGGCCACGCATTTTTCTTTTTCCACCTTTGCGGTAAATGCGCTGCGGCTCATATTTGGGGTGTTAAACAACTGGGAGGTTCTCAGGGCGTTGCAGATATTCACATTACAGTTGCAGATTCCGAAAATTTTGTTTTCTCCGTCAATATTGGTAATCTGATGTACGAATCCGTTGTCCTCGGCTTTGCGGAAAATTTCCATGGCTTCTTCGTATGTAATATCATGGCCTTTGCCTGTCTCACGGCAGTAGTCTGCAAAGTCTCCCACACCGATACACCAGTTCATCTCGTCGTCGCCGCAGCCTTCTCCCAGTATCTGGCGGCTGACGCGGCAGGAACACTGGCCCACGCCGATATGGCCCTCATATTTTTTCAGCCAGTAGGAGATATGCTCCAGGTCAATGGTGCCGTTTTCCATGGAAATGGCTTTTTCCACCGGAATAACATGCATACCGATACCTGCGCCTCCCGGAGGTACCATGTGGGTAATCCCGTCCAGAGGAATAAAGGTCATGCGCTCAAAGAAGCTGGCCAGAGCCGGATGTTCCCTGAGACGTTTGTTGCCTTCCGGCCCTTCTTCCATATTAAAGAGTTCTGCGGAACCGGGTACAAACATGGGCAGGCAGTATCTGCGGTCTGTGGGCCCCGGAATGGAGCCGTAATGGTCGTAGTTATTGCCATAGTCATATTCCAGAAGGCCGATATAACTCATTTCATCCAGCACTTCCTGGAAATGCTCTTTCTCCTCTTCCTTCACATCGTTCATTTTCCAGAGTTCTTCAATTTTGTAATGGTGGCGGACTTTCATGGTCAGGGCAATGTCCGCCATTTCCTCTGTGACGATTTCCGCCAGCCCCCAGTATTCCGGGTCGGCCACCGTCAGTCCTTTCAGTTTGTGTTTGGCCACATCTGTAATCTTTCTTCCAAGTTTCAGTATTTTTTCACTGGGTACCTTGTCTCCCATGTGAGGCGGAATAACCGCTTTGCTCATTTCCGGCATAATGTTCTCCTTTCTTTTCTCATCCGCTGTAACTGTTTCGGTGTAATTCCTTCAGTCCTTCCACTTCATCGCAAATCTGCTTCAAACTGCAGGCGTTGCAGTCCATGGAAAGATTTTTCAGTACATGATCTATTGCTTTTGTAATCTGTTCTGATTTTTTTAACCGGGCTTCCAGCTCTGCCCAGGGAAATTCCGGTCTGGTGACAAACATTAATTTTACCGCTTCCACATCCCTGTTCTTATGATATGCTGCCAGAAACATACTGCCCACCTGGGCAAAGCCCAGTCCTTTCCGGAGGGCCTGTCTGCCCACCCGCACCGCCTCCCGCTCCTGCGCGGCGGAAACCCGCATCATAAACCCTTCGGGAAACAGGCGGTATCTGATGTACTCCAGGTTCCGTATACGGTTGTACAGCTCATTGCCTTCTCCCAGGCTGCCCTGTTTCATGCGTACCGCCGCAATTCTGGCATAAGGCCAGTCTTTACGGATTTCTCCCAGGTCTTTTCCGTACAGCAGGATTTCATCCTCCGGCACCAGTTCCTGATTCGTGGTAAGTATGGTGCTCCCCAGGGCCGGAAGTGTGCCTCCGCCCAGTTCATAAGCCATATCGCTGCGAAGAATCATGGCCTCTTTGCCCGTATTTTTCCAGCAGCTCTCTCCATGCTTATTCAGCCTCCGGGCCGGATATGCTTCCAGTCCTGCCAGTACTTCCCGCAGCACGTCGTCATACAGTTTCATCATTACAGCCTGCGCTCCCGTTTCACCCGGTCATGCCATTTTTCCAGGTAAGGCTCCAGGGCTGCTGTCAGCTTCATATCCAGGTTGAAAAAATAAACGGTAAAGGAAATCACAAAAAACGCAACTGCTGACAGGCTCACCACTTTCAGCACTTTTTTCACTGCTTTTCCGGTTTTCTTCATATTCTGTCCCCCTTACCCATTCCCTTTTGTCTGGCAAATTCTGCCGCTCCAAGGGCTCCGATTAACTGAGGGTCCACGGGGAGTTCAATGACCTTCAGCTTCAGTACTTTTTCAATGGCGGCTTTCAGCCCTTCGTTCTTGGCACATCCGCCTGTCAGGGTGATTCTGTCCACCGCTCCCGCCTTTTTGGACATAACGAAGCACCGTTTTGCCACGGACAGCTCAATGCCCGCCGCAATCTCGTCCATGGGCTTTCCTTCCCCTACCAGGGAAATTACTTCACTTTCGGCAAACACCGTGCACTGGGAGGTAATGGGAATGACGTTTTTCGCCTTCAGGGCCAGTTTTGAAAATTCCGGCAAATCCATCTCAAAGGCCTTTGCCATGGCTTCAAAGAACCGCCCGGTTCCTGCCGCACATTTGTCGTTCATGGCAAAATTCTGTACGGTTCCGTCGGTATCCACAGCAATTCCCTTTACATCCTGTCCTCCAATATCAATAATGGATCTGACCGTAGGGTCTGCCACATGGACGCCCATGGCATGACAGCTAATCTCTGAAATATTTTCATCAGCAAACGGAACTTTATTTCTTCCGTATCCGGTTCCCACCAGATAAGCCAGATCTTTGGCGCTCTCAAGTTCTTCTACCTGTTCTATGGCTTCATCCAGGGCCGCCTGTGCGCTCAGCACAGAATTGATACGGCTTTTCAGGGTGACATTTGCCGCCATTTTTCCGGTTTCATCTATAATCACACATTTGGTATAGGTACTGCCTGAATCGCAGCCTCCAAAATATCTCATACTTTCGTCCTTTCTGTCTCATGTTTGTTCCTCGGTCTGTGATACGCATCCTGCTGTGAAAGCCGGAGGGTTTCACAGTACGTAACTATTCAGCCTTCGGCTTCATAGTTACTGAACCCGGCCTGTTCCAGTTTGCCTTCGGCAAAGAGGCCGGATTCTTCTCAACCATTACACATTCTCACGGACTTTGCAGCAAGTGCAAAGTCCTGGGCTGAACTGTTACCACAGTACAGCAGCTCCTGACATTTTACCAGGAGGCGGCATCGTCGATTTCTTCCAGGCTTGGGTCCAGCGGTTCTTCCCGCAGCACGCTTCGCATATAACGGTTTACGTCCTGTCTGAGACTCGCCCTTGGCACCACGCGGGGATCCATCAAATCGTGTACCGCCCAGATTAACCGGATACCGTGTTCTCTGGCCTGTTCTTCAAACAGCCCGTGCATTCCGTCCAGGGCTTTACAGCTCATGTGCTCCCACAGGATAACCATATCCGCATGGAACTGCTCGCAGAATCTCCACAGATCATCCAGCAGCACCTTATATCCTCCGTGGGTACGGTTGCGCATAATCATATTTTCGTAGAGATGGGCCATATCGTAAATGGCCTGCTCCGGGTCGTCCTCGGAAATCATTTTCGTGGACACCAGACTCAGCATATCCACCAGGGGCAGAATTCCCCAGCAGTTCTGCAGCCAGGGCAGGAAATCCGTATAATACTGGGCCTGCACGCCCCATATAATGGCCCGGTGGCGGTACTCCGGCACAATCATTTCTTTCTTCCTGTAAGACTCCATGGCCAGCCGGGTAATCTTTTTGTCTGCCTCCAGAAAGGCCGGCACTTTTCCGCCGATGGCCATGTACACCGTCTCCGTATACAAGGCCAGATTTGCCCCGATGACCTGGGGATATTCCGTGGTACTTAAATCCAGCCATTCCATCCGTTCTCTTGTCTCCGCATTAAATCGTTTCGCACATGCAAAATATGCGTCCCAGTCCCAGGTCTCCCCGGTACAGTCTTCAATAAATTTAATGGCATTGCGGATTTCCTGAGCCGCATATTCCTGCACGCCTTCTTCCGTATGGCGGATAGGGGCCGCTAACTGGAAACAGGGAATGCCATGTTCTCCTTCCAGTCTTCTGGCTATTACGCCGTTTCCCATCAGACTGCCGTCGCAGGTGGTGTTGCACTGGATGGCGCAGGCGCCGAAAATGGGATAATCATCGTCAATGGACACGCCCACTTCCGCCTCCGGCATGGGGCATACATCCCCGGAAAGACCGTATTCCTGCGCCACATCTATGTAAGGACACACTGCGTCCTGCTGCAGCAGCACACTTACATACACTGCGGGAATCTCCCGGCCCACGCCGATAAGATTGGGAAAACCGCACAGCAGATGGGACATTTCATTTTCATCCAGGATAACCAGTTTTTTTGAAAATTCCTCATCGTTTCCAGTATTTTTATCGGCACGGAACATGTTTGCCATCAGCTTTGCAATATCTTCTACCACCAGATCATATTCCGTGTGGGCAATCCGGAGCTGATTTCCCCGAAGGCCCGCCGTGTGCCGGTCCACCATCATGGGAACAGCCAGATAATTCAGCATCCAGCGGTACCGGAAAAATGCTTTCACATTGTTTTTATTCAGCATGAATTTCCCCAGGACGCCCATGGTATGAAGCCAGCGGCTGTAATCGTAAAGGGTGTCTTTCACGCCCCGCCATTCCCGGCGCCTGCGGACCTTTTTCCCTGGCCGGTACAAATCTCCCAGCCGTTCACTTCCGATTTTCCTGCCCATTACTTCTCACCTCCCCTGCTTTTCCGCAGCTTTTTGATTTCGATACTTTCCACAAAGGCCTGTACCCGTGTCCGAAGCTGGCCGGAACTGCCTACCGCATAAGGCCGGTCTACGGAAAGTACCGGATATCCGTATTCCTCCCGCAGTACATGGGTGCCCACCATCCGCTCGTAGGCCCAGTAATCGCAGAATTTCATCTGCTCATAAATGATTCCGTCCGCATGGTATTCTTCGGCAAGCTGATTTACATAGAGACGCCTTCCCTGAATCTTCTCCCGGTTCATGTAACGGGCGCACTGGCTGGCATACATGTAATGGCGGCACACCTGTGTCAGCACATCTTCTTTCTGATTCAGGGGAATCTCCTCCCGGCCCGGCAGTGCTCCGAAACAGAACCGGTCTGCCACCACCAGCGCTCCCGCTTCTTCTATGAGCTTTATCATATCCACATCGTCAATCTCCGAACCTGCCACCATCACTCTGGCCCGGAACTGTTTCCGGTCGTCGGGCTCTCTGGCCTTTAACTCCTCCAGGGTTTCTTCCAGCATATCCATCAGCATGTCTTTGGGGCATACATAGGAAGCCAGTGTGAGCATGTGGTATTCATATCCTGTAATCCGGGGATTTTCTTCTTTCCGGAAATCTCCGATTTCCGTGAGCAGCCGGCAGATCTTATTGTGATTCTCCACTGCCTGCTCCAGGGCTTCTTCTGAAATATCAATGCCGTATATCTCATGAAGGGGCTCAAGAATCTTACTCCTGCATTCCGACACATACACAGACAGTCCGTTATCGTCGGCTTTCATGGGAATCTCCATATAACGGTAGAAAAACTTTTCTTTGGACATGGTGTTCAGAAGTTCCATGTTCTCCACCGCCCGATTAATCATGGAGCAGGCGTCCGGCGCAATCAGACCGTCCAGGAACTGATAACCGCCCTCAATGGCCCGCTCCAGCAGGGCCCTGCTGTATTCGCACAGAAAACTGGTCATATAATAGGTACCCATATCCATGGAACCTGTTCTGGGCGCCCGAAGCCGGACGGTAAAGACTCCCGGAAGCTCCAGCAGCACTTCCGGCACCAGGCTGCATACAGTTCCAATACAGATTTTCCCCTCTTCCTGGGCTTTGCGAACCAAATCGTTATTGGCCTCCTCCAGCAACCGTTCAAACTCATATAAATGTTTTAAATCTTTCATGTATCCTCCTTTTCAAACACGCTCCAGGATATGTATCTTCTCCAGGGCCGCCCGGACGCCCCGGACAATGGGCGCATCCTCCGGCAGGTAAAATACGTTTTCTCCTTTTAAATCAAATTCTGTCAGTGCCCTGTCATCCTGTATTCTGGCCAGAACCGGAAGATTTCCCACATCCATATAAGAGGCTGCTTCCGGAGAAGGCAGGCGGTTGAAAATCACCCCGGCTTCCTCGTACATCACCAGTTCATCCGCTACTTTCCGTATAGTCTGCACCACCTGGGTCCCTTTTCTGCTGGAATCCGTAATCAGAAGCAAATGGGTCACCTTTTCCATTACACGCCGGTTAATCTGTTCAATCCCGGCTTCTCCGTCAATCACAATATAGTCAAAATTTCCGGAAAGAATCCCGATTACTTCTTTCAGATAACTGTTAATCTTACAGTAGCACCCTGCCGCTTCCGGTCTTCCTACTGCGATAAAAGAAAACCCGTCCTGCTCCACCAGTGCGTCAAAAATCCGGTACCTTGCTTCTCCCAGGAGTTCAATGGCTCCTGCGGCGTCCCCGCGTTCCGCCTGAGCCACTACCTCTCTGCGGATATCGTCCACCGTCACTTTTGTCTCCAGACCCAGGGCAGTGGAAAGTCCCACTGCCGGATCCGCGTCAATAGCCAGTATCTTTTTTTCAGGAAAAGAAGACACCAGCACTTTCACCATTGCAGCCGCCAGGGACGTTTTTCCCACGCCTCCTTTCCCGGCTACTGCCAGAATTTTCGCAGCCATAGCACCCCTCCTTTTCTGAAAATTTTCCCTTCAGAGTATAATAATCTACTCTTATTTTACCAGGTAACTTCTCCTTATGTAAATTGACATAATCGCAGAAATGTACAAATTATGTTTCAAAAATGACCGTAGTGTACATTTGCTGCACAATACGGTCATTTTCCTGTTCTTTATACTATCCGTGTTTCAATTATTATTTATCTTTCAAACGTCTTAATGGCATTTCAAAATCACAAATTGTTCTGTAGATATTACTATCTCCATCTGCCCAGCTTGCAAAAGAAGGATACTCATCCGAAAGGGAAAGTGCATTTGCTGTATCTCTGGCCATCTTCACTTGCACAGGTCTGGTCCAACCATAGAAATTAATGGTATATGTAAGTTTTTTACTTTTCAAAAATCCTCTGACATATCTGACAAATTTTATTTTTTGCCCTTCCAGGTTCCATTCTACTCCAGTATTCTCCAGCATTTTACAAAATTCCTTTGTCGTTATATTCATATGAAAAGAATTATTCTTCTTAACAACCAAACGTTTCAAAATATAGGAGATTGTTTTCACTTCCGGGTCTTCCATTTTATCAAACTTTTTCCACACTTTTTTATACGCAACAGGAAGCCTGTTATCTGCAATTGATACAACCAGGTTTTCAAACTCATGAAATTTTTGTTGAGGAAAATATCCATATTGCTGCAATTGATAAAGTAATATTAATAATGCTGTTCTTTTATTGCCATCAGCTTATGTCAAGTATGGGACAAAAATTTTTTCAACTTTTTATCACTTCATATTATGATACTCTCTTCGCTCAAACCTTGCTTCTTTTAACAGTGTACTTACAATACTTCCTCCTGCCAAACCAATTGTTGAAACAAGTATATTTTCTTCTCTTATATCAATCGCACAATATATTATCCAAAAACAGGATACCGTCAAAATTATAGGGACAATAAATGTTACAATTATTTTCCACGCTTTTTCGCCGATTTTCAAATAGTACTTTCTTACTATCCCTTCACGCATTGACATAAAAATATATCCTTCCCTACCAAGAAAGAAAACCAAGAACTCAGATACACCATAGCAGATAGGCGCAATCGTTATCATTATTCTGTCATATGTATGTAATAAAAATATACTTGTTCCTAAAAATACAGCCATTGCAATCAAACTGAACCACTACCGGCTAAAGCCGGTAGGTTCAACATGCTGCTAAAGCAGCCTAAAGTTGTGCATGCTGCAAGTTATCGGTATCCCATTACTTTTATCCTATCTCAAAGTTATCAGAATTGCTCCTCTCTTGCAGATCTTGATTCTTGATATACTCCTTGATGATTTCATCTGTTACATTTCCACTGCTTGCTACAAAATAGCCTCTTGCCCACAAGTGTTGACCCCAGAATTGCTTATTTAATTCTTTATATTCCATCTGCAATTTTCGCGACGTATTCCCTTTTATATACTGTACCAACTTACTCGCTGACAAATGCGGCGGAACGGATACCAACAGATGGATATGGTCATTTCCAACATGTCCTGCCAGTATTTCTACTTCATTGCTCTGGCAGATGATTCTGATGAGTTCTCTTGTTCTTATCGCTATTTTTCCTGTTATCACTGGTTTTCGATATTTTGTTATCCAGACTAAATGGTACTTGATATCGTATGTGCAATGTGCTGACTTTCTGTAATTTTCCATTTCTTTCACCTCAAGTTTAGTATCTCTGTTTTCACCTTTTCTAAACTTGAAGCTATGGGGTTTACCTAAAGGTTTCGCCTAAAGGCGAGGGTTTTAACCCCATTATACAGACAATAAAAGCAATGCTATTTAGACATCTCACACAAATCTTCTGTACTTCTATAATTTTTTTGTTTATACCCGAAACCTCATTATGGATATCATCTAATTTCTTATCATCCCGAATAAGAATATCGTTCATCAACTTTAATTTTTCTAACGTAACAAATCCCGTTGACAAAATATATAAATTACTAAGATGATGTCTTTTAGATATCTCATCCCTGAAAAACATTTCAAACATATTAAGGATTTCTTTAACATCCGATTCAGTACAATAATGAATCTGGTAAGCCTCCGTCTTTTTTATTAATTCACTCAAACTATCCGGCTCAACTTCCATTTCACAAAGTTCCTCTAATATCTTGTGTTTAGCACTTGATGATAAACTCTCTCTTGTACGCTCTAAAGCAGTTTCTACTGCATCATCAAATTCTTCAATATTAGATTCTTTACACCACTTTACAACTTTTCCATAAAAAAAATGTCATACAGGACTTTCTGATGTATAATAAGTTTGCAAACAAAAAAATACGAAAGAAAGTGATCCTGTACGACAGACTTATTATACAACGAAAAAACTATAATTGGTAGACTTTATCATTATTTTTACATTTATTTTGAGGCTTGTTCCATTCCTACAGCCGAGACATTGGTCCTGCTCCTGCTGTCCATACTGACACTGGAGTCAGCGGATTCCATCCGTTTCCTTTACAGACATTTCCTGTCAAAGCTAACAGATAAATCCCTGAATGCCTTTTACTATGCCTGCTCCTATGCCAAAGTGGATTATTCCAGGTTTATGAATGCAACAGCATCTATGGCATTGAAACTAATCCCGAAATCCTTAGAGACGCAGCCCGTTTTTTTATGCATGGATGATACCATTGTTCCCAAATATGGAAAGAAATTTGAGGATGTCTCAAAACTCTTTGACCATTCCGCGCACAACGGCAGCGGCTACCTGAATGGGCACTGCTTTGTAAGTGTCATGCTCTGTGTGCCAATGTGGGATAAAGGCAAGATTGTTTACCAGGCGTTTCCGCTTTCCTACCGTATGTGGCAGAAAGAAGAGTCAAAATTAAAGCTGGCTGCTTCCATGGTACGCCAGGCCATGCCTGAATTACAGGAAAAGGCGAATGTCATTATCCTATGCGACAGCTGGTATACAAAAGGGGATCTGGTTTCTGTCGTGGATGAATACCCAAACCTTGGCCTAATCGGAAATGCAAGGTATGACTCTGTCCTTTATGACCTTGCCCCGCAGCCGACCGGAAAAAGGGGCAGGCCTGCAAAACATGGGAAACGTCTTTCGGCGGAAAAAGATTTTACACTTTCGGATGAAAAAATAGGCGGTTATTATATTGGGATGCGCCGTGTCCTTACAAATATTTTCGGCACAAGGGAAGTTTTTGCCTATGTGACAGCCACAGAGAAGGAAGGCGGTTCCAGGCGCCTGTTCTTCAGTACGGTTTTCCCCACACAGCTGCAGATTTTTTGTGCATGGCAGGAAAAGACCCCCCTGAACCAGACGGGGAGTGCATGGATGGATTACATCCCCTTGTTCCTGTACTCATTCAGATGGAAGATAGAAGTCAGCTATTACGAACAGAAAACCTTCTGGTCACTATGCAGCTATATGGTGCGCAGCCGGAAAGGGATTGAAATGCTGGTTAATCTGATCAACATAGCTTATTGTGCGATGAAACTGCTGCCATATCAGGATGAAGCATTTTCAAAGTACCGTAGGGAAAGCGCACAGGATTTCAGGTTTGTGCTCAGCGAGCGGATCAGGCAGGAGGTATTTTTTGCCACTTTCGTGAAAAAGAGCGAAAGTATAATAAAATCATCTGCCCTTATGAGAGCCTTAAAATACCTTGTTCAGCAAAAGGAGCGCTATTTATAATAGTTGTAAAGTGGTGATTCTTTACTATCCTCAGTTAAATTCACCGCAAGCCCCAATGCTGCACCAAAAGGTGCCAGCCAACCATATGCTCCTGATGCTGCACTAAACACAGCAGATGAAACCATATAAATTTTCCTAAGTTGCTTTGGATGTTCAATCATAACCCCACCTCTTCTGTCTACTAATAATCTTACCCATGCTTACCACAAAACACCCCAAAATTCTCAAACATTATCTCCACCCTGTCAATCTTCTTCTCCGTATGATAATGCCCACAATACCACTTCCCATAATCCAATCTATCCTCAATCCCATCCAGCCATTCCTCCGTAGACTTATCCACCTTACTCTGGTCCACCCCGGCCATAAACACCTCCACCGGCTCATATTTCAGCGGCACCGTATGGCTCAACACCACATCCACCTTCCACCCCAGCTTATCCAGCCGGCGCTCCACATACCTCTTAACCTCCTCCGAAGGCTGCTCATCCGGCCACCACCCATACCCATACATAAGCCGGACCATCTTATCAATACTATAAGCCCCGCCCATGACAATGGCCTGCTTCCCGTCTAGGTCAAACACTTCCCCATCCTTCGCAAACAGCAGATTCGGATACTCTTCTTCCTGGTACACCACACCCCCGCGCCACACCTTCTCCTGATATCCTTCAATGGCCTGCGGTCTCCGCTCATGGTTCCCATGGATCGCAAAAACCGTAATCGGCAGAGCTTCCAAAAACTCCTTCTTCCTCATATCCCGGATTCCCCCGCTGAAATTAATCCCGGCGTCCCCCAGAATAACCATCACATCCTCCCTGCAGGTCCCGAACCGCCTGCAGAAAGCCTCAATCCGCCCAAACTCCCCATGGGTATCCCCCGTTATGTAGATCATACAACCATCCTTTCCGGATGCCCGCCTCCCGGCAGGCACCCTAATTATACCATATCCTCACCGCATTTCACCTAAAATCTTTTCATAAACATCCCCAAATTTCCAGACCACCTCCAGCCTGTCCTCCCCCATCACCTTCGCGCTCTCAATCAGAGAAGCTATCACCCGCTTATCATACCCCTCCAGATGCAGATACTCCCGAATCCCCAGGGCCTCCCGGTACTCCCTCTTCCCGGATTCCTCCACGGCCTCCCGCGCCTCCGCCTCCGAAACCGCCGCAGACACTTCCTGCCTCCTGATATCCAGCTCCCTCTTCCTCTCCACAAACCGCTCCCTTGACATCCTCCCCGCCTTATAATCCTCATACCCGGAAATCTTCGCCTCGTCCAGCCTCCGCAGCTCCGCCCGCAAGCTCCCCGCATCCGCCCCAGGCTCCTTCCCCTTCCGCCCTTTCAGAACCTTCTCCGCCTCCAGAAGCAGCTCCGCCTGCTTCCTCACCATCCGAACCAGCGTATCCTCCGCCAAAGCCTTCCGCATCCTCACCCTGGATTGTCAACATTTTTTTAGACAACTTTTTTAAGGTTGTTTTCCCTGTATTGTACCGGTGTTTGATATCCTAAAGCGGAATGTATTCTGTGATGGTTATACCAGTTCACATAATCCCATAACTTCAATTTCAGTTCCTTCAGATCTGCAAATGTTTCATTCCATACAAATTCTGTTTTTATAATTGGATTGTCAACACTTTTTTAGACAACTTTTTTAAGGTTGTTTTCCCTGTACTGTACAGGGGTCTGATATCCTAAAGCGGAATGTATTCTGTGATGGTTATACCAGTTCACATAATCCCATAACTTCAGTTTCAGTTCCTTCAGATCTGCAAATGTTTCATTCCATACAAATTCTGTTTTTATAATCTTAAATGTCGCTTCTGCCACCGCATTATCATAAGGGCATCCCTTATGGCTCAGGGAACGCTCTATATCAAATGCCTCCAGCAGTTCTTCGATTGTCTGGTTTTTGAATTCGTTTCCACGGTCTGTATGGAACAGGCGGATATCTGAAAGGCTTCCTTCCACACCCTGGAATGCTTCTTTTACAAGTTCTCCTGTTTTATGCTCTCCCGCACTATAACCTGTGATTTCCCGATTAAACAGGTCAACAAGTACACATATGTAATTCCACTGCGTCCCCACTCTTACATATGTTAAATCGCTTACCACAACGTTCCTGTATTCCCTTCCCTGGAATTGGCGGTTCAGAACATTTTCTGTTTTAGATTCGTTGCAGGTGGCTTTGTGTGGCTTGAATTGTGCGGTTGTGTAATTGGAAACAAGCCCTTCCTGCTTCATGATCCGTCCGATCCTGCGTCTGGATACCTGTTTCCCTGCGTCCATCAACTCCTTCTTTATTTTGCGTGTGCCGTAATTATTGCGGCTCGCCTGAAATATTTGTGTAATTTCAGATGCAAGCTCTGATTCGTCGGGTTTTTGTTTTGCTTCGTAATAATAAGTGCTTCTGTTTACCTGCAGGACGCGGCACATTGCTGATACAGAGTATTTGTGGGCATTTGCCCTGATCACATTTACTTTCGTCCCAGGATCAGCGCCGCCTGTTTTAAAATATCGTTCTCCATTTTCAGCTGCTGGTTTTCCTTACGAAGTTTCAGCAGTTCTTCCTGCTCTGGGGTGCGGTTGTCCTTTTCGTGGAAAGAGCCGGAGTTTTCCGCCTGCTTTACCCATTTGTCAGACAGGGAATGGGCAATATCGTATTCCCTGCAGATATCACATCTGCGTTTGCCAGAATGGTATAAATCTACCAGCTGCTGCTTAAATTCATCTGTATACTTACGAGGTTTTCTTTTCTGTTTTGTTTCGGTCATATTGGCTGCTCCTTTGCTTATTGGTTTTATATTATATGACCTTAAAAAATCTGTCCAGTTTATTGTAACCTATCCACCGCCTGCCTCTCCAAGTCCCGCAGGGCCTGCTCCGTCTCCACAATCTCCCTCTACAGGGCATCATACTGGCTCTGGGAAATCTCCCCCTTCGCCAGAGCCTCATTCGCCTGCTGCCCCGCCAGCCTCAATGCCTCCAGCTTCTCCCTGGTCTCCCCCACAGCCTGGGCCAGAAGCCGCTGCTTCTGCGCCATCAGCTCCCCATTGCCTGGGTCCAGCTTCAACAGCTTGTTCACGTCCTTCAACTGCGCCTGCGTGTCCCGGATCTCCTTATTCACCTTTGAAAGAGCCGTGGAGAGCTTCGTAGTATCCCCGCCAATCTCCACCGTAATCCCCTGAATCCTGGATGCCACAACCCTCACCCGCCTTTCTCCAACGAAAAAAGGAGCCACCACGGCTCCCGTAAAAATGTAATCGAGTAGGAGGGGGTGACTAACCCCCGTCCTCTCACACCACCGCTCATGCGGTTCCGCAAGCGGCGGTTCGGTTGTTCAAAGATGTGCCTATGCCTTGCACTATCTATTCCTAACTCTAAGCGTTCTTATCATTTACTCTCGGTTTCCAACCTACCCTCAAATAAGTAACCTCTTTCGAGCAACTGCTATCTTCAAGTATCAGATAAATAGCGTCTGTCTTATCCCAACCGTCAAGTCCTTTCCTCCACCTACTTTCATAGACTTCTTCGGTACTACGACTTGAACTGACTTCTGTATGTTCAGCCATGCCTTACAGCATGGGTTACTAAGGAGTAAATATGGTATCACTCTGCAAAGCGTACCATACAGACCTCCCCAGTTAAGGTGTGTAATCTTTCCCTCCACCTATCTGCCACATTTACCCAGTATACCTTCGGATAGTTATAGGGCTTCAGTTTGTTTGGCAACCTTACCCGATATACCAAGCCTTATATGTGATTTCTGTCCGTCAGACCAGAGGTTTGCCATCCGGCTTCCTTCAGATTCCACCTCGCGATGGGCACCCTTGCCATTGGCTGTAAGTTTCCCACTATCAGGGCACTTTACGGACTTACACCGATTAGATTACGCCCATGCTGGGCGAACCAAAAAAAGACACCTGCTGTTATAGCAAGTGCCTATGTATATATCTTTTCATCTCGAAAATATTATCTGATTATAAATTTATCTTCTTTGCTAATTCTTTTATCTTTAAAACGTCTTTACGAATTTCATCATATTCCGTCTTTCCTTTTATAAATACAAAATGTGGAACTCTCGTCTTTCCTGGAGCAACACGATATATGCTCATCATTGCATAATTATCTGTTAAGATCATAGCTAATGTATTATAATTTTGGTTTAAATACACTGAAAGCGTATGATTCTTATTACATCTTTTGTTTAAATCTTTCATATGATACTCTATTAAATTTTTAATTTTATTTTTATAATAATTAGTGTCTGCTGATTAAGTAGCTATCTGCAACTTCCAACTCTTACATCTGCTCCGGTCATGCCAGAATCGGAACAGATGCAAAAGAGCGCAAAGTATTCGCCTCTGAATCCTGAACAGATTCGTCACGAATACAGATAATGCAATAGAAGTCAGCTGCGTTTCTTCCAGTTTTGTGGTAATGCAGCTCATACCATAGCAGCGTTTGCTCAGGCTGAAGGTGCGCTCCACTTCGATTCTATCGGTATTATCCTGATACTCTTGCTTTTTATCAACTTTTGCTGTGGCACTTGGTCTGCCCAGCTTTGGACCTGATAACCGGATCCCATGCTCCTTGCAATAACTCCTGTTTTCCCTGGTCCGATATATCTGATCTGCCAGAACACGTTCCGGATAATAACCAGTACGTTCTTTGAAACGCTCTATTGCTTCAATCAGGCAGGTACTCTCGTTGTATGCCTCAAAAGATATTTTTTCGATACGCCCGTAACCTTCGCTGTCAAGACTGAGATCAAATTTTGCACCAAATTCAACAGGTGCTTTGACCTTACCTCTGACAATCGGTCGAAGCCATGGCTGCGCAATGCTTACAATGCGATGCTCCACAGAATGGACTCTGTTATCATACATATACTGTTGCTGTTCATGCAGCTTGATGATGGTAAGATACAAGTCGATATCCTTACCTGCCATGGCGTATCCATCACTCATGAACTGTTCCAAATAGCCAAGATCTCTTTTCACATAGCCAAGCTGTCTGCGGATTGCGCTGCGGATTTTCTTTGCCGTGTGCTTTCTGCTCTTGGCAAATGCAAGATACTCTTTTCTGGCGCGTTTGCGGTATCTTCTGGGCAGCTTAAGACCATAACATTTACAAAATCGGTAAATGATGTTTTCCAGCTTCTCTCTTGCTTCGTTCAAAAGCGAGATGTCCTGCGGATAACGTATGTTTGCAGGTGCACAGGTTGCATCAAGGGTCAGCGTTCCTTTGTTTGTATCTTCTTTTGCAGTACCATCATCACCGGATTTTCCTACGGATGGAGGAGTATGGTCATCTTTGTCATCATCCTTATGGGAAAGAAGATACTCGTTTACTTCCATCAGCATCTCTGCGGAAATGCGTTTACGGAAGAGAACCAGTGTACTTGCATCAAACGGAGCTTCTTCCCGAAATCCAGGAAGCCCGATAAAGTATTGCAGATACGGATTCTCTGCGATCTGTTCTACAAGCTCACGGTCGGAATACTGGAACTTGGTCTGGATGATCAGAGCTCCTAATGCCATACGAAGAGGCTTGGCAACATTGCCCGTATCACTTGGAAACAGCTTGGCATATTTTACTTCAAACTCGTCCCATGGGATGCGGTCAGCCAGTTTGATCCAACGGTTATCCGGATTCATGTGGAGTCCCATAGGCTGGTTGAAATCGAGGAATGAATGCTGTAACTTGTCAATCGGTTTGTACATTGTTTTAGCTCCTTTATACTCAAAATCTGTAAAAAACTGCAAGAAAAACGATTTGTTTTCGTCAAAATCCTTGCAATTATTGTACCAGAAAACGGGGCAAAAGTCAGTAAAATCAAGTGTTTGCAACCTAATCAGCAGACACTAATTAGGATCTTCAATATGTCCATTTTTTCGCGTCAATGCGCTCATTATATCATTTACTTCATAATCCTGTAATATAAAGACAGTAGAATGACCTTTACCCTCTATTCGCTTTTCTAGTAATGGCATATTTGAAGATATAAACGCTTTTGCATCATTCATTACAATATATAGTTCTTTACTATCAATAAAATCCTTTTCTATTTCTTGTATTTCTAAAGGGAATTTTTCATAAATACCTTGCAGTCCATATTCCTGACAGAATTTCAATACAGAAAAATTCTGATAGGCTACTTTTTCTACATCATTAGAAGAAAACAAATCTGAAAAAAATGAAAAAATAGCCGTAGTAAGTAAAGTTATTGCCACTGTCATTATCAAATTGTAAATCATAATATCTACTGGTTTTATATAACGTTCATTAATAAGTAATACAATTACAGCAATAATTCCACATAAAAGCAAAACCAATGTTTTAGATTTGATTTTTCTCATAGCATTCACCTCAACAATTTGACTGGCAAAACTCGCTTTCTATATTTATAAGCCTTTTCCTGCCATTTACTATAGCAGAAAAAGGCCAAATTATCAATCAGAACCGATCCATATCCTCCTGCGTCCCCAGCTCACAGTACCGATACCCGTCATTCACCTGCTCCGTATACATATCATTCACCAGCCCAATAGACAAAAGCTCCATATCCGCCATAGAAATCCCAAGCTGCACACACCGAAGCAGAAACAGCGGCGTAGTCATCTCCCGCTCTGTTGGCCGAAGTTTTTTTAGCCTCCGCATCCGTCTTCACATTCAGCCCCCACAGCTTGATAAGCTCCGGCAGCACCTGATAAATCGAAAACGTATTAAACCCGTCTAGCCATTCCTCCACATCGTCCGGGATAGCCGGGTCTGCGTGCTTCGCCATCGTATAAGCGATATTCTCAAACATCTCCAAAGAAAACAGATCCAGATTGGAACGCTCCTCATCCCCCTCCCCAATGCTCTTCTCCAGAATCCGCAGGTCCTTATAAATATCCCTCTGGAACTTCAACCGGTAAATCCTCGGAATCGCCGCAGATGCCTTAAACAGCACCTCCTTCCCGTCAATCCCGACCTTCCTCAAAATACTCATACCCTTTCAGCTTCCTTCAACCCTGTCCCTCTTCCTCGACACCGCCGCCGGCCTCCGCCCTCGGAACCGGCAGATATACACTCTTATACCACCCCTCATACGTCTCCGCCGAAGTCTTATTCCCCGTCTTCGCCTTCACATACCCGCTTGCCAGCGGCCTGGCCTTCACCGTCAGCGTCTCCGTCTGCACCTCCCGGATCTCCTCATTGGTCTTCCCCTCAATCTTCGGCCTGCTGGCAGAACAATTATACAGCACATGCCGGATCTTCCTGATATCCCCGTCAAACTCAAACAGCAGCGCGAAAGCCCCCGTCTCCGAATTGGCGTTCTCCACCAGCACCTCATTCCCGTCCGCTTCCTCCTTCAAAACATCCGTCCGGAAACTCTCCGGGATCAACGCCAGCTCCAAGTCCCCGTCATACCCCATTGTTGGCAATAATATAATACTCAATCCCGTCCGCATAAAACGACTCCGGCTCCCCATTGGGGTCCAGCGCCAGCGAAACCGCCCCAGGCATCGCCACCGGCGCGTCAAACGTCATCTCCCCGTCCTCCGCCACCCTCTGCAGCGCATAATGACAATTACAGATATTAAACTTCACCTTATTATTCATCCGCCCTAAACCTCCATCTCATACAAAACCTCATACAGCCGCTCCGACTCGATCCAGACCTCACTCTTCCCATAGAAGATCCCATGCCTCAACAGCACCGCCTCTATGCCCTCCTCCAGCTCCGGGTCCTTCAAGTCCGTATACACCTCAATATCCAGCGCATTCCTCTTAAAATACGCCACCCCGTCCGCAGAAAAATTATCCGCCCTGGGATAAAGGAACACCGCAAAAGGTGGCTCCGGCGCCTCCCCTTCCACAAAATGGTCATAAGCAAAAGGAAGCCCCAGTTCCTCCATCATTTTCAGCACATCCTCATGGCTCACTTAGACAGCCCCCTTTTTATCCCCTCCTCCAGCTCCCGGACACCCTTTTCCTCCGCCGGGGCAATATGCGGGACAGCCTTCACCCGCCCGCCGCCCCGCTTCGCATGGCCCTTCTCCAGAAGATGGGTAAGCTGATACCGGTCCCTGCTATGCACCACCACCTCCAAAACATTGGAAGTCTCCCTCTGCCGCCTCACCGCCCAGCTCTTCTTATACCTCCCGGTCTTCACCGGCGCACCCGCCTTCGTCTCCCTCTTCACCGTATCCCCGGCCTTCCTCACACAGTCCTTCATCACGTCCGCGGCAAGCTCCGCATACTCCGTAAGCCCCTCCATGATGACATCCGCCATCCGGTCCACAGACACCCTCTGATCCTCCGACACCCAATCACCTCTTCACCAAAGAAGCCCGCAGCTTCAGCATCTTGTTCTGATACCGCACATTGTCAATAAACACAAGATCATAAACCTGCCCCCGAAACAAAATCCGGTAATGCTCCGTGTCCATGCCGGCCACCTCCGAACAATACCGGATAATGAAATAGACATCCCTCTGCGCGTTCACCTGCGCCGCCTCCCAATACTCCTTCCCGGAAAGACCGTTCACAAAAGCCGAACAGCAGAAATAATCCTCCCAGACCAGCACATGGTTCCCGACCTTATCATTCCCCAGAGAACTTCTCTGGATCGTGACCCGCTCCTTCCACTCCCCCAGAGGATACCCCTTCCGGAAACCTCCGCCGTCCCTGCTGCCGCTGCCCCGCTCCATTCCGCCATCAGAACACTTCCCTCCTGATACCGAACAACAGAGAGCGCAGCGTCTGTACCAGTTCCTCACGGTCCGCCTGCTCCCTGTGCTCATACAGATAAGCAGTGATATACAGAACAGCAATCCGCGCCATGGGAAGATACCTTTCCAGCTCTTCCACTTCCATCCGCGCCATATCCGCGCACATACTCTCCCCAGTCTCCAACAGCCCGGAAATAAACCCGTCCTCATCCCCGCTGTCCACCCGGAGATACCGCTTCGCCTTGGATTGTCAACATTTTTTTAGACAACTTTTTTAAGGTTGTTTTCCCTGTATTGTACCGGTGTTTGATATCCTAAAGCGGAATGTATTCTGTGATGGTTATACCAGTTCACATAATCCCATAACTTCAGTTTCAGTTCCTTCAGATCTGCAAATGTTTCATTCCATACAAATTCTGTTTTTATAATCTTAAATGTCGCTTCTGCCACCGCATTATCATAAGGGCATCCCTTATGGCTCAGGGAACGCTCTATATCAAATGCCTCCAGCAGTTCTTCGATTGTCTGGTTTTTGAATTCGTTTCCACGGTCTGTATGGAACAGGCGGATATCTGAAAGGCTTCCTTCCACACCCTGGAATGCTTCTTTTACAAGTTCTCCTGTTTTATGCTCTCCCGCACTATAACCTGTGATTTCCCGATTAAACAGGTCAACAAGTACACATATGTAATTCCACTGCGTCCCCACTCTTACATATGTTAAATCGCTTACCACAACGTTCCTGTATTCCCTTCCCTGGAATTGGCGGTTCAGAACATTTTCTGTTTTAGATTCGTTGCAGGTGGCTTTGTGTGGCTTGAATTGTGCGGTTGTGTAATTGGAAACAAGCCCTTCCTGCTTCATGATCCGTCCGATCCTGCGTCTGGATACCTGTTTCCCTGCGTCCATCAACTCCTTCTTTATTTTGCGTGTGCCGTAATTATTGCGGCTCGCCTGAAATATTTGTGTAATTTCAGATGCAAGCTCTGATTCGTCGGATTTTTGTTTTGCTTCGTAATAATAAGTGCTTCTGTTTACCTGCAGGACGCGGCACATTGCTGATACAGAGTATTTGTGGGCATTTGCCCTGATCACATTTACTTTCGTCCCAGGATCAGCGCCGCCTGTTTTAAAATATCGTTCTCCATTTTCAGCTGCTGGTTTTCCTTACGAAGTTTCAGCAGTTCTTTCTGCTCTGGGGTGCGGTTGTCCTTTTCGTGGAAAGAGCCGGAGTTTTCCGCCTGCTTTACCCATTTGTCAGACAGGGAATGGGCAATATCGTATTCCCTGCAGATATCACATCTGCGTTTGCCAGAATGGTATAAATCTACCAGCTGCTGCTTAAATTCATCTGTATACTTACGAGGTTTTCTTTTCTGTTTTGTTTCGGTCATATTGGCTGCTCCTTTGCTTATTGGTTTTATATTATATGACCTTAAAAAATCTGTCCAGTTTATTGTAACCTATCCACTGATACTCTTCCTCCGTGACCTCCATCCTCACTTCCTCGTTCCCGGACCTGATGGTAACAATCCTCTTTCCAGACATAAAGCGTTCCTTTCTTTACGCCTTCGTAAAGCCAGAAACGCCGGAAGCTCTATGCGGGACAATTCCGTAAAACCAAAAAAGGCCGGAGTAAGCTACTTAATTCCTAGTGTACTGACCTGTTGATATTTAGCATTACTACCACCTCATCAAGAGGCAGCAGTAAATACAGGGTATAAGGAACTGAGCTTTATTCTGGCATCAGTAGTCCGGAACTGCCAGTTGACCTTTGCCGCCACTGTATTCCGCTCCGTTTCCCATGCGGACAGTTCTTTGCGTAACAGTCCTGTTTCAGCGATGCGGCGGCTGAGACATTGCCTGGTCATTACATTAAGCTCTATTTCTGCAATGTCCAGCCAGCTCCCATGCTTTGGCGTATAATGTATCTCCAATTTTTTTATGATGCGTCTTGCTTCTTCAGGCGGATACCGTTTGTACAGGGAAGCTGCTTTATGTGTGTTCAGATTATCCATCACAAGGACGATCTTCTCGGCATCAGGGTACATGATGTCCACCAGATACCTGATTTCCTCTGCCCAGTCGACGGCTGTACGGTGTTCCCGGACACTCACATGGTGCATCCCTCCGAGCGGTTCCACGAAGGCAAAGATGCTGACCGTACCATTGCGGACATATTCCGAATCGGTTTTCCGGTCACTTCCGGGAATCATTGGCAAAGGCTCCCTGGACTCTCCCAAAAGCTGATATGGTTTTTCGTCCATACACACAACCGGACGATTTTCATCATAGGGGCGTTCGTAAACATCAGGGATATCCTCCATGCAGGCTATGAATTCCGGGTCTTCTTTTGACGGGATGCACCAGTAGTCGTTTTTGTGAGGTCGAAGTTTGTTTTTTTTAGGGCATTGCGGATTGCCTCCCTGCCCACAGGGGTTTCCAGAACCACTTTGGATTTTTCCTCAAGCAGACGGATTGTCCACCGGGAGTGCCCTTCTGGAACGGGGCCGCAGGCAAGTTCAATCAGCCGGGCCTCTGTACGCCCGTCAACCTTGCGCCTTGCATTATCTGAATTTATGTTCCTTTTAAATTCAGTAACTGCGTCAATGCCGCCATTGATGTATTTCGTCACAGTATTGGTGACGGTTGCCATACAGACACCATTGGACTTTGCGCTTTGTTCATGAGTTAAAACTTTTCCATGCGCCTCGTCCAGATCAAGAATAACCTGGCATCTGCTGCGGATAGTTTTTGAAGTTTCCTTCTTACGGATAACAGATTTCAACTTTCTAAATTCTTCTTCTGTGAGATGGATATTATACTTTTTAGGTCTTGCCATAGGAATCACCGCCGTTTCTTTTATTATATATCAAAACAGCTGTGGTTACCAGAATTATTTGATTAAATATCAACAGGTCAGTACACTAGCTTTACTCCGGCCATTCGGTGACTCGACACTATGCGGTCCCACTCGCTCGGTCGTAAAAATACATTCAGTTCCTCAATCCTGCACGGGCTGGCAGCACAATCCTCACAATCTTCCCGCAATGCGGACACCGCAGTTCAAAAGCAACCTCATATGCCCGGTCCCGCCTCACGTCCAGGAGCCTCCTGCCGCACAGCGGACAGACCTTCTTTTCCCCCACGCCGCCTCCTTTCCTGCCACTGCAGGGACAGCGGCACGGCATCCATGCCATAATTTTCCATGCATAATCCAAGTATTCCCCATTCCCCGCAGGATAAACACCGCCACACCAAAAAAAGACGGCCCCCGCACCCTCGCAGAAGCCGTCCGCCTATGTACCTATCTCTTCTTTTGCTTTTTCTTCTCACTCTTTGGTTCCCAGTACACCGTAACAATATGATTGCAGTTCGGGCACCTGGTCTGTGCCTCCACTGGCTTCGGGGATCTGGTGCAGATATCCATGATACGCTTTCCGCACCTTGGGCATTTCAGTCTCTCCATTCATGTCCACCTCCTCGTATACAGCCCCGGTTCCTGGCTGCCGGGGCTCTAACCTGGCGATTGTCTCATTGTCTACCTCCTGTCAAATTTCTATCAACACTTCCCCTTTAGGAAAGCCTTCTTCCTCATGTGCCTCTGTCTATCTCTTCCGTTCTATCACAAACACGTCCACATTTCCACGAAACACACCGCCGCGCCAGACAGCACGCTCTCAAAAAGCCCCTGCCTTGACTACGCAGGCCCGTGATATCCCTGCCCATCCCTCCTTCCAGCGCATAATCTATACGGACTCAATCCCGCCCAGGCCGACACGTCAAAATTACCAACCACAGCCCTTCCACATGTCCATGCTTATTTCTACTTTCTTCTGTTACACACTTTTTCCTACGTTTTATCCAGTATATCACAAAACCGTACAGATTCCATCAAATTCCGAACAATCCCTCAACATTTTATTTCATAATATTTGCTGCTCTATCGCAGCGAATTTTATATTTTTGTTGCATTTACGCAGCAGATGTGCTATACTTCCAAAATAGAGGTGATGATATGGCAGAAACGCTTGGACAATATCTGAGGGCAATAAGAGAACAAAATAAATTAAGCACAAGAGACGTGGAAAAAGAGACCGGCATAACAACTTCACAGTTAAGCCGCCTGGAATGCAGCCACACCCGCAACCCGTCTCCCATCGCTTTAAAAAAACTGGCCTTATTATATAACATAAAACTGATTGACCTATTTCAGAAAGCCGGTTATCTTGATTCCAAAGATGTAGATTCTTACATGGAATCCTGCTTCAAAGGCATTGAAAAACTAGACCAGGAAGACAAGAAACAGATACAGAGCCAAATTGACTATTTGATTTTTCAGCATGACAAAGAAAGAGAGGGCAGAAATGATTTATAGATTAGGAGAACTATTCTGCGGCCCCGGCGGGATTGCGTGGGGAGCCCTTAACGCCGATATCGGAGACGATAACTACAAGATTGTCCACCAATGGGCAAACGACTACGACAAAGACACCTGCGAAACATACCGGCATAACATCTGCCGCGACGATCCCAAAAGCGTATACCACAAAGACATCCGTGAATTTAATCTGGAAAACCTGCCGGAAATCGACGCTCTGGCTTTCGGTTTCCCATGCAATGATTACAGTGTTGTCGGTGAGCAAAAAGGCATGGACGGCGTTTTCGGCCCCTTGTATTCCTACGGTGTAAAAGTTTTAAACCTGTACAACCCTATATGGTTCGTAGCAGAAAATGTAGGCGGCCTCCGAAATGCCAATGACGGAAAAGCCTTTACCAAAATCATTGACGAACTGAAAAATGCAGGAACCCACGGCGGATACAATGTAGTTCCACATTTATATAAATTTGAGGAATACGGAATCCCCCAGGCCCGCCATAGGATTATCATAGTAGGCATCCGGAAAGATATTGATGTCACATACCATGTCCCTTCCCCGGAACCATATGCAGACATTGACAATACCTGCCGGAAAGCAATAGAAGACCCGCCTATCCCGGCAGATGCCTTTAATAACGAACTGACAAAACAGTCCAAAACCGTCATTGAACGGCTGGATCACATCCTTCCCGGCCAGAATGCCTTTACCGCAGACCTGCCCGACAAACTGAAACTGAATGTCCACGGCGCGAAAATCAGCCAGATATACAAACGCCTGGACCCTGACAAACCCGCATATACCGTCACTGGAAGCGGCGGCGGCGGAACCCATATTTACCATTGGAAAGAATCCAGAGCCCTGACAAACCGGGAACGCGCCCGCCTGCAGACCTTCCCCGATACCTATAAATTTATCGGAAGCAAAGAAAGTGTCCGAAAGCAGATCGGCATGGCCGTTCCATGTAAAGGGGCAAAAATCATATTTGAAGCCATCCTGAAAAGTTTCGCCGGCATCGAATACCCCAGCATCGAACCAAACATCAATGAATGACCTTATAGTAAAACCGGAGCTTCGGCCCCGGTTTTACTACACAGAAAAATCCATATAATACTGCTCATCATCCAGCTTATAAAACGTAACATCTGTACGTCCATACGCCTCCAGATCGCTCTTCCAAATATAAGCGCCATTCGCCAGCCCCAGCCGGTTCCTGAAATACTCCCCAAGCTGTGCATTACTAAGCGGCGTTGTAATCGCCTTATTCCCCTGCTGTTCCACCCTCAATATCAGCTGATGTCCGTCATCCGTAACCACCGTAAAATGCTGTTTGTTCAACGGGAAAAAGCCTGTCCGGACCATCGGCGCAGGAAGCGGTATGTACGCCTCATTCTTATTCCGCCTGCTTCTCTGCCCCCAGTTCAGCCCCGATTTCGTCCCCACTTCCCCATTCTCTGAAAGCAGGGAAAGCGTTATCGTTTCTATATTTTCACCCGACAAGCTGCCGACCGGCTTATTTTCCATATCCAAAACGCTGTGCGTGGGATACAGCACAACATATTCCTCAACTTCGGCATGATTGCAGAATATCGTATCATTTTCTATGCTGCAGTAATACCGGTACGCTTCCAACGCATCACACTCCACCATATATTCCCTGCGCTTTTCTCCAAATGCACTCTGCGTAAAATTTGCCGAACCCGCAAACGCCACAACCGGCTCATCCCCTTTCAGCCAGACATACACCTTCGCATGTACCGGCGCAGAATCATACACATAACTGCATTGATAATGCGCCACCTCCTGGGGCATCCGCTCCTTCTGCAGCTCCTTAAATCCCTCATGGACAGCAATACTGAGACCGTCAAAAGGAACCATCCCCACAATCAAAGAGATGTCAATAGGCCCCGATTTAAACTCCTTCAAATTCTTTATCAGCCACGAAGCCATATTCGGCGTTGCATACCCCGACAAAATGCACAGCCTGTCCGCCCCCGTGCGGAGCGGTTCAAACAATACCCTTCTCGCCAGCTCTGAATACTTCATGACACCTTCCTTTCAAACATAACAGCTCCCTTATTCACTGTCATCCATTATATCATAATAAACCATCTTATCCGGCAGTTTGATATTCGGAACCCAGATCTTCTCTCCGCCCCAGCCCTTTTCTCCTGTCATCTGGTACATCGTGAGAACAATCTTATCCGTAACAGACGCACCCAGCTGCCAGTCATTGGGAGACAGCAGCGCACCCGTCCCCTTTGCCACATTCCTGTTCCTCCTGACAATCAAAACCCCCTGGCCTGCCGGTTTTTCTGCAAGCACCATATCAATAATAGAACGGAAAACACTGACCTTAAAATCATCCTCCGACTTGATATGGGAAAGAACTTCCTGCATCAGACGAAGGCTCACCTGATAGCAGGACTGTGACTCATCAAACGCTTCCAGAAGCCGGTCAATATCAGCAATCGTATCATTCTCCGGCGAATAAGGATAATAATTTGTCCCCCCGGAAATCATGGCCAGCTTCTTATTATCCAGGACATTCTTCCTTGTCGGATTCAACCCCTCCGGATAATAAATCTTCACATCCGCCGTTCCCCTCTCCACCTGGGAGATAATAGAATTATTCGTTGCATTGATATCCGCAAACAGCTTATATAAATGCTCGTCAATAAACACCTTCATAAGCCCGGCATCCCTGTCATAGCCGAACATACGGCTGTGCTGCCACATCGTATCCGCCTGCGGCTTTTTCGCCGTCCTGGTATAATAAATCGTCTGGAGCCCCGCAAAAGTAACACCCCGCCCCAGCGTATTCCCGCCAATGATCACATTAGAGCCCGATGCATAATCATCACTTCCCACACCGGAACTTCCGTTCATGACCAGAACCTTAATTTCATCATTCTCCAGCAGTTTCTGTATAAAATCCAGAACCTCTCCAAACGGCTTTTTCTCAAACTTAACCGGATTCAGCTGTTCATACCTCTGCCTGACCTGCACAGTAAATCCCGCATCCCTGCATCTCCCCTTAAAATCTTCCAAAACCTTAAATACATCCTGCTGATACTTTCCATGCACCGCCTTCCGCACACTGGGATGAATCAAAAAGTTTGACACCCTTTTCCCCGCCGTCAGCATGATTCCCGATACCACCAGATGGTGCATTAACGCCTCTTCCAGTGGATCGCTCAAAGAATCTATATAAGAAATACACTCCCCGGCTCCTTCCGCCGGAAAGAAAAAATCTCCCCCAAGATACCCATCCCCCGGCTGAAAATAATACGCAAAATATGGATGCCACCCTGATGACATCGACTGTAACAGCAACGCCTGCGGCGTTCCCGTAACCTGCAGATAAATACTGCACGCTGACCTCGCCTTAATATCATCCAGATACCTATTTATAGAAGACTTGTTATTTCTGTTAATCATCGTATTCAAAGAAGCCGCATCTGCCTCATCGTCAATAATGAACAGCGGATTCCCCCTCATAAAGCCCGTAGAACCCAGGATATTAGACCACTGCTTCAAAGTTCTCACATTCTTCTTTAAGACAATGATAACCGGCTGCATCAGACAGTTCTCCGCAAAAATCTCCGAATCATATTCGTCACATATACAGAAACCATCCAAGTCCTCCCACACACGCTCAATCGTCTGTTGCTGGAGAATGACATTATCTGTTGTCAAAATCAAAAATACCGGAAATCCCAAATCCGCCGCCACAGAAATCACGCCAAACATCTGCCCCGTTTTTCCGGACTGCACATTTCCAAAAAGAAGCCCCACTTCATGCTCACAAAAAGAAAATTCCTCTAAATATTTCGGCGCAATGTTATCCACTGTTTTCCGGATAGAATCAGCTAACTGCTTATTCCCACGCCCCTCTATCGTCTTCAAGTATGTTTCAAGATATTTCATCTTCCGCCTCCTGCTGGTGCCTGCTCTCCGGAAGGAAGGACAGCATCCACACTTCCAGCTCCGTGCCGTCTTCCGCCTTCGTCACAATATCCGTCTTCGTCAGCGTAATCGTATCACGCCCGTATTTATTCAGCATCTTATGTGTGATAACCCCTTTCCCGTCCTGGTCACTTTCCACCCGGTTCACCGGCTCCACCAGTCCGGCCGCCACAAGGCGCCCTTTAATCCAGCGCCCCATAATCTTCAAATCATCCTTTGAATACAGATTCTTGTTATTCTGTCCGCAGGTCCAGGCCTGAAACTTCCAGCCGTCATCCGTAACCGCCATGAACGGCTGCTGATGCAGGGGATATCCCGGCAGGTCCCTGATGGACTTGCTGACCACCATCTCAATCTCCCACCACACACGCTTTCTTCCGCTCGCATAACAGACATTGATATTGGAACCCCTCATAGACTCATCGTTCTCATCCTCCGGCACCTTCAACGGAAGCTCGAAAGAAACCTCCGTCATCCTCTTCTTATAAGCGTCCACTTCCTCCGGCGTAATTTTAGAAACAAACTCCTGATCTACCAGCGCCCGGTTCACCTCACGAATCAAAGGCACATCCCGCAGGTCAGCAATATTAGCCGAACACTTCGGAAGCATAATATCCCTGACATGGGCCGAAATCTCCTGCAGTTCCTCCGGTTCCTCCGTCACTGCTGACAATTCATACTGGCGCAGATTGGATGCCTCCAGCTTGATCGCCCCCAGATTATGCGAACCAACCACGGCAGAAAACGGCTTCCCATCCTTATAAAAGACATACACCTTCCCATGATATTTAAACGCCCTCACCAGACGCACTTCACCAATCCCGCGCCCAGTCCAGTCCTCATTCAAAGCCGCCGCCACATTATATGTACCCTCCGGCATACCCTCATGATAATACATGCCGATCGTCAGACAGACCCTCTTTATCCCGGCTCCGTCAACCAGCCCCTGCAGCTCTTTTAAAGCCGCCTTCGACACATACCCCACCGCAATATCTATTTCATCCGCCTCACGCACAGCATCCATAAAATAATCTATAAAAGCCGTCTGTCCGTCTCCCAGCTTCAACGGAAGCATATTAGAATACAATAACCGCATTTTCTCTCACCATCCTCATTTGTCACAGCAATTATAACAGACATACCAGAAACTTTCTACCGCCACTCGTCATCCGTCCCATAAAACATCCTGTCTCCCTGCACATTCAGTTCAAAAATGCACTCTTCAATCACCCGGATGCACTCCCCGCAGTTCTTCAAAATATCCTTTCCCCAAAACCGGATCACCGTCCAGCCCATGAACATAAGAGCCTTATTCACTTCATCGTCCCGCTCCATATTCCTCAATATCTTTTTCTTCCAATACTCCGGATTGTTCCCCGCCTCCAGACGGGGCTTCAAAACTTCCCAGTCCTTCCCGTGAAAAAACTCACTGTCGCAAAAAATCGCTATCTTATACTTCGTCAGCGCAATATCCGGCTTCCCCGGCAGTGCGGCATAATTCTTCCTATACCGGAATCCCCTTGCCCACAGTTCCTTCCGTAGCATCAACTCAATGCTGGTATCACTGGACCTGATATTCCGCATGTTCTTATGCCGCTGCTCCTTCGTAAGATTGTCCACATCATCAGCCCCAAACACAATATAAACAACTTTTGACTAATCCATCACCTATCCAAGATACTCAATTTCAAGACTGTTAGGAGAAGTAAAAGTCACCCTGACTTCTCCGCCCTCTTGTGCGCCAACACTTCTGTACCAGTTACCAATACCTTTTAAGTTTCCTTCTTCTGCAAACTGCTTTGCATAAACATCCCCTGCACAGCTACACCCCTGCGCAAGCAAAATACCAGAATAACGTCCATTTACAGCAACACAGCGATACCTGGGATTTGCCGTGGGATGATTGTCATTAAATATACCAAACCGCTCTGCATACCGCCTTGGTATTTTAATATAACCCTCCCCGTAAATCGGATCACGGGTATCAGTATAACGGTATGTACCCCATCCTAAATGGGACGGCTTCAAAGTAACTGTAAATGTGTCTCCTGCTCTTGGCATAAAAATTCCTCCCTTGTACTTTCAAAATTTAATTTATCCATCAAATCTATTTACTTCTGTGCATACCACCAGTCCCAAATCATGTTTTGAAAACCACATCATTATGAAATTCCAAAAACTCTTTTCTGGGGAAAAATTTATTTGGCATCCTGATTTTTTGATTGGCAAAACTCAACAGCCAGTCCTCCACCGTATCTCCCTCCATAGACGGCTTTATTTCAGACGAAACCTTAATAATATAATCCGGAGTAACTGTTATCAATCCCCTGTCAAATGCTTTATCATGGAGCGCATTCAGCGTAAGACCATTCATCGGATTTGTCCGCTCTGTCCTGCTGTCCGCATCTTTCCAAGGCTTAATATGGCTTGCTACAAGAAGTTCAGGAATAGCCAGCCCAGTAATGCAGCACTTATTCTCATATGAATTTAATACTGCCATCCTAAAGAAGTCCTGACCAATTCGACTTTTGACCAACTGTTCCCGGACTCCTCCCTCCGGAAGCATAACAATTTCCGGCTCATTCACAACTTTATCAATACTCTCACTCTTTAAATTCGCCAATATGCATCTTGCCTGATAAGATAAGTCTTCCCAATTACTGCTGAACTCTTCCCATACCGAAGCATCCAGCTTGCTTCCATGAGCCATTGCCGTAACATTTCTTTTCCTAAGCTCCGGGTCATAATGAGCCAAATTATGCATTTTAAGCGCCACCGCTCCCGGAGTCCTCCCCATTAAACCAGCCAACTCCATTATATCTTTATTGGACGAATTGATTTTGCCGAACGAGGTTCTACAATACAAATCAAACGCAAGTATTGTCTCTTCCTTTGACCATTTTATTCCCGTTCTATCCAACACATCACCTTCATCTTATATGTAAAACCTCATTCACCGGCTAATCGGCTGTACTTGAATCAGCTATGCTACCATGATATCACAAATTAATATATCCGCTCACTTCATATTAACTTATATTGCGTAAAAATACTGCTGTCTCCATTTGCAAATCTCTTAGAAAGCTCTAATTCTTCATCCGCAGTTAATTCATTCAATAATTTGACACTGTCATATGCGCCCTTTAAGACAACATTGTATATTTCTCCACATAATTCATTATATAGTTCATTTGGATAAAGCTCTTCTAACCGTCTCAAAGGTATATTGCTTGCCACAACTTTAACAATCTGCTGTATCGCTGAATAAACCGAATTATCCATACGGACATCAACTATAAATTTTTCAATCTCTTTCCGGTCCACGCCATAGAAATTATTCATATAATTTATCACTTTATTGTAATTCAGAACATCTTTACCCAAATCATGGTACTTGGATGTCCTCATAAATAATTCATAACACATATCAAAAAAGTTCATTCCAATCCCTCCGACTAATTATCTGACTTCAAGATAAACTCTCTTAGACCTATTATACAGCCAATTCACTATTCCCACAATAATTACTATCCGGATTTCTGTTAAAAAAAGAGTCCGCCATACACTGACGAACTCTCCAATAATATTATAAGTTTACTTTACCCACACCACTTTACAACTTTTCCATAAAAAATGTCATACAGGACTTTCTGATGTATAATAAGTTTGCAAACAAAAAAATACGAAAGAAAGTGATCCTGTACGACAAACTTATTATACAACGAAAAAACTATAATTGGTAGACTTTATCATTATTTTTACATTTATTTTGAGACTTGTTCCATTCCTACGGCTGAGACATTAATCCTGCTTCTTTTGTCCATACTGACACTGGAGTCAGCGGATTCCATCCGTTTCCTTTACAGGCATTTCCTGTCGAAGCTTACAGATAAATCCCTGAATGCCTTTTACTATGCCTGCTCCTATGCCAAAGTGGACTATTCCAGGTTTATCAATGCAACAGCATCCATGGCTTTGAAGCTGATCCCGGAAAACCTTAGGACACAGCCTGTCTTTCTATGTATTGACGACACTATTGTCCCCAAATATGGAAAGAAATTTGAGGATGTCTCAAAACTCTTTGACCATTCCGCGCATAACGGCAGCGGCTACCTGAACGGGCACTGCTTTGTGAGCGTCATGCTCTGCGTGCCGGTGTGGGATAAGGACAGGATTGTTTACCAGGCGCTGCCGCTTTCCTACCGCATGTGGCAGAAAAAAGAGTCCAAACTGGAACTTGCCGCTTCCATGGTACGGCAGGTCATGCCTGAGTTATCGGAAAAGAAAAATGTAATCATCCTGTGCGACAGCTGGTACACTAAAAGCTCCCTGGTTTCTGTCGTGGATGAATACCCGAACCTTGACCTGGTCGGAAATGCAAGGTACGACTCTGTCCTTTATGACCTTGCCCCGCAGCCGACCGGAAAAAGGGGGCGGCCTGCAAAACACGGGAAACGCCTTTCAGCGGATAGGGATTTTACACTTTCGGACGAAAAAATAGGCGGCTACTATATTGGAACACGCCGTGTCCTTACAAATATTTTCGGCACAAGGGAAGTCCTTGCCTATGTGACAGCCACAGAGAAGGAAGGCGGTTCCAGACGCCTGTTCTTCAGTACGGCCTTCCCAACACAGCTGCAGATTTTTTGTGCATGGCAGGAAAAGGTTCCTCTGAACCAGACGGGAAGTGCATGGATGAACTACATCCCCTTGTTCCTATATTCATTCAGATGGAATATTGAAATCGGCTATTACGAGCAGAAAACCTTCTGGTCGCTATGCAGCTATATGGTGCGTAGCCGGAGAGGGATTGAAATGCTGGTCAATCTGATCAACATAGCTTACTGCGCGATGAAGCTGCTGCCATACCAGGATGAAACATTTTCAAAATACCGTAAGGAAAGCGTACAGGATTTCAGGTTTGCACTCAGCGAAAGGATCCGGCAGGAGGTATTTTTTGCCACTTTCGTAGAAAAGAGCGAAAGTATAATAAAATCATCTGCCCTTATGAAAACCTTGAAATACCTTGTCTGGCAAAAGGGCTATTATTTGTAAAAGTTGTAAACTGGTGTTTACCCAGATTCTTTTTAACTCCTGCCTCTTTTGTGCCAGACCAATACAGGCATCCCCTCATTTGCTCCGCCACATTTACTGCCGCACACGCTTCCGCCCATTCATCTGGAACACATCATGCCCTTTGATGCTCTTCACCGCCTGCCCCAGACTCCTGGCCCTCCCATGCTGATGGTACGGTTGGGAAGCCCTGTGCTTATGAAAAATAATACACTCCCCCTCCCCCGGATACTCCGGATTATGGATATACCAGATATGCCCCGTATTCTTCGACTGGAGCGTCACATCATATTCCTCCGCCAGAATAATGTTAAAATAAGACCTATCCAGCCTCCCGATCTCTTCCGCCCGGAACATCAGACACTCCCCCTTTCCCGAACCACGCCGACAGCGCGTCCTCCACGATACCCGCCACCTCCCCAGGCTTCACCCCGCCAAAATACCTCTCATACACCTCCGCCGACAGCCTCACGCTTCTTCCCTTTTCCACTATCCAGCGCCCCCAGCACAGCCTCTTCCGTCACATTCCCCGCCATGCCCCTCACGCACTTCGCCGTCTTCACATCCAGCTTAATCTTCCCCGTATCCGCCAGCCCGGACACCACTTCCTGCTCCTTCTCCGACAGATAAGACAAGTCCACCGCCGCCACCAAAGGCAGCGTCCCCTCGTCCAGCCGCCCCTTCAAAGGCCCCTCCAACTTCTGCACCCGCATATACCTGGCAATATTCCTCCCGGTCATCCCATACTCTTCCCCAATGGCATCCCGGCTCTTCAACCTGTGGACATCATGTCCACAAGTCCCCGCCGTGTCCTGCCCGTTCAGCCTTGCGATCTCCTCCAGAATATCATTCCGCCGCCCCTGGCTGCTGACCTTCTCATACCGCTCCGCCAGCACCGCCGCCTTCTCACTGGGCCGAAGCTCCGCAAATCCCCTCTGTATCACATTGGTCTCAATCACATACACATAAGCGTCCTCTTCCGTCAAATCCGTCTTCACAATGGCCGGAATCTCCGTCAAGCCTGCCAGCCTCCCCGCCACCTGCCGGTTATGCCCCGCAAGCATCTCATACCCGTCCCCTTCCTGCCACACGATCACCGGATTCAGGACCCCATGCTCCCTGATGCTCTCCACCATATCCTCCAGACGCTCCCCCTCATACAGCCGGAACGGATGCCTCCGGAACGGGCGGATACCGTCAATCGGCAACATCCGAATCCCATCCTCCACGGCGGAAACCTCTTCCGCCCCCGCCAGCAGGTCCACAGCGTCATTAAAAATCTTCCTCTTCGCCCCATTAGCTTTCATACGAAATCAACTCCTTTGCAAACTTCCTATAAGCCATCCCTGCGCTCGCTTTCGGGCTATACTCCGCCACCGGCAGGCTGTAATAAATGCTCTCCCCCACCTTCACCGTACTGGGAATCCTCGTCTCAAACATCCGTATCTGCTCCTGGAAGTTCTCTGTCACTTCCTCCGTCAGCACCTTACACAGCTTCGTTCTGGACTCACACATGGTCATCAGGATACCCGCAATCCCAAGCCTCGGATTGATCCGCTTCCGTATCTTCACCACCGTCCGCAGAAAATCCTGCATCCCCATCATAGCCAGAAGCTGGGGGTTCACCGTGATAATCACCTCGTCCGAAGCAGCCAAAGCATTAATCGTCAAAGTCCCAAGGGACGGGCAGGTATCAATCAGAATATAATCATACCTCTCCCGCAGCGGCTCCAGAATCCCGGACAGCATCCTCTCCGCCCCCATCTCCAGCCGCAACTTCGCATCCACCACCGACAGATAAATAGACGATGGGATGAAATCCACCCCGTCCTTCGTCCGTATGTACCTCTTCGGGGACGGCATCTTCTCGTTCTCAATCTGCGCCATCATCAGATGCCCAATGGTATCCTCCAAAACCCCCGTATCCTCCACGCCGAAGCACGTTGTCAAATTCGCCTGACTGTCAAAATCCACAGCCAGAACCCGCTTCCCCATCTTCCGCAGACAGTACGCCAGATTGAACGTAGTAGTGGTCTTCGCCGTACCCCCTTTCTGCGAACCGATCATATATATCTTTCCCATTCTCAATACCTCACTTTCCTCTCCGCAACCATACTCAACTGCTGCTCCTCAAACACATCAATATCAATATAATCCACTGTCTCCCTCGGAACAATGACCAGCTTCCCTTCCTCACACCGGACCGTCAAAAGCGTCCCCGCCCCGAACCCCAGCTCTTCCAGCCACAGCCCCTTCAACATGATTGTCGGCGTGGACTTATAATTACGCCCGCTCTGCTCATACACCTTAATCTTCCGAACATCCTTTTTTGCCATAAAATTTATCCTCCTGAAATCAAGTAGACGGACAGCCTCCCTGCCCAAACAGACCATACCATGCAGAACTTGACCGTCCTGCGAAAAGAAAAGGACTTCAAGTCACCCTCCGGCTTTCCGGCCAGGGCGAATCAAAGTCCTATCTTCGTTACTTCTTTTATAACCTCACACTTCTCTAAAGCCAGTACCTCCGCTATGCGCAGAGTCCCATCTGACTTTCAGTATAGTAGGTATTGATATGTACGGCGCCGTCCTCTCTCCACCCCGCATGGGATAAAAAAATAGGACTAAGGAGTGCAAACCCGTTGATTTTACTGGGTTTCTCTAACCTTGTCCCAATTATAACACCGTCATCATGAAAAGCATGATCTTTTACTAATCCAAAAAACAATGTCGCACAAATATCCAACTTATTCGTATATTTCCTTTTTCCTCTAAATTCAACACTTTGTCTTCCTAAGGCTGAAGCCAGAAGATCGTAGCTCCTGACACCTACCAGCATTTTTTCAGACATCCCACCTGCCGACGTATCAGTAAAATAATCTGCCAAAATGTAATGAGCTTTTAAAACATCTGACACATTTACTAAATTTCTATCCAAATCCAACTCTTTACAGTTTTTCTTCTCATACTCAAATGCTTCTCGTAATTCTTTCGGCAAATATTCCATAATATTTCCCCTTTTCTCTCCCTGAATTTATCTTTCGTATGGAAAAATCCAACACTTTTTAGCATATTTTTCTCCACACAATAAGCCATTACCTGCTTCACTTCTTGATTATACTCTCACCATGACATAATCGTCAACATACTTATATGCCTGAGTTTCTCCATTTTATAATTTTATAGGATGATGTTGGAGGCAAAACCGACACAAGTATGTGTGTTTGCAGGCATGTCTGCAAACACACATATTGTGTTCAGTTGGTGCAAAGTACCTGTGCTGCCAGAGACAGCAGGGCCTTTTAGTACGAAAATATCGACCATCTGTAAAAATGGAGAAACTGATATAAAATTTTAACTTCAAAAACCCCGCGCAGGCTGACGGAGTATCCGAAATCATTTTTATAGAAACAAATACTGTCATACTAAACAATTTAGTATGACAGTTACTTTATGGCATCCATTATATTACTCCGACGGCTAAATATCAATGTATTCTGCGCAATCTCTGCAACATTCATCCGTACGCCTTTTTAACAGATGAAAGACATGATTTTTTCCCTGATAGCAGAATCTTCCGAATCGTATTTCAGGCATAAGGGGCCTGAAAAATCCAGCGCCATCACACCAAGAATTGATTTTGCATCCACAACTCTCTGTCCGGAACCCAAATCAAAATTGGCATCACATTTGTCAATAATATTTACAAACTGTCTGATTTGTTCCACGTCACGAAATCTCACATTCACCTGCTGCATAAGTATTCCTCCCTGAATCTCCTATTCTGGTTTTGCTAAGAATTTTTCTGATACATTTTCCGGAAATTATGTTATCGGTTTCATGCCGGTACTATAATACTATCCCATAATTTTTTTGTAAATGGTCAGTTTCAACAATTCTTTTATACTTTTTTGTGTAAAATAGTGAAATCGTTTTCGTGTTCAGGAATAAACTTCCCCGCAGCAGGGAATATTCAGCAAAATCCTGGTGGTAAACTCTCCTTTCTGCACCTCAAAATCTGTTTCACCGTCATAACGGGAAGCTGTTTTAATAATACTGGGCACCCCCAGCCCGGCGCCTTTCTTCGATTTGGGCAGCCCTTTATGAAAATTCACATTTTCGGCACTTGTATTGGAAAAACGGATGACAATTTTATTTCCTTTCTGAGCAATATAAATATTGATTTCCTGATGGGAGGCTCCGGAAGACGTGCAGCCATGAATGGCATTTTCAAAGGCATTGGCAAGGATTGCAATCCAGTCAATATCCCGAACCGCAAGATGTTCCCCCACTTTCACGTCCATATGTACCTGAATATTCCGGCTTCTGGCCTTTCTGGCATAAACGGAAAGTATACTGTTGACCGCCCGGTTCCTGGAGATATATTTTATTTTCTGATTTTCTATGTCTTCATCATACTGCTCCAGATAACCCAGGAGTTCCTCAATTTCTCCTTTGCTGGCATATTCTTTGATAAGAAGGGTGTGATGCCGCACATCATGGCGGATTCTGGCCGCCTCCTTTTCCGATTCTCTCATAATCTCCATCTGCTGGTACAGAAGCTGTTCGTTGACCTCCAGAAGTTCTTTTTCCCTCTGATAGTAATGTTCCTGTCCAAGATGGATATACAGATGGAGAATTGTATATTGCAGAACCCCTACCATAAATAAGGTAACAAATGCCCGCACCATATTAAATATGGAAAAACCCTGCAGATTGGGCCAGTAAGCCACCACCGCTCCTATCATAACCGAGACCAGAAGGGTCACTGCGCTGAACAAATCCATTTCCTCCACCAGAAAATCCACTCCGTCCAGAAACAGACGCCGGAGCTTTATCCAGGTAAATCCAAGAACAATCACAACACAGAAAAATCTGACCAGAATATCCACCCACACATTTCCGCCAAACCACCAGCGCGCCACATCCACGCCGCAAAACACACATACTGACAGCAGATAAAAAGCCACCGCCATTTTATACAGAGACAGATAAACCCTGCCGCTGCTCATCAGCCCGCAGAAAAGCCCGGTAACAACAATAGATGAAAGACTGGCATATTTTACAAAACTCTCTGCAGCAGCAAGATACCAGAGACTGTAACCTGTGACTGCAAGACTCCCGAAAACCACATAATATCCGATGGTTTTTTTCATCACATACCTGGGCCGGTCCAACATCAGAAAAAAAGACATCATCAGTCCCATACTCATGGCATTGCGCAAAACTGCAACCCAGAATGAGCCTCCCAGCATACTTCTATTCCTCCTTAAAAATAAGACAGTTTTTGACATAATATATCATAATCTGCTCTTGTTTCAAGGATTCAGGTATACTTTGCATATTTTTTGGTACTGTTTGCAGTCCTCTTTACCCTTTCCCGTTCCAGCAGTAAGTGCAGAGCCTGCACTTATCCAGTCCCGTAGCGTCCAGCATATCATCCAGCCGGTTAAACCGCAGGGAAGTAAAGCCCTGCTCCTTACGCATTTCCTCTACCATCTGTTCATATCTTTCCGATTCCGGATCCGCATATTCGGCCAGAATTTCTTCTGTTACATTCCCATGTTCCAGCTTATCAATCACCCGGCGGGAGAACAAATCCATATCCGAAGTGGAACGGGAAAAATTCAGATACTTACATCCGTATAAAATAGGCGGGCAGGCCGGACGGACATGTACCTCCGTTGCCCCGCTCTGGTAAAGGAATTCCACCGTTTCCCGCAGCTGGGTCCCCCTTACAATGGAATCGTCAATCAGAATCATACGCTTGTCCTGAATTAAATCTTTCACTGCCAGCAGCTTCATTTTGGCAATCAGATCCCGCTTGCTCTGAATGGTGGGCATAAAGGACCTGGGCCAGGTGGGAGTATATTTGATAAAAGGTCTGGTAAAGGGTATGCCGGATTCATTGGCATATCCGATTGCATGAGGAACGCCGGAATCCGGAACGCCCGCCACAATATCCGGCTTCACATCATCGCGTTTTGCCATCTTTTCTCCGCAGCGGTAACGCATCTGCTCCACATTCATGCCCTCATATGAACTGGCGGGATATCCATAATAAACCCAGAGGAACGTGCAGATTTTCATTTCATTTCCGGGTTCCGACAGAGTAATGCAGTCTTTCTCTGTCACCAGAACGATTTCCTCCGGCCCCAGCTCTTTATAATCAGAATATCCCAGATTGTGATAGGCAAAATTCTCAAAAGAAATGCAGAATGCGTCTTCTTTTCTGCCGATTACCACAGGTGTTCTGCCATATTTATCCCTTGCGGCATACAGCCCCTTCTGATTCATCAGAATCAGGGAAAGGGAACCTTCCACAGATTCCAGTGCATAGCGAATTCCCTCAATGAGATTTTCCTTCTGATTAATCAGAGCCGCCACCAGTTCCGTAGCGTTGATTTCTCCGCCGCTCTGCTCCATAAAGTGAGAGTGGCCCCCTTCAAAGAGCTGCTGCAGCAGCCGGTCACTGTTATCTATCCGCCCTACGGTGGTAATTGCATAAGTCCCATGGTGCGACCGTATCATCAACGGCTGAGGTTCATAATCAGAAATACATCCGATTCCAAACCATCCTTTCATCTCGTTGACGTCTTTATCAAATTTGGTCCGAAAAGGAGCATTCTCTATATTGTGGATGGCCCGATTAAAGCCTTTTTCACCATATACTGCCATTCCGCCACGCCTTGTTCCCAGATGGGAATGATAGTCAATGCCGAAAAACAAATCAAATACGCAATCCTGCTGTGACGCCACGCCAAAAAAACCGCCCATTCTTCTATCCTCTTTCTTTCTGTCCTGCTGTCCGCCGCTTCCTGCAGCGGATTAATGTTGTAGTTTCCGCGTTTTCTGCGGAATATTTTATTTCAGGCATTATTATACATGGTTTCCATATCATTATGCAATCGTTTACGGATATATTTTATCAAAATTTGTATCAGTGCAAATCTTTCTTTTCCACATGATTCTTCCTGTATTGGCTTCCTGTCAGTTACATCTGTCTTACAGAAAGAAGTTTCTTTGCAATTTCACAAAAATCTTCCTTTGCAGTCTCATATCTGGAGTTATCCCGCAGAATTGCCGAAGGATGAAATGTGGCAGTCAGCGCGCAGCTTTTCCGGTATGTCCAGGTCCCGTGCTGTCTGGTAATTTTAAAATCCGGTGAAATAATGCGCTGTGCGGCCACACGCCCAAGACAGACAATGATTTTGGGCTTCAAAAGAAATGTTTCGTATTTCAGATAGGGAAAACATGCCGCCTTTTCCTCCTCTTTCGGATCCCGATTGCCGGGAGGGTGGCACTTTAAAATGTTCGTAATGTAAATTTCTTCTCTGGAGAGCCCGCCCTCCTGCAAAAGACGGTCCAGCAGTTCGCCGGAGGGCCCCACAAAGGGGAGCCCCTGCCGGTCTTCCTCACCTCCCGGCGCTTCGGCAATCAGCATAATCTCTGCCTGATGGCTGCCCCGCCCCATGACCGGCCGCTGTCTGGTGCGGCTCAGCGGACAGCAGGTGCAGGCGGCCACGTGCTGTTCAATATCGTTCCATGTGTATTCCATAAAGTCTCCTTTTGCTCCTGTCCGTATCTCTCGATTTTACAATGTATTACCAGTTTTACGCTCCTGACCGCCGCTCAGCCGGCACATGACCTGAAACATTTTCCGAGTGTCCACCGGCTTCGCCAGATGTTCATTCATCCCGGCATCTTTTGATAATGCAATATCTTCTTCGAATGCATTTGCCGACAGCGCTATAATGGGCACGGTTTTTGCATCTGCCCGGTCCAGACTGCGAATCACCCTGGCTGCTTCATATCCGCTCATAACCGGCATCATCAAATCCATGAGCACGCAGTCAAAAGTTCCCGGCCCGGAGGCTGTGAATGCCTCCACAGCAGCCTTTCCGTCATTGGCGGTCACAACTTCTGCGCCTGCCTCTTCAAGAATGTACTCTACGATTTCACAGTTCAGTTCATTGTCCTCCACCAGAAGCACGCACATTCCGGTCACATCGTCCTGTATATCCTCCCGGTCCTCCTCCACCGGCTCTCCCTTCCACGCATCATCAACGCGAAGAGACAAACTGATGCGGACCACACTTCCCCTGCCAGCCTGGCTGTCTACTTCGACTGTTCCTTCCATCTGCTCTACCAGATTTTTTACAATGGACATACCAAGCCCGACGCCGTTATAATTGGTTCTCGCCCCCTGATGTTCCTGCGTAAACGGCTCAAAAATGTGTTCTTTAAATTCCTCTCCAATGCCGATTCCGGTATCTTCAATAATAAACTGGCAATTTGCAGTCCCGTCCTGAAATGCAGTTTCTTTAGCCTGTACAAATACGGAACCGTGAGGACGGTTATATTTGAGCCCATTGTCAATGACATTCATCAGAATCTGTTTCAAATGCAGCGGATTTCCAATTACTCTGTGATGATGTAAACCGGATTTTTCCAGCTCCAGCCGGATTTCCCGCTCATCTGCCAGGGGTGACAGAATCGTAATACATTCTTCCAGTACGTCATGAAGGTCAAAAGATTCCTCCACTGCTGCCGGCCTCCCGCTTTCCAGCTTACTTATCTGGAGAACGTCGTTCACCAGAGACAGCAGATGCTCCGTTGACACACGGATTTTTCTCCGGCACTCTCTCTGACGCTTTGCATCAGCCTGACTGTTTTCCAGCATAGCCAACATGCCCAGAATTCCGTTGATAGGTGTACGCAAATCATGTGACATATGGGAAAGGAATTCACTTTTTGCCGAATTTGCCTGCCTCACCCGCTCCAGAAGCTCCATGATGGACTGTTCCTGTTTCTTCCTTGTCATCATGGTCTCCGTAATATCCTGATGGTAGCCATTCAGGCAGACACCCGGCTTTTGAAATGTTTTGTCCGGCACCCCGCCGCAGCGGACATAGATTTTCCCCAATTCCGGATGGTTCCATGGATAAATCACCTCATTGCGTCCGGTTTCCAGCATTTCCTGTACCGCTTCCTGTACCATTGCCACATAGTCCGAATCAATACGTTCAAACCAGTGCCGGTAACATTCCTCCGGCCCGGTTTCCTCCGATACGCCCAGAAGAATCCTCATGGTCCGGTCTGCATACATCCTGGGCCGGCATCCCTCCTCCATCTCAATGGTCCAGATGCCGGTTCTGGCCCCTTCCAGAATATCTTCAAGGCTCCGCCTTGCCTCCAGTTTGTATTTCTCCTCCTGCTTCACCACATCATTGATGTCCCGCTGCGCAAAAATCGCGCAGTTCTCCTCCCCTGTATTCCCGGTGGCGGAAAAATGCATTTCCAGATACTTCAGACCTGAAAAGTTGTCTTTTACCTGATACCGGACAGAAAACTTTTTCTCTGTCCGGAGCTGAGCCAGCACATGAGCTTTCGTCGTCACAGCGCGGAGACGCTCCTGGTCCTGAGGAGCCACGCATCCGGAAATATACCGCTCCATGGCTACCTGATAACCGTCTTTAAAATGAACCTCCCAATCCAGTCCAATCCCCTTACTGCTCCGATAGACCTCGCATTCCCCTGTGTCAAGATTTACCTGACAGATACCCAGATAATCTACACTGAGAGCATGGAGCACGTTATAGCTCCGATTTTGAAGTTCGCGAAACAGATTCCGCCGCTTCAGGGAGGATACGATAAAATATGCCGCCGTCTGGAGCATATTTGACGCATATTCCAGTGACTTTACAGGGGGATTGTCCACACCGTAAAAGCCAATCACATTTTTGCCATCATAAAGGGGAACCACCACAAGGGAACGAATCCCCTGCCGCTTCAGAATCTTATACTGAAGGGGATCTGTCTTCCGTATATTTTCCAGTTTCTCAATGACAATATGCCTGCCGATGCTGAAATTCCGATACCAGCCGGCGCATACCTCCGATGGAAGGTTTTGAAGGTTATCCTTTTCCGGTTCCACCCCGCAGGCTGTCCACTCGTACGTATTGTCGTCGCCGCCGGATTCATTCTGTTCAAATATGTAGGTCCGTTCCCCGTCCAATGCTTTCCCCAGATGCTCCAGCAGCACATCCAGCGAATCGTCCGGATTTTCTTCCAGCAGGGAAGCACGCAGGCCTTCATTGATGACAGCCTCCAGATTCTGAACATTCCGTATGCTGCTGTGCTGCCCATAAGTCTCAGCATCCGCAGCCCCTTTTCTGACTTTTTCAAACATTTCTCCTGAATCATCCATATGCCCGTCCTCCACATTGACTACTTCAGAAAGTTCCTGCCACTTTCCATTAAATTTAATTATACATACTGAAACACTTTTTGTACACTGTTAAAAATCCCTGATTCTCATTTAACATGTTTGTATCAGTCTACATACGCTCAATCAGCTCATTCAGTCTTTTCACCAACTGCTCATCCGGCTCCATGTGATAGATGAATGAACTGTCCATTCCGCTCATCCTCAATCTGTCAATCCATAACAGGGCCGCCTCCCGGCTTATGTTTTGCTCCAACATGCCGTAATAAATAAATCTGTTCCCATGTGCCCAAAAATTCCAATGTCGCTCTGTTTCACATCCAGTTTTTTACAACATCTGCTCCTCCGGGCTCGCCAACTTTAGCTTTTGCAATATCAGTAATACAGATATAATCGTCAAAATTTTCCTCTGAAATAGTAATATTGATATTTTACACCACAATTACTTTATTTTTCCCATTCTTTTTCTCCCGTATTGCCTTACTGAAAACCCCATTACTTATATAAAATCATATCATGTTATCTCTGGTTTTTTAATTATTTTACGAGCATATGTTCTTTTTGTGGTTTTTACTTTAATTTAAAAACGATTATTCACTCTTAAATTTACCAGTTGCCAATACAACATCAGGTAATGCAAATAAGCACTTTATTCGGCACCATATACCATAAAATAAAGTGCTTATTATCCCGAAAGCCTCCCTGTTTTACCCCGGCAGAGAGTCCCTCAGACACAGCACGCCCCAGCCAAGCTGCGGATTTGGGTACTCCTGCAAAATCGGCAAATGCCTTGCCCCTCTTATGAGATAGGCCTTGACTTTCTCCCCATACAGATAAGGGTCATTCCCTTCCACAATCCCCCATTGCATTAAAAGGGCTGCGCTTCCCGTTACAAAAGGCGTTGCCATGGAAGTACCGCTGCGCACCGCATACCCGCCGCCGGGGGCCGCAGAGCGGATATCCACGCCAGGGGCTGCAAGATCCGGCTTAATCTGATTGGTCTGTCTGGTAAAGCCCCGTCCGGAAAAGTCTGCAAGCTGGTTATATCCGGAGTCATAGGCTCCTACGGAAATTACTTTTTCCGCTGTGGACGGAATGGTCAGGGTCGTCTCCTCTATGGGATACAGAAACCCCGTGCCCTGATTCAGCACAGTCTGTCCCGGCAGCCACAAATCATAATTTCCCCGGACAATCCGCTCCGGCACCAGCAGAATTTTCCAGATTCCCCCGTCAATATAGTCATTCCTGGGAAGAAAATCCATATAAATCTCCTGATAAAGATTATAGGGACTTGGTTCCCCGTAATAAATCAGCAGCTCCGTCTCCCCCAGAACAAACCGCTGGGGCCCCTGCACCTGGCGTATGGGCCCGATACGGATTCCGGAAGGATGAACCAGAACCACGTCATACTGGTCCGCATAGGATTTCCAGAGCTGCAGATTAATGGTACTTTCATATTCTCCCACGCCCAGCTCAATTTCCTGCACCTGCCCCTGCTGCAAAATCCCGGAAGTATGTCCTCTGGCAGCGCCCTCATTGCCGGTTCCAATGGAAATGCTGGTTTTCCAGTAATTGGAAATATCGTTAATATAGCTTTCCAGCAGTGCTGTCCCGCTGTGGGAACCGTAAGTATTTCCAAAGCTGATATTGACTGCCATGGGCATCTGGTATTCCAGAGATTTGTTCACCACATAATCAAGGCCTCGCATAAGCTGGGTGGTTCTTGGAAATCCATTGGGCTCCTGGGTCCCCAGCTTCACTATCAGCAACGGGCTTTCATAAGCCACACCCCGGTTCACTCCGCCGGAGGCCCTTCCGTTTCCGGCCGCAATTCCCGCCACATGGGTGCCATGCCCGGAAGTATCCCGGCTGGGCACCAGGTGGAACCGCTCCCGCTCATCGGAAATTTCCAGAGCCTGATTGATTTCCTCTGCGGTAAATTCCCGGTCCAGTGTTTCATCATATAATGCCAGAATCCTGGTGCTGCCGTCCTCGTTCCGAAAATCCGGATGGCTGTAATCAATACCGGAATCCAGAACCGCCACAATCACATCTTTCCCGGTAAGATTATACCGGGCTCCCTGAACAGGGGTGATACAGGCCGCCTGTTTTCCCTCCTGCACTGCAAAATACATCCGTTTGGGCTTTTCCACATATTCCACTTCCGGCGCTGCAGCCACCTGGTCCATGGCACTCTCCGGCACATACAGAATGGCATACTCATTCATCAGTTCCACAACTTCTATCTCCGGATTCTCCTGTGCCAGCCTCATGATATTTCCGGAATATTTTACAATCAGTTCCCATATTTCTTCCTCAGGCTCATACCCCACGCCAAGCTGCAGGGATTTCGCCCGCTCCCGCCCGGTGGCGTCCAGCGCAAGGTTCAGAAGATTTTCAAATTTCTCGCTGTTTGCGGCCATGGTTATTTCCTGTCTGTTACGCATTTCTGTTATTATATGTGTGAGTTTTACTTCTGACACATCGGCCATCCATCCTTCATCTGCCTCACTGCTTACCGCCGGATATTCTTCTGCGTGCGGCAGGAATTCAAAAGAAAATACGCCGATGAACAACAGCCTCTTTATACCGAACCGGAATCATCCTCCTGCGTCATCATGCTGATAATCGTCCTGTCCGTTTCCCGCATTCCCTGGCTTGCCAGTTTTCCGATATTCCGGATGGTATTTTCCACGCCTTTTCGGATAATTCCCTCTCCGTCATGGAATTCCACATTCTTTCTCTGCATCTGAACGCCCAGCAGCCCGGCTTCCACCGCGGAGGCAATTTTCGCAGCGCAGCTTGCCTTTGCCCCATCACAGATAACGCCGGAATTGATGGCCACCGCATTGACAATCACATGGGAAATCTCATATGCGCGTCCCCCATACAGATAACAGATTCCTGCTCCGGCGCCGCACCCTGCACTGATGGCGCCGCAATATGCGGAAAGCCTTCCGATTCCTGTTTTCAGGTGAATGGTGACCAGATTGGAAACCACCAGAGCCCGCAGTAATGTCTCCCTGGACGCCTGCAGTTCTTCCGCATACACAATCACCGGCAGGGAAGCTGTCATTCCCTGATTTCCGCTGCCGGAATTGATAATAACCGGGAGCTCGCAACCGTTCATTCTGGCGTCAGACCCTGCCGCCGCCATGGCTTTGGCCCGGTTCTGCACACTGCTTCCGTAACATTCCAGCAGAATTTTTCCAATCTGAGCGCCCCAGGATCCCTTCATTCCTTCCTTTGCAATGGCTGTATTATAGGCAATCTGCCGTTCCAGCACTTCCTCCACATGAGAAATTTCCACACACTCCGCAAAAGCGGCAATTTTCTCCACCGTAAGGAGTTCCCGGTTCGTATCACAGGACTGCTTCTGCTCCGCATATGGCTTTTCCTGAATCACTTTTCCGTCTTTTTTTATGCAGACGACATTCGTGTGATGATCGGCAATCTGCGCATACCCGGAATGTTTTCCCGCACTGGCCTTAATCTGAATATCAAAAATATAACCGCTTTGGGATTCGTTTACGCTGACCGGAAGATGAGCCTTCAGCGCTTTTGCCTGTTCTTTCTGTTCTTCTGTCATGAAAGCCAGAATTTCCAGTCCCTTTCCGGCATCTCCGGCCACAATTCCGGCGCATACCGCAGCGGCAATTCCCCGCTGGCCGCCGGTACACGGAACCACCACGCTTTTCACATTTTTAATGATATTTGCACTGGCCCGCACTTCTACCCGCTCCGGCTCCATGCCCAGCGCCTGGGCTGCAACTGCCGCCCCATATGCAATGGCAATGGGCTCCGTACATCCCATGGCAGGAACCAGTTCTTCCTGCAGTATTCTCACATATTCATTATAAATCTTCTGTTCCATATCCTGTTCTCCCTGAACGGTGTTTATCCACGCAGAATTTAGCATAAAGTTCATTTTCTACAGTTTAGCACAAAAACGTAATTTCTTCCACACTGTCCCGGCTCCGGCTCTTTTCTTTCTCTTCTTTTTATATTATAATAGTGCGGGAGTACAACAGAAAAAGGAGGAAATTATGATTCAGTACATAGCAAGTGATCTTGACGGAACCTTACTTCCGGACGGCGGACAGGAAATGAACCCTGAGATTTACGATTTGATTTTACAGTTAAAGGAAAAAGGTATCCGGTTCATTGCCGCAAGCGGCAGGCAGTACCACAGCATCCGCCGGTTGTTCCATCCCGTCCGGGACGATATTTCCTATATTACGGAAAACGGCTCTCTCTGCCTCCATCAGGGACAGGTCATATACCGGGGCCTGATTGAACGGGAAACAGGTCTTCGTATCATTGACGCCGGAAGGGAATATCCGGGAAGCCATACGCTCCTTTCCTGTGAAAGCCGGACTTATACCGATTCCCAGGACCCGGACTTCCTTCACCACATGCGCGACGTGCTTCACAATGATATTGCTGTTGTGGAGGATCTGCGCCAGGTACAGGAACCTTTTCTGAAAATTGCCATCTGCGACCCTGAGGGCACTGACCGGCTGGAGCCATTTCTGAGAGAACGCTTTTCCTCTGAAATCCGGGTAGTCACCGCCGGAAGAATCTGGGTGGATTTTCTTGCGCCCAACGCAGACAAGGGCAAAGCTCTTGAAGTTCTGCTGAAACACCTGAATATTCCCCCTGAAAACGGCATTGCTTTTGGAGACCAGCAAAATGACACCCAGATGCTCCGGTTTGCAGGCACCGGCTACGCCATGAAAACCGCAGCGCCGGGCGTGGCAGAATATGCGGACCATATCACAGAATCTGTAACAGAAGTCATCCGGAAATTGCTGGCAACAGAATCTGTTTCATAAGCTGACTGTTTCAGACACCTGCTAATACAGGAAATCCCTGACATTTTCATCTGTCACTTTCTGATAAGGCAGATAGATATATTTCTCATTCTCAAATGAAATATCCCTCAGGCCCCTGCCGGTAACAGCGGCAACTGCCAGCCTGGCAATGGCCTGAGCCTGCCCTTCCTTATCATTGTAAACAGTGGCGGCCAGCTTTCCGTCTATGACAGCTTCCAGTCCGGCTTCCGTTCCGTCAATGCCAAAGAACACCGGCAGGGCTGTCTCTGTATAATTCAGCTTCTCATAAGCGTCAATGGCTCCCAGAGCCATGGCGTCGTTATTGGCCAGCACCATTTCAATCTGATTGGGATACTGGCCAAGAAGCTGCTGCATCCGGTTCTGAGCCTGAGCCCGGTCCCAGTTGGCAATTCCGGATCCTGATTTTTCAAGGGAGAATCCTCTGCTTTTCAGGGTATCCACTGCGCTTTCGGTACGGATAATGGCATCCTGATGTCCGGGCTCCCCCTCCAGCACCACATACTGGATTTTCCCATCCCGATTCCGGTCAATCAGACTGTTCTCTTCCATGGCGTCGGCCGCCAGTTCCCCCTGCATCTGACCGGACTGCCGGGCGTCGGCTCCCACATAGTAAATTTTTTCCCACTGCAGCATATCTTCCGCCACCGGCTCCCGGTTAAAAAATATAATGGGAACGTCATGTTCTTTTGCCAAATCTATAATTTCCGACGGGTCCGCCCGGTCCACCAGATTTACACAGAGCACATTGCAGCCCATGTCAATCAGTTCTCTGACCTGATCATCCTGCGTACGCTGGGAGCCCGCCGCGTCCCGCACCATTACCGTAATCTCAATATCTCCGCTTCCCAGATCATCAAATTCCTGCCGCAGACAGGATACCAGTTCACTGAGAAACACATCGCTCTGATTGTAAACGGCAACGCCTGCCTGGATTTTCACCGGAATTTCCGGCTGCTGTCTGCCGCAGCCTCCCAAAAGCAGCAGAACCATGCAGCATACCATTCCTGCTGCCAGATATTCTCTTATTTTCATACTACGCTCCATTCCGCTGCCTTTTGGCTATCTCCTGTTTTACCGTACAGGCATTCCCTCACTGGCTCATGGTAAACAATAATTCCTGATTTTTTTCTGTAAACAGCTCCTCACGGCGCAGTACCGTACAGGCAACTGTCATGCTTTTGGCCCGCTGAAATTGATGCTCCAGACGCTTTGCCAGTTCCGTCAGACTCTGATATCCCATCTGGAATCCATCGGGTACCACCAGACACTGTAATACATCCGTATCAAGATAATAAGCGGCTTCCGTGGAATTCCCAATGCCATATACCAGCGCACCGTGCAAATCATTGGCTGCTGAATATTTTCCGGCAGCCACCGCACTTCTGTCATCCAGTGCAGCCACAAAATCCACCTTTGAAAGGGATTTCAGAATATTTCCTCCCTCTTCTGTAAAAGAACCGGAAACCGACCAGCGCATTTCGGCCCCTCTGTCTTCCAGCACTTCCCGCAGTCCCTGTTCCCGGCTGACAACAGCCTGAGAGCTCCCATCCTCTGAAAGGATTCCGAACGCCTTCCCTTCCAGGTTTTTGCCGTAATCTTTCCATAATTCTTCCGCCAGTGTTTTTCCCGCCAGATAGTTATCCGGCCCTGTCACCGGAAGGGCTGCATCTTCCTCTGCTTCGGAGGCCGGACATACCACAAGCATGATGGGAATTTTTTTGTCCATCTTCCGCAGCATTTCTCCTGTTTCCTGCCCCGGCACAGGCTGTACAATCACAGCGTCTGCTCCTCTGGCAATTTCAGCTTTCAACAGTTCCTGCTCTTCTTCTGTCGTCAGCGTCCCTCCCGTACTGACAATGGACAGCTCCATGTTCCGGTCTTCCGCTGCCATTTTAAGCCCATATTTAAAAGAAGCCCACTGGCTGCTGTCCGAATTCTGAATTACCACAGCAATCTGGTAGCGGCTCTCTCCGCCTTTTTCCAGAAACATGCGAACCACCAGCAGAATCAGCATTACCGCCAGTATGGACTCCACCAGAATAAAAATCTTTTTATTATCCCTCATAAGCTGCTTCCTCTTTGCCCGGCAAATATCCCTGTTCCAGGACTTTCCGGTTTTCCTCCGTATAAAGGACTGCCGGAATACGGATGGAAACCTCTGTTCCCTCGTCCGGCTCGCTGAGTACCGTAAGACCGTATTCTTTTCCAAATAAAATCCGAATCCGGCTGTCCACATTGATAAGCCCTACTCCGGAGCCATGCTGGGGTTTCCTGCTGCTGTCTGTCAGAATCAGGCTGGCGGCCTCCCCGGTCATCCCCATACCGTTATCTGTTACCGACAGAATCACAAAACCATCCGCAAGCCTTCCGGTAACCTGAATCTCTCCGGCGCCTTCCATGCCTGCCACTCCGTAATTGATGGCATTTTCCAGAATGGGCTGCAGAATCAGTTTTACCGTACAGAAAGAATAAATGGCTGAATCCACGTCAAATTTCACCGAAAAAGAATTTTTATAGCGGATTTTCTGAATGTTCATATAGCTTTTCGCATGTTGGAGTTCATCCTTTACCGTGATAATGGTACGCCCTCCGGAAAGGCTGATGCGAAACAGCCTGGCCAGCTCTGAAATCATAAATGCTGCCTCCTCATTCTTTTCATCCTCTACCATCCAGATAATGGAATCCAGCGTATTATAAAGAAAATGAGGATTAATCTGACTCTGCAGTGCATCCAGTTCACTTTTCCTGCGCTCATTCTGCTCCTGAACAATCTCTTTCATCAGCCTGTCAATCTGCTCATAGGAAGTCTGAATGGAAGAACCCAGATGTCTGATTTCCTGAGAACCGCCAATATAGATTTCCGGCATTTCCCCCGCTTCATATCCTCCTACCACCGTATCGTTCAGCTTTAAAATGGGACTGGAAATCCTGACGGATACAATCCGGTTTACAAGCACCAGCATCATTGCCATAAAAAGCATAAAAATTCCGAAAAAGTACCGAAGGCTGAACAATCCGGAAGTGAAAGAAGAATAGGGAATTACCCCCACCAGTTTCCATCCCGTATAGCTGATGGTGTTGACAATTACCTTCCGGTGTTCTCCTTCAAAATATTCATCATAGACGCCGTCTTTGTATCTGGCCGCCTGGACACTGTTTTCATTTCCAATGCCGTTGCTAATCTGAATCTGGCGGTTGTGATAAATAATCTGCCCGTTGCTGTCACAAAGATAAAAATGCTGCCCGCTGCCGGATTCATTCATCTTCCTCATCATCCGTTCTATGACGGAATAGTCCATATCCACCAGAAGCACACCAAACCGGGAACTTCCGTTGTCTGTCAGTTCCACCGCACGGCTCAGGGAAATGACCCAATAGTACCTGAGGGCCCCGTCGTCAAAGAGATTCTGTATATGAGGCGTGGAAAAATGCATGTTTTCCATTTCCTCCTGAGCCTTCTCATACCAGCCCTGCCTGGTAATATTGGGGTCTTCTTTCTGCAATACCACCGGCTCTGCCGCCATCAGGCTCCCGTATTCATTGTAAACGGCCACACTGTGCAGATTCTCCCGATTCGCCCCATACAAAAGGTTCATTCCCTGCTGAATTTCCTGAAGCTGCCGGGAAAAATCCTTTTCTTTAATCACATTATAGTAAATGGAATCCGACACCCTGCGCATACTGACCAGATAATCCTCCAGATTTTCTCCTGCCTGCTCCATCAGCTTCTGTGTTCCCGATACAATTTCCTGACGGGCCGAAGCTGAAAACCTGATATACATCACGACCCCAAGAATCAGCAGAATGGAAAGGGATATCACGGAAAATACAACCATGATAGTGGACTGGATTCCCCACAGTTCCGGTTTTTTCAGATATCTGAAATGTTTATTTTTCACTCTCCTCATGCTCCGTTCTGTATTTTGACGGGGACGTCCCAAACCGTTTTTTAAACACATAACTGAAATAATTCGGGTCAGAATATCCCACCTGACTGGCTATCATATAGCTTTTCTCATTGGTTTCAATCAGAAGACGCGCTGCCCGGTCCAGCCGGTAATCTGTGAGATACCCTACAAATGAACTGCCTGTCTCCTTCTTAAATACCGTGGAAAAGTAAGAATTCGACACGCCCAGAAAGGCACAGATATCATCCAGGGACAGCTTTTCGTCCGCATAATGATTCTGTACATACTCTCTGGCCCTGGCAACCAGAGATTCCGTGGAGTTGCTCCGCACACGAATCAACTGTTCCCGGAAAGAAAGGCTCACCTCCAGCAGCCAGTTCTTCCACGCATCCGGCTCCATATCCAGCAGACTCCCGTACAGCCGGCCCATATCCTCTGTATTCTCTCCCATTGTAATACCATTATTTGCGGAAAACCGCAGAAGCATACTCAGCAGTTCCATCCGGTCCATATAGTGCTGCTGCAGGGATTTATCCGTAAAGGAAGTATGGTGAAAATACCGGTTCACTGCTTCTGCAATCTCTTCTGCAGAACCCACCCGTATCATACGAAACAGATCCGACAGTTCCGTCTCGTTGGAAGTAACGGACCTGTCCATTTTCTGCGGAACAATTTCTTTGATGTTGATAGCTCTGGAGGCGCCGTATACCGCCCGGTAGGAAACAGCTTCTCTGGCGCTGCTGTAGGACCGGGGCAAATCCAGAATATTTCCGCAAATCTGCCCGATTCCCACGGTGACCACAGCTCCCAGCATCCGTCTGGCATACCGGCAGAACCGGTCGCATTCATCCGTCAGCTCCCATCCTTCATTTTCATCTTCCAATTGCAGAATCAGCACCGTATTCCCAAGATAAGAGAAACTTTTCGCCTGCCATTTCCTGCCCAGCCGCTCCTTTGCATGTTCCCGGACAGAAGCAGCCAGCAGCAGCGGATCTATCGCTCCCGCTTCCTGGCTGGAGGAAGTATGAATCACAAGACAGCAGAAAAACGGGCCCGGAAAGGATAACTGGCAATCCGAAAGATATCTGGAAAGTTCATCTTCATGCACTCTTCCTTCAATCAGACCGGAATAGAAATCCGCACGCAGGATAGGCAGCGATTCCAGATAATACTTTTCCAGAGTTTCCACACTGCGCTTCTCACTGATTTCCTGGTCCAGCTTGCGTTTCAATCTGGCAAACACGGATTTCAGTTCCGCAGAATTCATGGGTTTTAAAATATATTCTTCCACCTCCAGGTGAATGGCTTCTTTCGCATATTCAAATTCATCAAATCCGGTAAACAGCAGAATCCTGGTGGCCGGAAATTCAGCTTTCACACGATGGGCCAGTTCCATACCGTCCATATAAGGCATTTTAATATCTGTCACCAGCACATCCGGCTGAAATTCTTCCATCAGTTCCAGAGCCTTCACCCCATTGCCTGCTGAGCCAATCACGGAAAATCCCAGTTCTTCCCAGTTGATTTTACGCATAATGACCTGTACCACTTCTTCTTCGTCGTCCACTAAAAGTACCGTATACATATTCTTACCTTCTCTCAGATTCTGCTTTCTGTGATTCTGCTTTCTTTTTTTCTTTATTATAACAAAGGGGATAAAAAAAGTAAACGACGCTGTCAGAGCTGAGCCCGGCTTCTTTTCATTATTTTTTTACAGTCTCTTGCATTATCTTTTGAATATTGTAAAACTCGGTTTGTCCGAGGGCAACAAATTTGATATCTAAAAACAGGCCCGCCGTCCGGCGGGCCTGTTTCACATATTCTTACACAGAATTATTTCTTCTGTACATATTTCAGACAGTCAAGAGTTACTGCTGCGATAATGATAATACCTTCAAATACAAACTGCAGGTTTGTATCAATTCCAAGAATGGTAAGAGAATAGGTAAGGGCTGTAAAAATCAGCACACCTACTACCACGCCGGAAATCTTTCCGATACCACCGGTAAAGGAAACACCGCCCACTACGCAGGCTGCAATGGCGTCCATATCCCAGCCCTGTCCATAAGCTGCGGAACCGGAACCAACCATTCTGGCACATTCCAGCCAGGAACCGAAACCATACAGTACGCCTGCCAGCATAAATGCGCCCATGGTTACCTTGAATACGGAAATACCGGATACGGATGCAGCTTCCGGATTTCCGCCTACTGCATACAGGTTCTTTCCGAATGTGGTCTTATTCCAGATAAACCAGATAATTGCGATGGCTGCAACTGCCCAGAGAATAATGGTTGGGAACCCATTAATCTTGGGAATAATCATATTCGGAATCACCGGTTCAATGGCTCCGAAGGATACACCTTTGGTAGCATAGGTAATGATACCGAAAATCATCAGCATGTTCGCCATGGTTGAAATAAAGGGGTGCATCTTGAATTTGGCAGTAAAGAACCCGGCCAGCGAGGTAAAGCAGGTACACAGGAAAATACATGCCACCAGTGCAAAAATAACACGTACAATAACAGGAAGCCCTGTAAAGTCAAATATATGGCCGAACACTCCTCCGGTATTGATTCCCTGGTGCATGATAATAGTAGCTGTGGTCATACCCATACCAACCATACGCCCGATGGAGAGGTCCGTACCGGTAAGTAAAATCAGTCCTGCAACGCCAAGGGCAAGGAACATACGCGGGGAAGCCTGCTGCAGAATATTTAATACGTTATTATAAGTAAGCAGCGGAGTATTCTTCACAATAGGAGTAATCACACACAATGCCACGAAAATCAGCACAATGACAATATACAGTCCGTTCCGCAGGAAGAAAGATCTGCGGTTAAAGGTATATTTGTAATTCTCCCATTTCTGAGCCCGTGCTTCCATAAATGTAAATTTGGACATGCGCAGCATATCAATCAGATGATATCTGTGAGCATACGCCGCATGTTTTCTGTCCTTAATCTGCTGGAGATCCTTTTCCAGCTCCATTTTGGCAGCGAAGAGACGATTCTTGTGCACATACTTTTCATCTTTGATTTCATTATGGTCAGAAAGTTTTGCCAGAGCTTCTTTGTGCTCTTTTTCCAGCCGCTCCACTTCCCTGGAGTATTTCGCCTTTGCCTCTGCTTTTTCCCGCTCGCAGCTTTCTTTTACCGGCTGGAAATACTCTTTATCATAACTGGCTTTCAGATACTCTTCTGCCTGAGTAATTAATTTTGCAATCTGGTCTTTGTTTTTGGCCTCAACTGCTCTGGCCTGTTCCAGCTCTGTCTGGTATCTGGCAATTGCAGCGTCCTTTTCCGCCTTTGTATAAATGCGGTCTCTCTTTACAGCATCAATCTCATTCTGAACAGAGATAACCTTATTTGTACCCTCAGCTCTTAAGCTGTCAATTTCTTTCTGAATTGCACCGGCACGATCATCAATTGGCTTACGCAGCTTCAGTTCCTGCTCAGCCGTAAGAATTTTATTATCCATATTCCTCTTTCCTCCCTACAGGTATTTGGCGCTGAGCCTTAAGAGTTCTTCCTGATTTGTCTCATTTGTATTTACAATTCCGGAAAGATGTCCGTTTGACATGACGCCAATCCGATTGGTAATTCCCAGAATCTCCGGCATCTCAGAGGAAACCACGATAATGGTCTTTCCCTGTTTTGCCATATTGATAATCAGCTCGTAAATCTCATATTTCGCGCCTACATCAATTCCTCTTGTGGGTTCGTCCATCATAAAAATCTGCGGGCCGCGCTCCAGCCATTTTCCGAAAATTACTTTCTGCTGGTTTCCGCCGGAAAGATTTGCAATCATGTCCTCCGGACCCATGCATTTCGTATGCATAACCTTAATCTCATTGGCGGTAGCCTTTGTCATCTTCTGGTTATCAAGGGCAAGACCGGATTTATACTCAGAAAGATTTGCAATGGTAGTATTAAAAATAAGATTGCCTTTTATGAACAGCCCGTTGGCCTTCCGTTCCTCCGTAATCAGGGCAAAACCGTGTTCCATGGCCTCCAGCGCGCTGTTAAAATTCATCAGGCGGTCTTTAAAATACACACGTCCGGCTGCTCTGGTACGGATTCCGAAAATCGTTTCCAGAAGTTCCGTACGTCCGGCTCCCACCAGTCCGTACAGTCCGAAGATTTCTCCCTCTTTTACATCAAAGGAAATATCCTGCAAATGGGGCTCAAACTTGGTAGACAGGTTCTGAATGGATAAAATCACATCTTTCGGCGTATTGTCCACCGGCGGGAAACGGTTCTCAAGAGAACGCCCAACCATTGCCGCAATCAGTTCGTTCATATCCGTGTCTTTTGCAGCCTTTGTCATAACAAGGTTACCGTCACGGAGCACGGATATTTCATCGCAAATCTCAAAAATCTCATCCATTTTATGAGAAATGTAAATCAGGGAAATTCCCTGGGATTTTAACATCCGCATCATTTCAAAAAGTTTATCCACTTCCTGCACCGTCAGGGAGGAGGTAGGCTCATCCAGTACAATTACTTTCGAGTTATAGGAAATTGCCTTTGCAATTTCACACATCTGTCTCTGCGACACTGACATGTTCCGCATGGGCTGGGTCAGGTTTACCGTCATTCCCAGTTTCCGGAACAGCTCGGAGGCTTCCTTTTTCATTCGGCCTTCGTCTATAATTCCCATGGAATTCACGGGATAACGCCCAAGGAACAGGTTGTCAATGACATTTCTCTCCAGACACTGATTCAGTTCCTGATGCACCATTGCAATTCCGTTCTCCAGTGCGTCTTTCGGTCCTGAGAAACTTACTTCCCTGCCGTCAAGAAAAACATTGCCCTCATCCTTCTGGTACGTTCCGAACAGGCATTTCATCATTGTTGACTTTCCTGCACCGTTTTCACCCATCAGCCCCATAACCGTACCGCGCTTAATATCCAGATTGATATGGTCCAGCACCCGGTTCCGGCCAAAGGATTTGCTCATGCCCCGTATCGATAAGACGGTATTATCTTTCTTATCTGCCATTTTCGTTACTCCTGTATGCATAATTGATAGTTACAAGTTACAAAAAGTTCCTGTATAAAGGGCTGCCAGAAAGTTTTCCTTCCTGGCAGCCCGGCTTTGCATAATGGCAGCTTACTGACTAAGCAAAGATGTATAGGAAGCTGCATTGTCTGTTTTAACCATGTTGATGGCAAATGCATCATACTGGCCTGGATTTCCAAGACGGTTTGTAATATTGGACTCTGTCTGTCCGTCACCGCCGATATACTCAACTTCAAGGTTCAGAACATCATCATAATTCTGAAGCAGAGGCTGATAAGTAGAACTTAAGAAGTTATCGGAAGCATTGTAGATATTCAGCCATACTTTTTTGGATGCATGGGAGCCTTCGTCAAGCTGGTTTGATACCGGCTCATAAATCTTGGTGGAATCTGTGAAATCCTGATAGTTGTCAGCAGTAACTGCTACGTTCAGTGCGTAGTAGGAACGTTCTTCTTCTCTGTATACATATACGTCGTCTGTCAGAACATTTCCTGCTTCGTCAGCAGTTCCGATTCCTGTATCAATGTCAACGCCGTCCAGAGCATTACGCAGAACTCTCAGAGTCAGATAAGCCTGTACGTCTGCGTGCTGGCTGATGGTTCCGCCATATCCTTCTGCAATGGCTGCAACTGCGTCGCTGTTTGCATCATAACCAAAAGTAGGAACTTTGTTGTCCTTGGACCATGCGTTGAACATGGACATTCCCATACCGTCATTATTGGAAACTACAACGTCAATCTGCTCACCGAAAGAAGAAGACCATGTGCCGATTGCGTTTCCTGCTGTAGCTGCATCCCATGTAGCTCCTGCAGAGTTCTTCATTTCCTGAGAAGCAAGCTCGCGAACCACATATTTCTTGCCGCCGACTTCAATCTCGCCATCCTGTACCATGGTTGCTGTTCCGTCTGTGTTGGTACCAGCAGGATCACTGTTGATATTGCCGTCTTTTTCCACTGCTGTTCCAAGAGCCTTACGAACGCCTCTGGTACGTGCGATGGAATCGTTGTGTCCGATATCGCCGATTGCCAGAACGTAGCCGATGGTTCCGTCGCCGTTGCGGTCAATTTCATCAATGTGCGCTTCAATATATTCTTTTACCATGGTTCCCTGAAGTTCCGCACCCTGGTTTGCATCAAAACCAACATAATATGTATTGGCATTGAAATTCAGAGCTGCTGTATCCAGTTCTCCGGTGGAGCTGTTGGAAGGCTGGCGGTTGAACCATACCAGAGGTTTGTCTTTATTTGCAGTATCCCCTGTGGAACCGGCATCTTCGGAACCTGCGTCGTCACCTGCGTCTGCTGCGGGCTCCTGGGTATCCTCTTTCTTATCTGTCTCTGCCGGAGCATTGCCGCCGCTGTTATTGCCGCACGCTGCAAGGGAGAGTCCCAGTGCCAGTGCCAGAGTTACCGAAACAAATTTCTTTTTCATAATGAATATCTCCTTTCCTCCTGCGCTGTCCGCGCCTTGTTGATAGTGACAGTATAGACCATGTGTCCGGAAGAAAACATAGAATATTTTTCACTTAACATTGAAATTTATATGATATTATTTTCGTCATATATAACAATATTTGCCAGATTATGTATAATTTTTACAGCAATAACAATAAAAAAGCGGGCAGGCCCGCTTTTTTATTGCATCTGCAGCAATGCTTTACGTTTATATAATGGTCAGAATTCCAATGGATTTCAGCAGCAGAATCACCAGAAGAACCGGAGCCGCATAACGTATCATAATAATATACAGCTGCTTTCTGCCGAATCTGCATCCTGTCTTTTCCACTTCGTCTATGATGGTCCGGGGCTTCACAATCCATCCAATCAGAATACAGGTTCCGATTGCCACCAGGGGCATCAGGCAGTTGTTGCTGATATAATCCATAATATCCAGAATCTGGGCATGGGCTCCGTTGGGCAGTTCAATGTCAAAATACAGTTTGTTGTAGCCAAGACATACCAGAAGGCCTCCTGCCAGCGCAATCACTGTCTCCAGAACCGTTGCCTTTACCCTGGACATATGAAACTGGTCCATAAAACTGGAAACCACTGCTTCCATAACTGATACCGCACTGGTCAGAGCCGCAAAGAGCACCATGGCAAAAAACAACGCTCCTATAAAACCTCCTATTTTTCCCATATGGGAAAATACTTTCGGCAGAGATACAAACATCAGGCTGGGCCCGGAAGCCTCCATTCCCTCTCTTCCCATAAAGGTAAACACTGCCGGAATAATCATAACTCCTGCCAGAAATGCCACTGCTGTATCAAAAATTTCTATCTGGTTAATGGAACGCACCAGATTTGCATCATCTTTCACATAGGAACCGTATGTGATCATAATTCCCATGGCCACGCTGAGGCTGAAAAACAGCTGCCCCATAGCGTCCAGCAGTACGGTAAAAAATCCTTTCAGCGTCAGGCCTTCAAAGCTGGGCACCACATAAATCAGAAATCCTTCCAGTCCGGTTCTGGTTGCCCCCGTTTCATCTGTGGCACTGATAGTCAGAGAAAATACCGCAATACCGACTACCATAAGAAGCAAAAGAGGCATCAGTATTTTTGAAAAAGACTCAATCCCATGATTAACGCCCCGGAATATAATCACCGCCACAACCAGCAGAAATACCATCATAAATACCAGAGGCTCCACCGTCCCGGTAATATATCCGGTAAAATACCCGTCAGCGGCTGCACTGCCTCCGTCTCCGGCAAGATAAGCCAGAAAATATTTCACTACCCATCCGCCGATTACACAGTAATAAGGCATGATAATCACCGGCACCAGACAGGCCAGCACGCCCAGAAATTTCCACTTTTCCTTTAACTTGCCGTAAGCTGTCAGAGGGCTCTGTTTCGTTTTTCTTCCAATGGCAATTTCCGTGGTCAGCAGCGTAAAGCCAAAGGTAAGAGCCAGAATCAGGTAAATAACCAGAAAAAGCCCTCCTCCGTCTTTGGCCGCCAGATACGGAAATCTCCAGATATTTCCCAGTCCTACAGCGCTTCCCGCCGCTGCCAGTACAAATCCAATTGATCCTGAAAATGAATGTCTGTTTTTTTCTTTTTCCATGTTTCCTGTGGGGAAATCCCCGCTCCCTTCCTGTAAAATTTTAAATCCATTATACTATAAACAGGCCCTGTGTCAAAGTTTTATTTCATATCCGTATTCCCGCAATGTCAGTTCTTCATCAATGGCCATGTCATAAACACCCTTTGCCTTTGTAAATCCATGTTTCTCATAGAAGCCGATAGCAGGTCTGTTAATATCCACAACAAACAGCCTCAGATACTCTGCTCCCAGAGCTTTTGCTTCTGTTTTGGCTTTTACCAGCATCCTGCCGCCAATTCCTCTTCCTCCATATTCCGGACTTACGCCGAAACGGTCCATATACAGGGCCTTCACTGAGCATTTCTCCCATTCCACACGATTTTCCCCGCCATCCTGGTCACATAATGCAAATGCAGAGACAGGTTCAGCACGTTCCAGCATAAGCCAGAGACGATGGTTTCTGATGTCATCCTCCAGAAATTCACAGGGATAAATATCATCCCAGATAGAAATCTGATTTTCATCCATATTTCGTATCACTTTTCGGTACATGAGTTTAAGCTGCTCCAGATCCTGCAACACTGCCTGTCTGAATTCCATATATGTTTCCTCCTCATTCCGGCCCTGTTCCTGCAGCAGCAAAGCAATCTGTGTTCACCAGCAAACCATCAGCCGATTTTACTGCTGCCGGATTGTCCCGTCTTCTCCAACCTGAATTCCATAAGAAATCTCTTCCAGATACCCATACAGCTCCGCCGCCTGCTCTCCGCTCATTTCCTGGGTTTTCGCGCCTGCCGCATACGCCGGAAAAATCTGCAGGAGCGTTTCATTTTCCGGCGTCACATTAACTTTCAGCAGCATGGTAGACGGAATCTCCTGATTGAAAATAAAATTTCCAAGACTGTAGACAATGGGCTTTCCATTGTAGTATTCCACCCCCTGCAGCACATGGGGATGGGCTCCGATTACCAGATCCGCTCCGGCGTCTATATATTCTTCTGCAAGCTGTCTCTGATATTCCTGAGGCGTATTTTCCCGCTCAATCCCCCAGTGAACATACACTGTAAGAAAATCACACTGCTGTTTCGCCTGGCGGATGGCTTCGCAGAGGAGAGCGCTGTTGTAGGTGCACAGCATCCCCGGCTGCTGATTTTCGATATTCCATTCCGGCACCGGAATCACTCTGGAAGCCCCCAGAAATCCAAAGGTTTTCCGGCCCGTCTGAACAAAAAAGGGCTTCGAGGCCCGCTCTCTGTCCATGCCCGCGCCCACATATGCAATCTCGGCCCCGTCCAGCGTCTCAAACGTTTCCTCAAGAGCTTCCGGCCCATAGTCCAGTGCATGGTTGTTGGCAAGGGTCACCCCATGGACTCCCATATCTTTCAGTATATTTATATAAGAAGGATTTACCCGGAAGGTGAACTGCTTGTCCGGCGCCTGTTCCCCGCCGGTGGAAAAGGGAAATTCTTCGTTTGCCATCACCACATCCCCCTGAGCCATTTCTGACAGCAGCTTTTCTGACAGTACGCCGCTGATTCCCTCCCTGTCGTACTGTTCCAGCACATAGGGACTCAGGTAAATATCTCCTGCAAAAATCAGCGTGGTTTCCTCCGGAACCTGTACTTCTTCCTCCGGCAGTTGCGACGTTCCGCTTCCATCCTCCTGCACTTCTTCCCCGGTACGGTTTTTATTTTCCTCTCCCGGCAGTTCTGCAGTCTGGCTTCTGTCTGCTTCGTCTGGCCTGCCGGCCTCCTGCTCCGATATCCGAATCTCATTTTCTTTACGGGCAGATTCGGCCTGCTCCCCGTAATTTCCCGATTTGTATACCCAGAAACACAGGCCTGCCCCGGTAAGGGTCAGAATGAGCATGGAAATCATGGCTCGTCGAATACTTTTTTTCATATACGCACCTCCTAGTATAATAATGGTGTAGTCAAGAATGACTACTGGTTAATAGTTACAAAGTCCAATCTAATAAATCTATATAGATATAACGGAAGGAGGAGTTCCCCCTCCATCAGAAGTTATAAAGTAACATTATTTACCATGTCTGAGGTTTCCTTAATGCACCAGACAAAAGATAGAGGTATAATCACTGGAGGCAGGATCATTGACGACACCTCCTTGGGAACCGGCCTTCCGGCTGGTGAAACCTCTTAGAAAGTCTGTCAGTCCATTCGGTGGTGATTTATGTTTTGGCTGGTTGGGAAGCCCCAGGCTATACCTGTATAAACCGCTAGGTTGTGTATCCGCCCTCTGGAAATGGATGCCTGCCAGAAAGGATAAAACCATGAAATACCCAAAAGTACTTATGATGCTTGAAAGCATCCCTTATCTCTCAGTCGGGCTTGATGTCGGCGCAGACTTCACCTGGATGTCCATCATGCTGCCCAATGGCATTCTCACCGGGAAACCTTTTAAGATCATTCATTCTGATCCGCAGTCCCGTGAGCTTGCTGTCGCAAAAATAAAGGAAGCACAAGAGATGTATTCCCTCGAAAGCCGCTGCTTCCTTGAGTCCACCGGGATCTACCACATCCCGCTCCTGTACTTCCTTCGTGATAAGGGGTTTGACTGCTCAGTCATTAATCCTATCATCACTAAGAATAGCACAAATATGAACGTAAGGAAACTGCATAATGATAAATTTGATTCAAAAAAAGCTGCCAAAGTCGGCCTGGATGCTTCCCTTAAGACTTCCATCATACCAGATGATGAGGTCATTGACCTGCGCAACCTGGTACGGGACTACTATTACTTCAAAGACCTGCAGTCCGCTGTCGTCCTGAAGCTCACGGCGGAACTGAAAGTGTCCTTTCCCGCATACCGGAAGGTGTTTAGCACGGTCACTACCCAAACTTCCTTAAATCTTCTGGAAGCTTACCCCTTTGCCGCAGACATGCTTGCCGCCCCAAAAGACATACTTGTGGAAACCATACGCAAAACCGCACGTTTCGGTGAAAAATATGCCGTTTCCAAATATGATGCCATACGTGCTGCCGCAAAGGACGCCGCTGTTTTCGGACGTGCGCTTCAAAGCAGTGCACTCCGGATCCGGCTGTATATCAAAACCTACCGGGAATACCAGGAGCATCTGGACAATATACTTGAGGACCTGCATAAGGCTGTTGATAAGCTGGAAGGGACGCCGGTTTATGACCGTATCTTCCTTCTCCAGTCCCTACGTGGTGTCGGTTTTCTCAGTGCAGCCGTCCTGATCGCTGAAATGGGCTCCTTTGACCTGTTTTCTTCCCCAAAGAAGCTTTATGCTTACTTCGGCTTGGATCCTGCCGTGAAGCAATCCGGCAAGTTCAATGGGGATAAAGTCCACATGTCCAAGAGGGGTTCTAGCCTTGCCAGGCGTATCCTGCATATGGTGGCTATCAATAATCTTAAGGTGGATAAAGGGACAAAAACACCAGTAAATCCAGTTATCCACGGCTATTATACCGACAAATGCAAAAGCAAGAAGAAAAACGTGGCTGTCGGGGCTGTCATGCATAAAATCTGCAATATCATTTTTGCCATGCTCCGGGATAATAAACCATTTGAGATCATCACTCCTCAGGAACACTGTGAGCGGTATCTGGCAGCGCATCCCGACAAGATACAGAACGCAGCCTAACAGGTTTATCATGAATTTTAAAGATTTCCACATGGGTGGGCTTATTAAAGTTACCCTTTTTTACATCAACTGCTTGAAAAAAACTTTTTTAACATTTTTCACTTTACCTATTGACATTTCTTAGCTGGACTTCCACATTTTGGTAGTGCGTGAGCGAATTGCGCAGCAGTAAATTTCCTCTCATTGTACCATTGATTTTTGTACCAATCAATGGTACAATGAATTGCAAATTGTATAAAGAGGGAGGTTTTCTTGTGGCAACATGGCAAATTGTACTGATTGTAATTACCGTTCTTTTGCTTGCGGCAACCATTACGCTTTACATATTAGGCAAAAAATCACAGAAGAAAAAAGAAGAGCAGGATGCTCAGCTTGCCGCAACGGCACAGACCATATCCATGCTGGTCATTGATAAAAAACGGATGAAGCTGAAAGACGCCGGTCTTCCCGCCGCGGTACTGGCACAGACTCCAAAGCTGCTGCGGGGTTCCAAACTGCCCGTGGTAAAAGCAAAAGTAGGACCAAAAATCATGACTTTTATCTGTGAAGGGGAAATTTTTGACAGTATCCCCACCAAAAAAGAAGTAAAAGCTGTGGTAAGCGGCCTCTATATTACTTCTGTCAAAGGCCTCCGGAGTTCCGGTGAACCGGTAGTAAAGAAAAAGAAATTTCTGGACAGGCTGAAGGAAAAAGCAGCAAAATAATTACATGCGGAAAAGGGCTCTTTTGCAACAGCCCTTTTCCTTTTTTTCCCGCAATGGCTATTCCTCTTTTGCCAGTTCTTCCGCGCATACTGCGTCTGTGATTAAATTATTAATGTAGCGTCCGCGGATGGCGCCCCGAATAGCTGCAATTTTCTCAGTTCCTCCCGCTATACCAATGGAATGAGGTACTTTTTGCAGCCTGCTGATTTCAATTCCCACTACATTATTATCATTCCGATAGCTGGCCATATCGCCGGATTCATCAAAAAACTGCATACAGATATCGCCCGCTACATTTCTTTCTTTCAAAGATTCAATCTCATTTTCCTCGAAATACCCTGTGGCTTTTATGGCCGAATTTTCATTGGGATAGCCAATCCCCACAATGGCCACGTCCATACGCTCCGCCATACGAATCGTAGTGCTCAGACTGGCTTCCCGTAACAGTTCCGTCCGGATTTTGGGATTGGACACTCTGGCCGGCGCATGGAAGGGAATAAATTTCCCATCGTAAATCCGGGCCAGTTTCTCCGCAAGGCTGTTGGAATGAAGTTCGGTCCGAAGCCGCCCCATCCCTCCAATCAGAGGAACAAACGTTACATTCCTGGCAGCAGGCCTTGTAACCTGCGATACCACCCGGTAAAGGGTGGAACCCATGGAAACTCCCACAATATTCTCGTCCTTAATCACCTGTTCCAGATACCGCCCCGCCACGGTTCCAAGAGCACTTTTCCTCTCTTCTTCCCCGGAAGGAGCATCCGCAACAAGAACCCGGTTCAGATGATACTTCTCCTCCAGTTTCCGCTCCAGTTCCCAGTACTTAATTGCGTCCAGACCGGAAATATCAATCTGAACCACCCCCTGTTCTCTGGCTGAGGAAAGAATCCTGGAAACCGTAGGCCGGGAAAAATTCAGTATTTTTGCAATTTGCTGCTGACTGACATTCTGATTATAATACATATCACAAATCTTAATCATCAGACGCACATCATCTATTACTTTCTTCACATCTGCCACCTTAATCTTTATCACAATACACTTTTCGTTTCTCACCGATTAAAGGTAACACAACTTCCCGGCTCTGTCCAGAACAAAATGAGCAGGCCCAGGATAAACTTATAAACTGTTATGCACCGCAGCACCATTTCTGATGCTGCAAAAAATATAAAGAGATGATCTATTTCACGGGAGATTTCCCTTTTGACTCTAATGCCGCTCTAATGCTCTCCACATCCAGCATAGACAGCATCTTTTCTATCTCGTTTTCATAATCCAGGGACAGCTCATACCGGATCCGCTTCATGCTTAGCTTATAGCTTTCTTTTACCAGACCCAAAATCGCCAGCGCTATCTTTTTCATGATCTGCAGGTTCTTTGCGCTTGTCTTCCCCATGCTTGTATTCTTATCGTCCCCAAATGTAAAATCCAGGTGCCAGTGAAGCTTTGCCTCCACTCCCCAGTGCCCTCTTGCCGCCCGTTCAAATTCTTCTGCATCTTCCCCTATGCTGCATATATAATATCGATATTCTTCTTCCTTCGTTCCAGCTGCCTTTTCCACCCTCTTATGGACCATTCCGAAACTCTTGAGCTTTTTCCACTTTCCCAGTTCACTGTACCAGCCTGTATCCTCCGTGATATAGTATTCCCTGACCGCGGTTCCTCCATGTTCCGGCCCCACTGTCTTTTTATAACAGCCTTCTTTCCCTTTCAATTCTTCCAGTACGTCCTTCCCAAAATAATCCCTGACTTCTTCATAAAACAGCCCTTGGTTTCCCTTCAGCGCCAGCACATAGTCCCCTTTCCCTGACACGATCGCAGAAACGGTATCCTTCTGGCAGTTCATGGCATCTGCCGTTACGATCGTATCCCGCAGGTCCATCAGTCCCAGCAGCTCCTGCGCCGCCGGTATCTCATTTGTCTTTTCTTCTATAAATTTCTGTGACAGGCATATTCCACAGTCATTTGAATACACATTCAGAGTCTGCAATGCCTTTACTTCCCCCTGCACCCCGGACTTCCTTTTAGATCCCCTGCTTTCTTTTCCATCTACAGATACGATGGCTTTCTCATGGATACCGTCGTTTTTTCCAGACAGTAGCACAATCCCCTCTATTGTATGGAGCAACAGCTCTACCGCAGTCTGGTAAAAGTGTTCCGTATTAACATTTCCCATCACGATACGGTAAGTATCATCTGTTGGAATACCAAATGGAAGTTCCAGATATTTACGCAGCCATTTCTCTTTCCTTTTTGCGAAGCTTTCTATCTCTCCCCATTCATCCGCATTTCCAAGGACTGCAAAAAAGACGATCATGATAATGTCGCCCAGAAGATGTCTGGTATAGGAAGGATGCCTGTAATCCGGCACAGCATCCGCACATTTTTTGATATTCTGTATTAGGGAATCATTCAACTGTATTGTATCAGGTGAAACTCCGTTTTCTTCAAAAGTACTGTGTAGCGCCTCCAGACGGGTTGATTTCTTAGCCATACCTGTTTTGTTCCTTTCTGATATAAGCATTCTAAAATAAATATAGCAGACAAACCATCAAAAAAGAATAGGCTTCCCTATTCTTTTTTGATGGTTTGTAATACTTTTGTAATTTTAAAAGTTTATCCTGGAGCAGGCCCTGCGCATCTTACTTTTATCTTACAGAAAGATACTTTCACTCTTTAGCGTGACAAGGTTTTTCCTGTAAGAGAACAAAGCGGACAGGTCCGCAGGGGCTCCCTGAATCCCTCAATCATGAGGGACCTGGACGGTTTGCTGCGCCGAGCACAATTGCGAAGCAATATTTTCCTCCTGTGCGAGTGCGCATATTATTTTTTATCTTACAGGAAGACACTTTCACTCTTTAGCGTGACAAGGTCTTTCCTGTAAGGTAAAAAACTGCCCCGGAACCATCATGGCTCCGGGGCAGCGGCGTGTTGGGGAACACTTATTTATACGGGAAAGCATGCGTTCACTACAAATGTAAGAATGAAAATAGCACATGCCGGACCGTCAATATGGGAATCTTCTCCGCTGTTAATCAGCTTGCCTTCCATATCACAGATAAGAGCGGAAACGGTACCGAATACAACGCTCATGAACAGAGCAAAATAAAGATTTCCTGTGCTGGCATAAGACTGCACTGCCGCCTCAGCCGCAATAATCACAATATGATGGCATCCATAATATGCGTGTCCCATGGTGGCAAACACAAGACCGATGGCCGCAATACCAAAAATCATCTGGGGATAACATCCGCCAAAGGCCTCTACCGGAAATCCGGCTGAAACAGCGGCAACGAAAAGTCCTCCTACCATAATGCTGTAACCTATTCCGATTACAATCGTTGCAGATAATGCTTTGCCTTTGCTTATTGTTTCCGTTCCTGTCCTCAGTTTGCCTCCGAACACAAGGCGGACCAGGATTGCGGACAGGAAAACGGTAATTCCAGGCGCGTCCGTAATCAGACGGTTGGAGATGGTTCCTGCAAAAAGATTTGCAACTACCAGTTCTTTAAAGAGACATCCGATTACGCCGAATACTCCGCCCACCAGCAGTACACTGGCGTCATTTAATCCGGCCAGCGGAGTTGTAATATCCGCTCCGTTTTCCAGAATCCCTTTTTTCCTGGCGAATGCGGAGCCTGCTACCGCCCCGGCAAATGCGATATGGGGGCCGAAAAACGGTCCGAATGCGAAATAATTCAACAAAAGGTCAGATGCTTCCCCTGCACCGCACATCCCGGCTGCAGAACCCAAAATGGAAAATACACCTGTCAGAATAAACGCCGGCACACCTCCGATGGCCGCTGCAAATACACCTCCGCCAAAAGCGGCAATTACATATAAAATACTAATCATACTTTTACCTCCTCTTTTGCATACACTTTTCCCACTACATTGCGTTTCTGAGTTTTCTTACATTTTCTGAAATATTTCCTTCGAATATGGAGGAGCCGGCCACAAAAGTATCTGCTCCGCATTCTGCAATACTTCCGATGTTTAAGGGATTTACACCCCCGTCCACTTCCACTCTGACCGGCAGCCCTTCTTCTTCAATCATGTTCCGCAGCATACGGATTTTCCGGTCGCAACAGGTTATATATTTCTGTCCCCCGTATCCGGGATTCACTGTCATCTGCAGCACCATGTCCAGATCAGAAAGCAGATACCTGACGGTTTCCGGGGATGTTGCAGGATTCAGCGCCACCGCAGCCTTTTTTCCGCAGGCGCGAATCTGCTGAACAACCCGATGCAGATGCACACAGGCCTCCGCGTGAACACAGATGATATCCGCTCCCGCCGCTGCAAATTTTTCGATATGCCGCCCTGGTTCTTCTACCATCAGATGTACGTCGAATACCGCGTCTGTCAGAGACCGCAGAGACGTCACCACAGGAAGCCCAAAAGAAATCTCCGGTACGAACCTGCCGTCCATAACATCAATATGTATATAGTCCACCCCCGCTTTTACTGCTTCCAGAACGTCTTTTCCAAGTTCCGCAAAATCTGCGGACAGCACAGACGCCGCCAACACCTTTTTCACAATTGTTTCCTCCCTGTGGTTTTCCTGATTTCACCGTTACATTTCAGCCTTCTATATCATGAATCATACCGACTCTTTTTTCATGGCGTCCATTTCCTTCATATTCTGCTTCCAGCCATGCGGTTACAATGGCCTTTGCTGTTTCCGCCCCCACAATCCGGGCTCCAAACGCAATGATATTCGTATTGTTATGTTCTTTGGTAAGCCTTGCTGTCACCGGCTCGCTGCAGACGACAGCCCTTACCCCTTTTACCTTGTTTGCGGCAATGGAAATCCCTGCTCCGGTTCCGCAGATAAGTACGCCGGCGTCCACCTCTCCTTCTGCCACTGCCCTGCCGACACGTGCTCCGTAGACAGGATAGTCGCAGCTTTCTGTGGTATCTGTTCCGTAATTGATAACCCTGCAGCCCTTTTCCTCCAGAAATTTCTGAATTTCCTGCTTCAGCTCCACTGCTGCATGATCATTCCCGATACCGATTACCTTTGCCATGTTCCTGCTCCTTTCACCCTGCCTGCGCAAGACTGTTATGTTCCACGGTCTTATGAACCACAGTTTTCATCTGAGGCCAGGTCTCCATGTAACGTTCCATATAGAACTGGTATTCTTTATGGGCTTCCTCATTGGGAATATATTTCCGGTCAATACGCACCATCTTTTCTGCAGCTTCCTCAAAATCTTTGAAGATTCCTGCTCCTACCCCTGCAATCATACAGTCTCCCAGACAGCCTGCACTCTGATTTTCCACGGTAGTATACATGGGAACTCCGATAATATCCGCATGCATCTGCATCCAGAAAGGAGATGTTGCCAGACCGCCGCAGGCATAAATTTCATTCACCTCGTATCCCGCGTTTTTCATGCTGACAATACAGTGGTTTGCACCATAGGCAACTCCCTCAAACACGGCTCTCGCCATATGAGCTGTCGTTGTTCCAATGGACAGTCCCCAGAACATGCCTCTCGCTTTGGAATCGGAATAAGGGGCGCGGTTCCCCTGAAAATAATCCATCATCACCAGTCCTTCGCTTCCGATTGGAACTTCCGATGCTTTTTCAGAAATCAGGTCATAAATATTCATCTCTCTGTTTATTGCTTCTTCCATCCAGGAACCTGGAAGCAGGTTATTCCGGAACCAGGTCAGAATGGAGCCTGCCGCTGTCTGACCGCCTTCCAGAAGGCTGGTTCCCTCATACATACAGTTGGGATACGTCCCGTTCACACCTGCTTCATGAAAATCTTCCGGAGAAAGCCCCAGCAGACAGGTGGACGTTCCGCCAATCAGCGTCATGCCATTCGGTTTTACACCGCCCACGCCAAACATACATGCGTTGCAGTCTGCCGTTCCCTGTACCACAATTGTTTTTTCGCTCAGGCCAAACTCTCTGGCAGCCTCCGGGCTGACCGGCCCGATGACCTCGCCCACACGAAGGATTTCTTCCGGGAATTTTTCCACCATGTCATCCAGGCCGCAGGCATGATAGAAGTCCAGCGGATATCCTCCGTTGGCGTCATCATAATGCCAGCGGAATGCGGCAATAGACATGCAGACCGTTTTTTTGCCTGTCAGCTTCCAGTTCATCCAGTCTTCAAACTCAAACAGCGTTTTGGTTTTCGCCCAGTTTTCCGGTTCATGCTTTTTCATCCACATGCATTTTGGAACCATAATATCCGCCCGGCTGTTAGGCTTGTAAAATCTTGTGGCCGCATATTTATCTCCCAGCCTGTCAATTTCCGCCGCTTCTTCCGTAGCGCGGACATCCATCCACAGAATCGGAGTGCGCACCGTTTCGTCGTTCTCATCCAGAAAAACAATGGTATTGGTTGTGGCGTCACAGGTCAGTGCGACAATATCCTCCACATCCACGCCGGCTTTTTTGATACATTCCGGTATGGCCTTTTTGAGGGCCTCCCACCAGCCCCTGTCGTCCTGCTCTGCCCATCCGTTTCTCGGATAGGTGGTAGCATACTCCTGAATATCATAGGCCCGGTTCTGGCCTCTCAGATCAAACAGCGCCACCCGCACGCTTCCTGTTCCTGCATCAATCCCCATTAAATATTTTGCCATTTCCTTTCTCCTTTCGCTTTTGCACCTCTATATAAAGGCCTGCTGTCCGGCAGGCCCTGTGGCCTTCTCTGCCGTGAAAGTCAGCAGCTTTCACAGTATGGTTTTTATTTCTCTGTAAATCCCCTTACCATCCAGTCCGTATTTTTCAATCAGCTTCGCCGCCGGGCCGGATTCCCCATATACATCGTTGATACCAATCCGCTTTATTTTTGCCGGATGTTTTTCGCTCAGCACTTCGCACACTGCCCCTCCAAGGCCTCCAATGACTGAGTGCTCTTCCACAGTGACAATTTTTCCGGTTTCTTCTGCCGCCCGAATCAGAATTTCTTCATCCAGAGGCTTGATGGTATGTATATTAATAACTCTTACAGAAATGCCTTCTGCTGCAAGAAGGTCTGCCGCATCCAGTGCGGAACTTACACAGAGTCCGGTCGCTACAATCGTCAAATCCGTACCCTCCCGCAGAACCACTCCTTTTCCAATTTCAAATCTGTAATCGGGGTTATCATTAATCACCGGAACAGCAAGCCGTCCGAATCTCAGATACACCGGGCCTTCCAGTTCATAAGCCGCTTTCACTGCCGCTTTTGCTTCCACATCGTCCGCCGGACTGATAATGGTCATTCCGGGAATGGTCCGCATCAGGGCAATGTCTTCGTTGCACTGATGGGTAGCCCCGTCTTCTCCCACGGAAATTCCTGCATGGGTAGCTCCGATTTTTACATTCAGATGGGGATAACCAATGGAATTACGTATCTGTTCAAAGGCCCGTCCTGCGGCAAACATGGCAAAACTGCTGGCAAAGGGTACCATTCCTGCCGCGGCGATTCCTGCCGCCACACCCATCAGATTGGATTCTGCAATTCCGCAGTCGAAAAAACGTTCCGGAAAGGCTTTTTTAAATGTCCCTGTTTTCGTAGCGGCTGCAAGGTCCGCATCCAGAACCACCACATCCTCATGCTCTCTGCCCAGTTCCACAAGGGCTTCCCCATAACTGACCCTGGTGGCAATCTTCTTTACTTCTGACATAATGCTTCCCCCGCTTTCTTCAGTTCTTCCATGGCTGTCTCATACTGCCCGTCATCTGGCGCAGTTCCGTGCCAGGACACCTGGTTTTCCATAAAAGAAACGCCTTTGCCCTTTACGGTTTTTGCTATGATAGCAGTGGGAACGCCTCTGGTCTCCCTGGCTTCCCGAAAAGCTGCCTCAAGCTGCGCAAAATCATTTCCATCTGCCACATTAATCACATGGAACTGAAAAGATTCAAATTTTTTATCTATGGGATATGGTGAATTTACTTCTTCCACAGGCCCGTCAATCTGGAGTCCGTTGTTGTCCACAATTACCACCAGATTATCCAGTTTTTTGGCAGCGGCAAACATGGCTGCTTCCCATACCTGACCTTCTTCCAGTTCACCGTCTCCCAGAAGGGTATATACCCGGTAAGACTTTTTCTGCAGCTTTCCGGCAAGAGCCATGCCGCAGGCTGCGGAAATCCCCTGTCCCAGAGAGCCGCTGGACATGTCAATGCCGGGCGTATGCTGTCTGCAGGGATGTCCCTGCAAATGAGAACCAATCTGACGCAGTGTCAGAAGGTCTTCTACCGGAAAATACCCTTTCTGTGCCAGCGCCGCGTAGAGTCCCGGCGCCGTATGGCCTTTTGACAGGACAAAGCGATCCCGTTCCGGGTCTTTGGGACATTCCGGATTCACATTCATTTCCGCAAAATACAGATATGTAAAAATCTCTGCGGCAGACAGGGAGCCGCCCGGATGTCCCGCCTTTGCTGCATGAACGCTCTCGATAATGCCTTTTCTCACTTCGTTTGCCATTTTCTGAAGTTCTAATCTGTTCATACCATCCTCCTGCACGCTTATGCCCCAAAAACAGCCCGGTAATCTTCCTGGAATTTTACTATTCCCGCATCTGTCAGAGGGTGTTTCGTCATGGTTTCGATTACTTTATAAGGAACGGTTGCAATATCTGCGCCGGCAAGGGCACAGTCCGTCACATGGATGGGGTTGCGCACACTGGCTGCAATAATCTGCGTCTCAATTCCCGCAATTTTAAAAATCTGCGCGATTTCCTGAATCAGATCCACGCCCCGGACATTGATGTCGTCCAGACGTCCCAGGAACGGAGATACATAAGTAGCTCCCGCTCTGGCTGCCAGGAGAGCCTGATTTGCATGGAATACCAGAGTCACATTTGTTTTGATTCCTTCGGCAGTCAGGGCTTTGCAGGCTTTCAGCCCTTCGGCGGTCATGGGAATTTTCACTACCATGTTGGGATGGATTTTTGCAATTTCCCGGCCTTCCGCAATCATGCCTTCCGCGTCCGTAGTGGTGGCTTTTACCTCTCCGCTGATGGGCCCGTCCACAATTCCCGCAATCTCTGCAATAACTTCTTTAAAATCCCGGCCTTCCTTTGCAATCAGGGAAGGATTGGTGGTAACGCCGCAAATCACTCCCATGTCATTGGCTTTTTTAATATCTTCCACATTGGCAGTATCAATAAAAAATCTCATGGTTACGCCCCCTTTTCAAAATCAACAATTCTCTGTACTTTGTCTCCGGATCTTCCGTTCTCATCAAAGGTACAGGACAGATATTCTTTTACCATCATTTTTGCAAGCTGGATACCTACCACCTGAGCTCCCATGGTAATAATATTGGCGTGGTTGGAAAGTTCCGCCCGCTGGGCCTGATACACATCATGAATGCAGGCTGCATATGCGCCTTTCACCTTGTTAGCCGCAATGGAAACCCCGATTCCTGTTCCGCATACCACAATTCCACGGTCGAATTCTTTTGCAGCTACCGCCTGGGCACATTTTATGGCTACGTTCGCGTAAATGGGATCTTCGCTTCCGAAATCTGTCACCTCATGGCCAAGCTCTTTTACATATTCCATCAGTTCCTCTTTAAATTCTGCGGCGTTTGGGTCGCAGCCGAATACTATTTTCATATTTTTTCCTCCATAAATGCTTCGCATTGCTTCCTTTCTGGAAATGCTTCGCATTTGCCTTCTTCCCTCAAAATGCTTCGCATTGCCTTCTTCCTACAAATAATTTTTCATTTCTCCCAGTGAATCATAGATACAGGTGGGCACTGTGCCCGATTCTTCTACCGTCTGCATGGTGGCTTCCCCGGTCAGCACCAAAAATCCTTTTGCCCCGTTGTTTACACCTGTAGCTACATCTGTATACAGGCGATCGCCTACAAAAGCAATTTCTTCTGTGTGATACCCCGTAATCTCCGTAATCATATCTACGGTTTCTTTCCAGGGTTTTCCCAGAAACCGGGGCTCAATTCCGGTGGATTCCGTAATCAGCCTGCACATGGCTCCGCAGTCCGGCATAAATCCATATTCCGTAGGACAGTTGGTATCCATGTGGGTGGCGATAAAGGGAACTCCATTGCGGACATAGTGACAGATTTTATCCAGCTTTTCATAAGTCAGCGTCGTGTCAAAGCTCTGTACCGCCACATCGGGATTTTCCTCCACAAGATGGATGCCCCGCTGCTGCCAGTTTTCTTCCAGAAGGGGCGTGCCATTCAGATATACGCTCGCTCCCGGATAATTTACTTCCAGAAATTCTGCGCAGACGTCTCCGGCTGTCACAATTTTATCTTCCGTCACATCCAGCCCCAGCTTATGGAGCTTTTCCACATATATGGAAGGTACCTTGGAAGCATTGTTGGTAAAGAAAATATAATCGCGGTCTTCCATCTTTTCCACAGCCCGGATAAATTCCAGAGAACCTTCAATCATCCGATCCCCCAGGTAAACCGTACCGTCCATATCCAGAACAAACAGTTTTACTCCTTTCAGAGCATCTTTTTTCTTCATCATAAGTCTGCCCTCTTATCCATAAATTTCTTTTGTAATCTTCTCTGCGATTTCTTCCAGACGTCCCTTTTCTTTCGCATACTGCAGGATGGAATAACGGGGACGTACTTTCCACCCTTCCAGAAGGCTCTGATGGAACAAATCGCGCTCAATGCCGATTTCCTTCGGGTCTGCCGGTGCGCCTCCTTTTCTCAGCAGTTCCTCAATCTCCTGATGAGACGGACAGAGCCGGGCAGTTCCTTCCGGCAGCATATCTTTCATTTCCTCGAAAAATCTTGCAATCACCGGTGTTGCAACCCCCACCTGAATGCCATGATGATTGGGATTCAGGCCTCTGGCAATAAAATCCATTTCCCAGAAATGGGACAGCATATGTTCCGCACCGGAAGCCGGCCTTGACATATTTACAAGGGCCATGGCCACTCCGGTCAGGGTCAGCGCCTCCAGCAACGCTCCCAGAGCTTCCGCATCTCTCGTCTTCAGTCCTGCCGCCTTTGAGAAGCATTTGTCCAGCGCCCGGTTTACCAGTTCCACGCAGGTATCGCAGCGGTAATCGTTGTTGGCTTTCACTGCCAGATCCCAGTCCACAATTGCAGTGATTTTTCCCACCACATCGCCGAATCCTGCCTGAATCAGATCATCGGGAGCAGTCTGTAAAATATCTGTGTCGCCAATCAGTCCGTAAGTCAGATGAGCGTCATAGGAATATTTATATCCGGCGGAAATCAGCGGCGCTCCGTCTGCCACGTATCCGTCCATGGAAGGCGCGGTAGCTACAATGATATAGGGCAGCCCGGTACGTGAAGTTACATATTTTACGGAATCATTGATGACACCGGACCCCACTGCAATCATCAGTTTCACATCCGGATCCTGTTCCTGCAGAATCCGCCCCACCACGGATTCATCGGGAATCAGAATATCATCGCCGGAATCAAACAACAGCTCTTTCAGATGGAATCCGTCATTTTTCAGAAGTTCCACCGCTTTCTGTCCTGCCACCTTATATGTATTCTGGTCAAAGACAACCAGAATTTTTTCATTTTTGAAAGGTGCTGCCACTTTCGGCAGTTCCTCTATGGCTCCTTTTCGGATGACCATATCATGGACGCTGAAATTGTGATGGCGGCCGCAGGAACAGTCAAATTCTGTCCGGGGCATTTCGTTAATGCTCATGTTTAAAATCTCGTTCATAGTCTACCTCCTCCTGGTACTGACCAGCGGCTTTCTTTTTTCTTTCTCTGGAAAGCCGGTAATCGGGTGTTTTGCATTTCATGGCCATATCATAGTTCCCCGCCCAGTTTTTGTCAATAGATTTTCCGCATATATATTTACATTATTTCACTTTTTATACTATTTTTATTTATTTTATCTTATTTATTTCATTTTATTTTTACATATGTAAATATATTTTATTTTTCTCTCTGTTCTTCGCGTATTCTGTTCAGACGCTTCATCACATCATTTGCGCCCTTTCCAAAATATTCGTGAAGTGTCACATATTCCATGTAAAGCCTGTCATAAACTGCTGCATTTTCCGGATTTGGCGTATAAACTTTTTCATGAAGTTTTCCGATTTTCCGGGCTATATCACTGGCGTTTTTATATCCGGTCACTTCTTCTCCTGCCGCTGCAATGCCAAGAATGGCTGCTCCCAGAGCACTGGCCTGGGTGCTTGCAGAAACCCTGATACTGCGTTTGCAGATGTCAGAATACACCTGAACCAGCATACTGTTTTTCACCGGTATTCCGCCGCTTAACACAACGGAATCCACCTTTACCCCTGCTTTTTCAAAGGATTCTATAATCATTCTGGTTCCGTAAGCTGTGGCTTCTATTAAGGCCAGATAGATTTCTTCCGGTTTTGTCAGAAGATTCATGCCCATAATCAGCCCGTTCAGGTTAAAATCCATCAATGGAGAGCGAACCCCGTTAAACCAGTCAAGGGCCACCAGCCCGCTCTGACCGGCCTTATATCCTTCCAGTTTCTGTGTTAATAACTGATGAACGGAAATTCCTTTATCTCTTGCTTCCAGCCAGTAGCTTTCCGGCACGCAGTTATCCACAAACCAGGCAAAATGATCTCCAACGCAGCACTGGCCTGCTTCATATCCAAAATATCCGGGCATAATTCCGTCTTTTACCAGACCGCCGACTCCCTCAATACCCGCTTCTATCTCGGAAAGCATCATATGGCAGGAGGAGGTTCCCACAATAATCATCATTTCACCCGTTTTTCCGATTCCGCATCCGGGCAGCGAGGCATGGGCGTCAATAATGCCGGTGCCCACAGGGGTTCCTTCCAGCAGCCCCATCCGTTCTGCCATGGACGGACAGAGATATCCCGCTGTTTCTCCAATGGATTTGACAGGGGCATTCATTTTTTCTTCCACAAAATTTTCCATGGCCGGATCCAGCGCCCGAAAAAATTCTCTGGTGGGATATCCGGTATCATGGCGGTAAAAGGCCTTATATCCCGCGCCGCAGGCGCTTCTGGTTTCCACCCCGGTCATTTTCCAGATCACCCAGTCCAGGGCCTCCATCATTCCGTCAGCCTGTTTGTATACTTCCGGCGCATTGCGCAGGGTCTCAAGGACTTTGGGAATCATCCACTCGCTGGAAACCTTTCCGCCGTATAAATCAATCCACTTTTCACCGCGTTCTTTAATCACCTGGTCGATGAACTGTGCCTCCTGTTCTGCCCCGTGATGTTTCCACAGTTTGACATATGCATGAGGCTCATTCTTAAATTCTTCCAGCTGACACATGGGGGTCATGTCGCTTTTCACCGACATAACCGTAGAAGAAGTAAAATCAACGCCGATGCCCACCACTTCCTCCGGAAAAATTTCTTTCTGGGAAACAACAGATTTCACCGTTGCAATCAGTCCGTCCAGATAATCCTGCGGGTCCTGCAGGGCCCACCCCGGCGCCAGTGCGGCTCCCGACGGAATCCGTTCTTCCATCACCCCGTGAGGATACTCATACACGCTGCTGGCAACTTCTTCCCCTGTGTTGATATCCACCAGCAGAGATCTGACTGACAATGTTCCATAATCCACTCCAATTGCATATTTACCCATAATTCTTCTCCTTTTGTATGTATTCTTATCACCATTCAGAATCCTGCCGGAGCCTGACAGACCTGTCCGGGACTCAGCAGCTCTTCTGAAAATATGTTTCCATATCATCTGCGTATTGTTCCAGCAGCCCCAGATCCCACAGAATCTGCAGGATTGTGAAACGGTTCCGCACTTCTTTGGCAAGGATAATCCCGTCTTTTACCTGTTTCATGGAAATTCCAATCTGCTGGGGGGTAACAGGCGCGCCAGGTTCTTCCAGCATCTGTCTCATTTCTTCCGAGTCAGGAAGTTCTTCCGAAATCAGCGAAACCAGCTCCGGCCACACTTCTTCCAGCCGTTCCAGACGCTTCAGACGTTTCCTCTGGCTGTTTTTCCCGCATTCTTCTTCCAGTGCAAGGATTCCCTCTGCAGCGTCCTTATAACATTCACATACTTTTGCTTTCCAGGCATCTTTGTCAAATTCCAGCTCTTTCAGAGCGGAAAAGTCCACCTTTTCCTGTGCCAGCCTGCGGTACATGTTCAGTACCGTCAGAAGGCCGACCCCAACCTTGATTCCGTGCAGGACCGGCTTCTTTCCTTCCATCTGGAACTGCATTTCCCAGTAATGTGAAAGATGGTGCTCACTGCCGGAAGCCGGACGGGAATTGCCCACAAAGCTCATGGCCACTCCGGTAAGGACCAGTGCTTCTGTGATTGCTTTTACGGCCTCCGGATTTCTGTCTTTGATCCGGCTGCTCTGTTCTGCCACAACTGTCACCGCCTGCCTTACCATATCCGCAATTTTTTCACAGTAATATTCCCCTTCAATCAGATGAGCCATTTTCCAGTCCATCAGGCAGGTGTATTTTCCAAGGATATCTCCAAGCCCTGCCACAATCATTTCCATGGGCGCCTGTGAAAGCACTTCCGTATCTCCGATAATGGCCACCGGCACATGGGCGTCATAAGTTGTCTTCACATGGTTTGTAATCAACGCCGCCCCCACGGAAGCAAAGCCGTCCATGGAAGGAGCTGTTGCACAGACCATATAGTCCACTCCAACCTGGAAGCTGATAAATTTACAGAGGTCATTCAAAGTCCCTGAACCCACAGCAAGTATCAGGTCTGTTTTTCCTGGAAACGCTGTTATTACCGTTCCTGCCGCCTTTTCATCCGGAACCAGTTCTTTTTCCTGAATAACCAGGTACTTATGGTCAATCCCCCTGCTGCAAAGCAGCTCTTCCACTGCTTTTCCGGCTGCCTCCCAGGTATTCACATCACATACCATGAAGACATGTGCGTAGCCCATTTCCTGAATAAGGCCCGGAAGCCTCTTAAGGGCTCCTTTCTCAATATCAATTTTTTTCAGCATCGTTCTGTGTTCATGGCCGCAGCTGCATGCCATGGGTTTTCCAAGATACTGCTCTAACTGAATGGATTGTGTCATTTCTCTTTCCTCCTGTAACATTTTCAGTACGTCAAACTGACTTGTCTGTTGTTGTTTTGTATTATATATAAAAAATTCTTACCGTCAACATGCACAAAAACCCTTGATTACTAATCATTTTTATTATATAATTAAACAAAATTTTGATTAACAGGGAAGTGTTTCCATTTTATCCAAAATAAGGACTTTTGATTAGTAATCAGAGCGAACAGCATACGGAAGACAGATTTTGATTAATTTTTCAAGAGAAAGAGGCCAGGATATGTCTGAGAAAAAGAAACCAACCACAAGAGATATTGCAAAAGCATGTTTTGTGTCCCAGTCCGCTGTTTCCATGATTTTAAGCGGACGCACCGACGTGCATTTTTCCCAGGAAACCATTCAGGCAGTCAGGCAGGCTGCCGATGATATGGGATATGTTTACAAGCCCAGAAAAAAAAGAAGTCTGATCAATTCTGATAATGTGATTATGGTGTTCTGCCCTTCTCTTTCCACCCAGTATTACACCACGCTGGTTCAGTCCATCACTGCTGCAGCGGAAAAGAAGGGAATGTACGTTCTCACAGCCTGTACTGACCGGGTGAAAGAGCGGGAAGAACATTATCTTCACATGGCAGCAGACTGCAGATATTATGGAGTCATTTATACCTTTGCACCAAGGGCTGTCTCTCTGCTGAACCGGATATACAAAGAGATTCCCATGGTTCTGATTAATGATTACAATCCCAGCCTGAAGCTGGAGCTGCTGGAACTTGACAGCCTGAAATCCGGCCAGCTGATTGCCCGTCATCTCCGTGAACTCGGACACAAACATATTGCCTATGTATCCACCCCGCTGAACGCACTGGAAATTCCCCGGCTGCGCCGGCTGGAGGGAATCCGGAGCGTATGGAGACAGGAAGAACTTGGAATCTCCTGCATTGAGGTGCTGGATTCCAGAAAAAAGGAGCAGGATCCGGGAGAAAATGAACATTACCGTACCGGATACGAACTGACACTGGAATATATCAGATCCTCCCCGGCAGACCCGGTAACGGTGTTTGTGGGCACCAATGATCTGGTTGCCATAGGAATTATGGATGCTTTAACGGGACTTGGATACCGGATTCCCAGAGATTTTTCCGTGTGCGGTTTTGACAATACACTGGTTTCCGCTTTTTCCGGAATTTCGCTGACTACCATTGAACATTCCATTGTGGAAAAAGGTTTTTATGCAGTGGCCATGCTTGAGAACCAGAAAGAACTGATCAAAGAAGGGCAGCACAAATCTGCTCCGAAACTGCGTGTGGAATATGAACCCCGGCTGATTATCCGGGATTCCACAGGAAAGGCGCCGGAGCGTTGAAGAGAAAACTTTCCTATTAGAACAAAAAAGACTCCCTGAACCGTACCGCAATACGGTTCAGGGAGTCTTCTTTCGTCAACGTGGACAAAGGTTATTCATCCATTGGTCACATGATATAATGAATAAAAATATTCTTTCTTTTCCAGTAATTCATAAAAACCGCCCCGTTCACATACACTACCATGATGTAATACGATTATTTCATCATACTGTTCCAGTAAAACATCATCCAGCCGATGGGTAACCACCACACGAGTCAGTCCGTCTAATTTCAGAATAGCGTCCGTAATGGCATATGCCGTCTGGCTGTCCAGAGAGGCTGTGGCTTCATCCAGCAGCAATACCGGCGTACCCCGCAGCAAACACCGGGCAATGGACACCCGTTGCCGTTCACCGCCGGAAAGCCCCGATCCATTCTCACCGCAGAGATAATCTCCGCCCCGCTCTGCAACCAGTTCAGACAAACCGGAACGTTGAATGGCCATGTCTGTTTCTTCTTCCGGGAATTCACGAAACATGGTGATATTACGGAGGATGGTATCGTTAAACAGAAAAACATTCTGGTCAATCAGGCTGATCACATCATAAAGGCTGTTGGCATCTACTTCCCGTAATTCCTTTCCATCCACAAAAATATGACCGGAATAATCATCACAGGCTCCCATCAGAAGATTAAGCAGGGTACTCTTGCCGCTTCCAGAAGGTCCCACCAGAGCGTATTTTTTCCCGGCTTCCAACCTGATATTTATATGCTCCAATACAGGCTGGTCCGGCTCATAACCAAACGTAACATCCTCAATAGAAATTGCCTCTTTCAGCATCGGTTCCACTCTGTCTCCGGCAGATTCTGCATTTTCCCTGGTAATTTCAGCCAACTTCTCAATAAGGGCTCCGGCCCCTTTGCGGCTGGCCTGGTATTGGGGAACAATATTGACAGGCATTATAATATAATTGCAGAGATTGAAAAAAATAAGTACCGTTCCTGCTGTAATATCCCCCCGAACAGCCAGAAACGCTCCTGCCAGGAAAATACCGAACTGTAAAATATTTGCACATAAGTCCTGGCTCACTGCTGCCAGCAGACATTCCCACCAATAACGCCGGAATTTTTTCTCCTCCACTCTGCGGCTGACATCGCTGAATATCTGCCGGGCTTCCTGCTCTGCCTTAAAGCTCTTGATAACAGAAAATCCTGCAAGCAAATCCTGAAGCTGAGAAACAAATTTTTCACTTTCGTCACTTACATCCTTTTCCCTGGCCGCCATCTCTTTTCCCATAAAAACAGAAGCTGTCATCGGCAAAAAAGCCAGAAACAGTGTTGCAAGGGTCAGGATAGGACTATACCAGAACATCATACCCAGGGTTCCGATAAAAACCAGGATATAATGCAGCATCAGAAAGGACTTCCTGAGGTAATTCTCTTCCACAGAACTGACGTCATTCGTCAGCAGGGAAATATAACTGCCCGTATTTTCTCTGGTAAAAGCGCTGATATTCTTTTCTGAAAGATTCTGAAACGCCAGGTTCTTGTACTGAATCAGAGCTTTATATATGAATCTGCTTTTTGCCCGATACATGGCCGCACTTACCAGGAACATCACCGTAACAAAACCAATACTGAAAATCAGAACTTCCTTTAACTGCTGCAAATCCCCGGAAGCAATAACGTCTATTACTCTGCCTAACAGCCAGGAACCCACCAGACTTGCCGGAAAATTCAAAATCACCAATACCAGGGCCAAAATGAACTGTCCTCTGTTTTTGTAATAAAAAGCATGAAAATATGATTTCACATAGTTATTTTTACTGTCTTTCATAACTCCTCCTACTTCTGCAATATTCTGTCCTTCCATGAAATGAATATTGGCTGTTTCGGAATTTTCTCTCTCAGGCCAGGGTAAAATTCCCCGACTCTCTGGACTTGATATTCATGGTGATGGAACAGTCTGCCAGATGTTCATAATTCACCTCCAGATTGTATTTCACCCGCACATCAATATTATCCTCCGTTTCTGCAATATCCACACTTTTGGCGTCAATACCAATTAAAATACTTCCGAACGGGGTATTGTAGTAGGAGATATTTTTCTTGTTTTTTTCAAAAATCATATGTACATTGGAAATGCCTTTTTTGGTGATATCCAGATAATCATCGGTGAGTTTGATGACATTCCTGGTATTTCCGTCAAATCCTTCCATAACCTCATCATACAGGATGTAGTGCTTTCCGTTTTTCTTGTAGTAATCGCCGGCGGTAATCACTTCTACCGGTTCCGCATCATCTTCGTCTTTGACTGCAAACTGCAGTCCGCTGATTGATAATAACACATCTTTTGTCATAAGTTACTCCTCAATATGTATTAACTGCGCTTCTTTGATTTCACAGGGCAGAATGGAACTGGCAAAACTCCTGAATTTCTCTGCGGCATCACTGACATAAAACTGGTACCGCACAGCAGGCGCCTGTCCCTTTCCGTCATTGGCAAGGTGATGCTGCCAGAGCAGACGCTTCAGGCCCTGAGCAGTTTCATAAGCCGGATTTACCAGATTGACCCCTTCCCCCATAATATCCCGGATCGTGGAACGAAGCAGCGGATAATGGGTACATCCCAGAATCAGCGTGTCAATATCTGATTCCTGAAAAGAGGCCAGATACCGTTTTGCCACCTCAATGGTAACGGAATCCTTCAGCCAGCCCTCCTCCACCAGCGGTACAAACAGCGGACATGCCTTGCCCAGTACCACCGCATCCGGATTATGTCTGTGTATCATTTCTGTATAAATCTGGCTTCCCACCGTTCCTTCCGTTCCGATTACGCCGATTCTGCCGTTCCCGGTGGATTCTGCAGCCACTTTTGCCCCCGGTTTCACCACACCGATCACAGGCATTTTCACTTCCGGCCGAATTTCCTCCAGGGCAAAGGCACTGGCTGTATTGCAGGCAACCACAATGGCTTTCACACCCATGGTTTCCAGAAACCGGATAATCTGCCTGGAATAACGGATAATGGTTTCTTTTGACTTGCTTCCATAGGGTACGCGGGCCGTATCCCCAAAATAAATGATATGTTCCATGGGAAGCTGGCGCATAATTTCTCTGGCCACCGTCAGCCCTCCCACCCCGGAATCGAACACGCCTACGGGAGCATATTTCTTATCTTCAAAGGATTGATTCATTTTACTCTCTCCATAAAACAGGTCATACACATGTATATTACCTGTTTTGCATGGAAAATGCAAGAGGAGGTGAAAATTTTCAGGATTTTACCATGTCATCCGGCCAGGGCCCTGCAGCTTACTCAAACTTCTCTCTCAGCCACTCCAGCAGGGCAGATTTCACCTTATAATTTTTGTGTTCCATCAGACTTTTATATTCTTCCTGAGTCAGCACCTGCTCCAGCGACTTTTTTGCTTCTTCATCCACCACTTCATAGGTGCTGTTGAAAAAACAGAGATTCGGGTACATGACACACCACCAGTTCTGTCCTTTTCCCTCTCCGATTACCACTTCCAGCGCCTCATATTTTCCTGCCGGAAAGGTATAATTTCCATAGGTTTTTTCCGGAAAATCCACCACTGCCAGTTCAGCCCTGACAGGATAATCATAGCCTTCCTCACTGATTACCCGCTCTGCTTCTTTTTCAATTCCAAACAGATGATCTGTTATAATCCGGCGGCTTTTTTCAATATCAGACACACCGGAAAGCACCGGCTGCATACTGGCTCCTATGGCGTCCCGCACCTTTAATTTCAGTTCCTGGTCCAGAGGGGCGTCACTGTTTGCCCGCACATGGAACCGGATGATTTTTCCTGCAATTTCCTCTGTCATACTGTGATTTTTATATTGATGATACCCGCAAAGCAGCAGCAGAACTGCTGCCAGAATAATTCCTGTCCTGGTGATTTTTTTCATGTCAGATACTCTCCTTAACCAAAATAGTTTTGCCGGCTAAGGAAAGTATTGACAGAAATTTCCGGTCTATTCCATTAAGCAATGTAATTTTTGCCGTCAGTCATGTTTTTTTTGTTTTTTGCCTGAACACCTCTTTTCAAAAAAACGGTCAACTTCTTTTTTTACTGCTTCTGCCGGCAGAGTTTTCAGCAGATAACCCTCCGGCTTCAGGGCTATGACTTTCCGCACACTTTCCTGGTCTACCATGTTTGTGAGAAAAATCACCGGCGTATCTCTGAATTCTTTCTCCGAACGGATCATTTCCAGAACCTGTCTTCCGTTGCAGACAGGCATCTCATAATCCAGAAGAACCAGATCCGGCCTGCCCAGGGTAATGGACCTGATTGCGGACATGCCGGATTTTGCTGTGATTATTTCATAATCATTATCCAGCAGGCTCTGCATGGCCCTGAGCATAAGTTCCGAATCATCTACCAGAAGGATCTTCTTTTTCCGGCTTACGGTTGCCTTTTCTTTTCTGGCCTGACTTAAATATTTCTCCACCTCAGCCATGGCATTCTCCGTAATAATGGCAGCTCCGCCCTCACTCTGTATGGCATCCGATGCAGTCACGCAGCAGGCAAAATATCCCGCCCCTGTATCAAACAGCAGGCTGAACCGGGGGCTCTGTTTCTCGTAAATTCTGTGAAACTGCTCATAGGTCAGAAGCTGTTCTTCTTTTATTTCAAACTGCTCTGATAAGGGAAAATGCCTGATCACCCGCTCCACAAGCTGTCTCGCCACATATCTCGCCACGTTCATCAGCATAACGCTTACCGCTTCTGCCTTTAAATCCATAACGCTGCCGATGGTGCTGACAATTACCTGTTCTTCAAAAATCAGGAAGAATTCCAGTTCCTTTTTTTCTTCCGTGCTGTATATCAGACGATAGTAAATGCCGTCTCCGAATTTCTCCCCTCCATAGCAATTGCTGACCAGCCGGGAATCAAGCTGAAACATGCTGTACAAAAGACCGGCAATTGTCTGTCCCATTACAGTCTGTTCTTCTTCCGGCAGAAGATTTTCCCACTGTTTCACCGTTTCCCCGCTCACAATCATCTGATCTTCAACCAAAGTATGTCCGACCAGCCATCCTGCGCATACGCCGAGAAAATGACTGACGGAACTTTCCGAATAACCTGTCTGCTCCAGTTCCCGCTCAAGGGCAGGAAGGGTTCGATCGCGGAAATTTTTGTGAATACGTCTGTGGGTTGCCAGTCCGGCATAATCAACGGAGTCCATATACTCCTCTTCATCCGCAAAATGCTGAATGGCATGATCTTTAAAATATTTTACGGCTTCCTGGCAGACCCAGTGGCTTTTTTCCTCCTGCCGTCCAAAGTCAAATAATTTATTCAAAATGTGGAACAGTTTTTCATGTTCTCTGTCAATCAGCTCTATTCCAATATTATACCTTTCATTCCATACTAATTTATTTCCCATAGGCCTTTCCCCTTTTCTGTTCTGAATCACTGCTTTTAAAATGGTATCAGTAACCATTTCTTTATTTTATTCCAGCACAGAAAAAAGTCCCCTTTTTCTTACGTCTTTTTCCCCTTTTCCAGGAAATTTTCTTTATTCCCGGTTCAGCAGGGAAATGTCCACCTGAAACACCTGCCGCACCTGCCTGTTATAGGTGTCCGGAAAATCTCTGTACATTTTATAGAGTTCCCTGTTCTGGGACCCAAGGGAAATATAACTGTTGGTCATGTCGATACCGTATTCCTGCCTCAGCCTTTCTGCCGTTTCCGTAAGCTCCGCTGTCAGCTGCTTTTCTGTTTTCCGTTCTAACTGGTACTGCTCCGAGACAGAATTAATCTGACCGCCTTTGATTCTGCCCCGGCCTGAAACAGATACGGTGACCACCGGAGTCTCTCCTTCCAGCTCTATGGTTTTGTGTACCCGGATATCGGAAATTTCCATCACCGCATTTCGGGAAATCTCACAGGTAAATTTATTCAGAAGATTCTGGCTCAGACAGGCTTCCATGGCCTCCTCCACCGAAATCGTCCCTTCATAATGAAAATTCGACACCGCCCCGTATGCTGTGATTACAGGACGGTTCCCCTGTTCCGTCAGCACCGGAATCAGCAGCAGCTCGTTCTGATTGTGCCACTGGTTCATGAGATTTCCCACTGTGGCAATTTTATTCTGTTTAAAATCCTTCTGGCTTTCCAGCATTTCCTCCAGATAAGTTCCCATGGATCCTTCCGTTTCCGCCGTAAGGCTCAGAATCTCTGCCGCAGAACTGCTGCCAATCAGCAGGCTGGTATTTCTGGCGGAGGCTTCCCGCTGTTCCCAGGCCATCAGAAGAGCCCGAAGCTGCACCGTATCCGAAAAAATATTTTCTCCTAACACCACTGCTTTCATATGGTTATAGTCCAGTACCCGGTTGGTGTTATTTTCATAGGATTTCTCCACATGGTAAATATCCGTCCCTTCCAGAGACAGGCCCATGGCAGTCTCCACAGTCCTGCCCTTCTCGGAAATCTGCGCCAGATCCGGAAAATCAAAGCTCACCACCAGATTCCGCGGTTCCTCAGCCTTTCCCTGAAACACCTCCTGAACCTGATCTTCCTCCGGTTCTGCCGGTTCCTCATTTTCTTCCTGCAAATCAATTCCCACAGCCAGGGGAAAACTCCGATGCTCCAGCTCTGTGGCGGAACATCCTGTCCAGCCGGCTGTCATAACCAGAAAAAGTGCCAGTACCAGACCTTTTTTCAGCATGATTCTTTCTCCTCCTTTTTACTTTCCCAATGTGTTCTGAGATGATGAACCAGTAAAAGTATCAGTAAAATCGCCACCATGCCGGGCAGTACAATCCATTTCTGATAAATTTCATATACTTCTATCAGAAAGGGCTGCTGAAAAAATCCGATTCCGATAAAAAATGCCAGGGGCAGAGAAATACACATGCTGTACCGGTTTCCGGATTCATGGAACAGTTCCTTCAAAATCAGAGTGCTTTGAAACACCCCTGTATGGAGCAGGGCAAACAATGCAAAAAACCACACGGTGGTCATCATCACATCCTGTCTGGTGAAAAATCCTCCTGGCAGATTTACCATACTCATCAATGTAATAACCGGGCGCTTCAGCACGCCCATGGTATTCTGTCCAAACACCCCCAGCAGAATCAGATAAATCAGTCCGTTCATCAGGGTAACAGCAATAAGAGCTCTTTTTCCGACGGCTGCAAGTTTCTCTTCCTGTCTGCAGAAAGGCTTTAAAAACAAAAGGGCTGTCAGAGGCAGCAGAAAAATACCGCTGGCAATGGTCCCACGAAGAAAATCTTCCCCGCCGGAATAAAAGACAGGAGCCCAGTAATCTGTCCGAACCTCCCGAAATGCCAGAATCAGCATGACCAGCAGAGGAATCCCCAGAAACCAGAAAATAATTTCATAAACTCTGGCTCTGCCTTCAATGCCGCGAACGGTTCCATAAGCCGCAAGGGCCAGCAGCAGCAGATTCACCCAGAATTCCGAACCTTCCGGCAGCAGCCATACCAGTACCAGCAAAGAAGTCTGATACAGCACAAATCCGCAGAGAGTGATAAAATACAGAAAATAGAAAACCATAAAAATATCTCCCACCAGTTCTCCTGCGGTATCTTTCATATAGCTGTAGTAATTTTCTTTTACATACTGCAGGTTTTTCCCCATCAGCCAGAGCAGTACAAGCCCTCCTGCCATTCCCAGAATCAGGCAGATCAGACCGTCCGCCCCGGTCATGGAAGCAAGAATTCCCGGAAGCATCAGGCTGCTCATTCCGAAAATATCCAGAATCAGAAGCCGTCTTACCTGACGTAATGATATTTTCCGATTATCTGCAAACATAGAACATAACCTCCTTGTGAATCCTCACTGTTTTTTTTCTTCCTGTTTCAGCTTCAGTCTGGTACGGGCCCCGTCTCTGGTGTAGATGGGCCTCTTTTTCAGAAAATCCAGGGGCAGACGCAGAAAGGTATCCCGTTCGTCCCGGTATCCGTTCAAATCTGCTCCCACAAAAGGCGCCAGATAGGGAATGCCAAAGCTCTCCAGATGAGACAGATGTATCAGCACGTACAGTATTCCTGCCAGAAAACCGAAAAATCCCAGATACCCGCACAGAAATATAAACAGAAATTTCAGGATACGGAATGCAGTGGCAAATTCCTCATTGGGTACTGCGAAGGAACAAAGGGCTGTCAATGCCACCACAATTACCACAATAGGGCTTACTATATTGGCGTCCACCGCAGCCTGTCCGATAATCAGGCCTCCCACAATCCCTATGGTATTTCCATTTGCCCCCGGAAGCCGGACTCCTGCTTCCCGCAGCAGCTCAAAGGCCAGTTCCATCAGCAGAATTTCCACCACTGCCGGAAAAGGAACTCCCTGTCTTGCCGCCGCCAGTGACAGCAGCAGATCCGTAGGCAGAATCTGGGTGTGGAAATTGGTCATGGCCAGATACAGTCCCGGAAACGTCATGGCCAGAAAGGAAGCCAGATAACGAAGCATTCTTGTAAAAGAAGCAATTTCCCAGCGGCTGTAATAATCATCGCTGGTCTGGATAAAGGTATTATAGGTGGCCGGAAGAATCAGAGCTACCGGGGAATTATCTGACAGCAGTACAATTCTCCCCTCCAGTATGGCCATGGCCGCCCGGTCCGGCCGCTGGGTGGTCTGAAACTGCGGAAAGGGGGAATACTTTCTCTTTTCTGTAAGCTGTTCAATAATCCCGCTGTCCAGGGCCCCGTCTATTTCAAATTCCCCCAGACGCTTTTCCACTTCTTCCAACATACCGGGGTAAATCAGATCTTTCATATATACCAGGTCCACGTTGGTGTGAGTGCGTTTTCCCGCAAAACTCTCTTTTACCTTTACATGGGGACTGCGGAGACGTTTTCGGATCAGAGCCGTATTCAGCTTGACGGATTCTGAAAATCCCTCATTGGAACCTCGAATTACCTTCTCAGACTCCGTTTCATATACGCCTCTGCCAGGATACCCTTTATCCGGAATCTTCAGAGCTTTTCCATACCCTTCCAGGAAAAACAGAGCGTCTCCCGTCAGCATGCCCTGAGCTGCATCCTCAATGGTTTCAAATGGATCCGAATCAGAAATATCCTGCACATTCTGTTTTACATAAGAGACAAGTTCCTCCTCCGGCAGCTCCCGCAGTGTGGCAAGAATTTTGCCCACCGCCGAATCTTTCCAGTCAACGCTGCTGACCGACACCTCAATATAGGCAATATAACACTCCTTTTCCAGCTTCTGCCCTACTTTTATTTTTCGTTTTTTAATATCTGCACAATCAGAAAAAAGCGTCTCAAAATTCCGGATATTTTCCTGTAAATCCGGGGTAATCTCCATTGGCATAATCATCCTCCTTCTAAGAACAAAGCGGGCAAACCCACTTCAACTCCCTGCCCCTCAATCCTGAGGGGCGCTGGACATCCTGTGGATGTCCGTTTAGCGCGGACCGAAGCGGAGCGTAGACTTGCACACTTTGTCGCGCCAAGCACACTTGCGAAGCAATATATACCTCTTGTGCGAGTGCGCATCATTGTTTTTCTCTTACAGGGAATCGCCGCTTTGCGGCTGCTTTCCTGTAAGAGAAAAAGGATAAGCATGACTGCTTACCCTTTTCTTACCATTCCTGTATATCGTTTCCCGAATTTTCCTTTTTATTCCTGTTCCTGAATAATATTTTTCACCACCAGTTCCTGGTTCATCACATGATAGCTTACAATTTCCACTACCGTTTCCTTATCCTTGCGTCTCAGACCCTCATAAATCTTCTTATGTTCCTCAATCAGTCTGGGATAAACCGCATCGTTTTTCAGATACTCTACCCGGTAGCGGTACATCTGCTCCCGCAGATTATTGAGCATGTTCACCAGCTTGGGATTATCTGCCGCCTGATAGATGGTATCATGGAATTCCACGTCTGCCTGGGCAATTTTTTTCACATCCCGGCTCCTTGTACTTTCCTCAAAATTCTTAAGAGCTGCACGAAGCTGTTCCAGCGATTCCTCCGTCATGTTATCACAGGCCAGTCCTACCGCCAGCTCATCCAGAGCCTTTCGAATCTGCAGAACATCCTCCATATCTTTTTCTGTCATTCTGGCAACCTCCGCCCCTTTTCTGGGCATGGTCACCGCCAGCCCTTCCAGTTCCAGCATACGAATGGCCTCCCGTATGGGCGTGCGGCTGACCCCAAGCCTGGAGGCAAGCTGCAGTTCCATCAGCCGCTCCCCCGGCTTCAGTTCCCCCTTGAGAATGGCTTCCCGCAACGTCTGAAATACCACATCCCGCAGGGGAAGATATGCATTCATATTTAATTCCAGCCTGTCCGTCATTTTCTACTCCTCTTTTCCTGCAGACTCCGTTCGAAACGTATTATAAATTTCTGTCAGATACACCTGTTTTGCCAGCGTCCCCTGCCGCAGTCCCTGACAGGTCTGCTCCGCCTTCTCCTTATCTTCAAACAGTCCGAACACTGTGGGTCCGCTCCCGCTCATCATGGCGCTGAGGGCTCCGCCGGCCATCATTTCTTCCTTGATTTGCTCAATTACCGGATACCGGGGAATGGTAACGCTTTCCAGCACATTTCCCATATGGGCGGCCACCTGATGCAAATCCCCCTTCTTCAGGCCTTTTATCAGCATATCAATATCAGGGTGCACCGTATCCTTCTCCAGTTTCAGATTCTCATATACAAATTTTGTGGACACACTGACGGGAGGCCTTGCAATCACCACCTGGCACTCCGGCATGGGCGGCAGTGCGGAAAGCTGCTCCCCGATTCCCTCCGCCAGAGCGGTTCCCCGCATAATACAATAGGGCACATCCGCGCCGATTCGAACCCCCAGCTTCATCAGTTCTTCTCTGGAAAGCTGCAGATGAAACATCCGGTTCATTCCATATAGTACCGCCGCCGCGTCGGAACTGCCTCCTGCCATGCCGGCGGCTACCGGAATAAACTTCTGGAGGCTGATGACCATCCCGCCCTCCAGTCCAAATTCATCCTGCAGAAGTTTTGCAGCCTGACAGACCAGATTGTTCTCATTGTCCGGCAGATAATACAGATTTGTCTTTACCTGAATCCCCGGCTTTTCCCTCCTGCGCAGTATAAGCCTGTCATACAGCCGAATGGTCTGCATAACCATCCTTACCTCATGATATCCGTCCTCCCGGCGCCTGAGTACGTCCAGCCCCAGATTCACCTTTGCCAGAGCTTTTAATCTTAATTCCTTCATATGGTTTCTCCTGTATTTTGTATACATACTGTCTGTTATAAGTTAAACATTTTTCACTGGAAAAGTCAATATTTTCCGAAAAATGACAACTTTTTTGTCACATTTTGACACATTTTTTTATGTGTTGTCTTGCATAATAATTTTCTTCCTGCTATACTTAATCTGGTATCTGTATGCGCCGCAGCAGGCCGCGTACATTACTGAACTGACACAGGTTACCATACCACACTTTTAGGAAGGGACTGAGACATTTGTTCAAGAATTTTTTAGCAAAATCCCAGCAGCCGGAGCCCGTAATTAATGAACAGCCCAAAGCTGAGTCATCCCCAACCGAACTCTCCGTCGCAGAACATGAGCGGATTATTACCGAAATCGGTGATATGATGGAGACCCTTGGATTTGATACGGAACATCTGCTCTGGATTGCCAAACAAAATAAAGAAGCATTTTCCACCCTTGTACACCATAATCAGAAGATTGCCGATTCCTCTGCCGAAAACCTGGAACAGGCCACTTTCGTGGAAGAAAAGATTCAGCAGGTCAACCAGAACAGTGAGACCATGAATGAACATATCCGGCTGGTGGAAGAAAAAGCAGATGTTATCTTGAAAAACATCACTGAAAAAAATGAAACCATTAAAGAAACCTATCACATGCTTCACGATTTGAATGAAACCCTGCGGATTACCCAGGAGACCAATCTGAAACTGCTGGAATCCTCCCGGAACATTCACAAAATTGTGGAATACATCAAGAATATCTCAGAGGAAACCACCCTGCTTTCTTTAAATGCTTCCATTACCGCGGCCCATGCGGGAGAAGCGGGCAAAGCATTCGCCATTGTAGCCGGAGAAGTGGGTAAACTTTCCGATGAAACGGATTCTTTTATCAATGAAATTGAAGAAATTGTAAAAGAACTGGAAGAAAATATTCAGAGCAGCCATGAATCCACCAAACACTCCGAGGATTCCATTCAGAAACTGAACGGATTTGTGGAAAGCACCGTAAGTATCCTCACCGGGACCCATGACTCTCTGACAGATATCAAACGCAATATGGGCAATCTGACAGCTGTTTCACAGACTAATGTGGAAGTATCCTCAGACGTAACAGATGCTTTGGGCAAACTGACAGACACCATTTCCACCTCTGCCAACCAGTCTCATGAATCCATAGCACTGATTGCCCAGCATCAGAAAAAAACAGATACCCTGCTGTCCTGCTGTGACAACATCAGTTCCATGTGTGAAAATCTTCAGTACAGCATGTGTTCCATCAAAAATGAAAATGAAATTGTAATCGGTATCAATCCCTTTACTTCTCCCAATGATATCAAGAACATGTATCAGCCGGTACTGGCCCGTATCTTTGAATCTCTGGGACTGAAAGTAAAAATTATTATCGTAAAGGATTACCTTTCTCTGGGCGACCAGATTCAGAAGGGTACCATGGACGGAGGCTGGTTCTCACCTTTTGCCTATATCACTGCGGCTGAGATGACCCCGCTGATTCCCATTGCCACTCCGTTAATCAACGGCAAAGATTATTATAATGGCTATATTATTACCAGAAATGATTCCGGTATTGAGACTCTGGAGGATTTACCCGGCAGAACCTTTGCCTACGTGGATAAAAACAGCGCTTCCGGTTATCTGTATGCCAGACACAGCATCAAAGAAGCTGGTCTTGACCCGGAAAACATTTTTTCAGCCGTTTCCTTTGCAGGCAGCCATGACCAGGTAATCCAGGGCGTTCTGAACGGTGAATTTGATGCGGGAGCCACCTACAACGAAGCCTATGAGAAAATGCAGAAGTCCGGAACCGACATGTCCGGCATTAATATTATTTCCACCACGGGAAATATCCAGAAGGACGCCATCGCTTTCAGTAAAAATATGAATCCGGAACGGATTGAGCTTTTGAAAAAAGCATTTACCAGCTTTACGGACTTCTCCGGCATTACCACTCCGGTTACCGGTTTTGTGGAAGCAAAAGACAGCAATTATGACCTGATCCGTCAGGTACAAAATGCAAAATAATCGGATAAAGTGTTAATTTTTTCCTCTGGGTTCCGATATAATTGATAAGAAGTAAAAGTTATGGATAACCATTTATATACCAGGGAGGGACAATACTATGAGCGTAAACAGTGTGAATAATGTAAACAGCAGTGCTGCGGCATATACCGCACCTGTTCAGCAGAATACCACCAAAGCTGCTGAGAATACCGAATCTTCCAAAAATACTGCCGCTGATAAGGGCGTGGTATATGAGAAGAACAATGATACCAAAACACCTGCTAAAAACAGCATTTACTCCAAAGACGAAATCATCGCACGGATGAAGAGAGATACCGAGACCAGAACTGCACAGCTCAGGAGTCTGGTAGAGAAGATGATGACCAGCCAGGGAACCAAAATCGGCCAGGCTGATGATATGTGGAAATTCCTTGCCAGCGGTAAATATACCGTAAGCGCTGATGTAAAGGCTCAGGCTCAGGCTGACATCGCAGAGGACGGATACTGGGGCGTAGAGCAGACTTCCGAACGTATTGTGGAATTTGCAAAGGCTCTGACCGGCGGAGATACTTCCAAAATCGAAGAAATGAAAGCAGCTTTTGAAAAAGGTTTCAAAGCTGCTACCGGAGCATGGGGCTCCAAACTGCCTGATATTTCCCAGAGAACTTACGATGCAGTTATGGATAAATTCGATGACTGGGCAGGCAAAAAAGCAGAGGATGTAGAGGAATAATTCTTTCTGCTGAATTTATGATATGACTTTTATCAATTATTATGGAACGCTGTAAGTGTCTGTTTATTGGCATTTCCGGCGTTTCTTTTTTTATCCTGTCGCACCAGGCTTCTTTGTTCTTTTAACAAAATTTTCACAGTATTTCTTTTTCGAGTATGCTATAATAAGAGTATATGTTTTAAATTCTTCAATTCATCACAGAAAGGACGAATATTTATGGCGATTATGCTTCTTTTGTGCTGCGCCGTCATCCTCTCCTGTATCATCGCAAACCGCTTTTCCAGTAAATTCGGTATGCCTGCACTGCTGTGCTTCATGGCCCTGGGTATGATATTCGGCTCTGATTTTCCATTCTCCGCTCCAAAAATCTGAACCTGAGAGACTCCACCGCCCCGCTGCTGGAAATTGAAAGCGGAAGTAATGACCCCATAGCCTATATGCTTACCATGATTGCCCTGGCCATGATTACCGGCGATACGGGCACTTCTATTCCGGTTATGATGTTTGCACAGATTACGTTCGGAGCGGTAATCGGAATTTTCAATGCATATGTGGGAATTGCAGTCCTCCAGAAAGGGGACATTGTTTCCGAAGGGATGGATACTGTTTTCGTAATTGCCCTGGCACTGCTGTCCTATGCCTTTCCCACCGTAATCGGCGGAAACGGTTACTTAAGCGTATACCTGACCGGAATTATTCTTGGGAACAGCCACATCAGCAATAAAATCACGCTGGTACACTTTTTTGACGGGATTACCGGTCTGGCCCAGATACTGATTTTCTTCCTGCTGGGACTTCTTGCATTCCCTCACCGGCTGCCGGGAATTTTTCTTCCTTCCCTGGCCATTGCCCTGTTCCTTACCCTGGCTGCCCGGCCTGCGGCTGTGTTCCTGCTGCTGCTCCCGTTCCGCCCCTCTCTGAGGCAATGTATCCTGATTTCCTGGTCGGGGCTGCGAGGGGCTGCTTCCATCGTGTTCGCCATTATGGTCATTGCCAGCGGCGTAAGCCTGGAGCATGACCTGTTCCACATTGTATTTTTCATTTCCATGCTTTCTGTGGCCATTCAGGGCTCTCTCCTTCCTCTGGCCGCCCGCAGACTGGATATGGTGGACAATACTTCCGACATCCGCAAAACCTTCAACGACTATCAGGATGATTCGGAGCTGACTCTGATGCAAATGTACATACCAGAAGGGCATAACTGGGAAAACCGCCTGGTTGGGGAAGTGAGCTTTCCCACCGGCTCCCTTGCTCTGATGATAAAACGGGAAAACGAAACTCTGATTCCCCGCGGCAACACACGGATTCATGCGGAAGACACCCTGATTTTAAGCGTACCGGCCTACCACAGCGAAAATGACGGCAAACTGAAAGAAATCCAGATTACCCTCACCCATCCCTGGTGCGGAAAATGCATTGCGGAACTGGAGCTGCCGGAACATCTTCTGATTGCCCTGATTAAACGGAGAGATGAAAATCTGATTCCCCAGGGAAGTACCCGCATTTACACCGGAGACAGGGTTGTCATTTATAAGTAGCAGAATGATTCTGTTCCAGTTCTTTCAGTCTCTGATTGATTTTCCTGGCTTCTTTTCGGTTAAACAGATAGAAGCAGGCCCAGATTGCCATGAAAATACCGCAGGAAAATAAAAACTGCAGTACCGTATGGAGGACCCTGTCCGGATGAAAGGGAATCCAGCCCAAAGTAACCGCCACAGGGTAAAACACCCCCATTCCCACACAAAAATGTATGACTGTTTTCCAGAAAACAGAGGGTCGTTCGAACTGATAGACCACTGCTGTTCCGCCGCAGGCAATGCCGATTATCATGGCACCGGCGGACTGCCTTGCAAAATCTTTACATATCATCATCCATATGCCTTCTCCGTCCCATAAAAAGCAAAACAGACACATCATCACAAAGAAGGTACAGCCCAGAGAAATTCCGGACAATATATATTTTATCACCAGTTTTACCGTATATTTCATTGCAGTCCCAGCCTTTCTTTGAAACTTTTGCGAAAACTTCTGGAAATATAATCTGTGACGCCGTTTTTCATAACCAGCTCCATGGTCCCGTTAAACCCTGCTTCCACATGGTTAATCTGATTGATATTGGCAATGGCCGATTTTGAAATACGCACAAAACGGACATCAAGCATGTTTTCCAGTTCATACAGAGGTTTATCCAGCACATATCTGTTTTTAATTTTATCATAACAGACAATTTCCCGGCCTTCCGTTCGTATCAATGAGATATCTTCCGGCCTGATAAAGTAAGTTTTCCTGTCTTTTGCTGCAATCAGAGCGGGAGAGTCCGTATGTTCTTTTTCCAGCATGGAAATAATTTTCCCGATTGTTTCAGTCATTCTATTGATATAAAGAACCGCACAGGGCTCTTTATACTCTTTACTGATTTTACATTCAACTTTCATAGATGCGGCTCCTTTCCTGATTATTATACCACAGGGGAACCTTTGCTGCCTGCATTTCAGACATGAAATTCTACCGCTTGCACATCGCGGGCTGCCGCTCCCGCCCCACCTGTTGTTTCTGTTCCCTCTCCGTTATAAAATGGCAGTAACATAAAAACAGGGAGGAATTACTATGACACAGGAACTGGTACAGGTGGAACGTCTGAATCTCACATACAAAAAGTTACATGCCCTTCAGGATATTTCCTTCTCCGTAAAATCCGGAGAGATTGTGGCCGTCATCGGACAAAACGGCTCCGGAAAGACTTCTGCGATGGAATGCATAGAGGGCCTGCGAAAACCGGACAGCGGACTGATTCGGGTGTTCGGAAAAGATCCCTGGCTCTGCCGCAGGGAGATATATAAGGAAATGGGCGTCCAGCTTCAGGAATCGGAATATCCTCTGAAAATCAGAACAGAGGAACTATGCCGGCTGTTTGCTTCTTTTTATGACAGGCCCGCTGACTGGAATTTACTGCTGACCCAGATGGGACTGAATGAAAAAAGAAAGCACCCGGTTCACAAACTGTCCGGCGGAGAGAGACAGCGGCTGTCCATCATCCTTTCCCTTATGGGACGTCCAAAACTTCTGGTGCTGGATGAATTAACTACAGGTCTTGACCCGGAGGTAAGGCAGAATATGTGGCTCAGCTTTGAAAATATCAGAAAAAGCGGCGTAGCTGTTCTTATGGTGTCCCATTATCTGGACGAGGTAGAAGCCCTTGCAGATAAAATCCTCTTTCTGGAAAAAGGAAAACAGCAGTTCTTCGGAACCCAGGGAGAATTCCGGGAATATGTGAAAAGGCGCCTTCCCCGGCATGAATGGGAAGAACCTGTCTCTCTGGAAAAACTTTATTTTATGATTGCACCGAAAACAACCGGTCTGACTATGGAGGGGATATTATGAAAGTATTTACCGTAATATGCAAAACAGAATTAAAATTGTTTCTGAGGGATTTTTTCAGCTTTTTCTTCGCTCTTGTGTTTCCTGTATTAATGCTTCTTCTGTTCGGAGGAATTTATGGAAACGCCCCTGTCTATGAGGGAACGGACACCGGCATGATGGACATCTCCGTACCGGCTTATGCTGTCATGGTAACAGGAGTTACCGGTCTGATGTCTCTGCCTCTGACCTTATCCGGTTACAGAGAGAAAAAAATCTACAAAAGATTTGACGCTACCCCCGCGGGAAAGAAAAGTATCATATCCGCACAGATATTCATCAGTTTTCTCATGACGCTGGCAGGGATTGCCATCCTGACAGCCGCCGGAATACTGCTTTATCAGATACAGATAAAAGGCAGTTTTCTCTCTGTTCTGACAGGGCTGCTGTTTTCCATAGCGGCCATGTTTTCCATGGGATTTCTTTTTACTGCTATTGGGTGGGACTTAAAAAGCACATCCCTGCTCTGTTATCTCTGCTATTTTATTATGTTGTTCCTGTCCGGTGCAACCATGCCGGATTTTATGTTCCCCGACACCATTAAAAAAATCTCTTCCTTTCTGCCCATGACGTATGCCGTTGATTTAATGCAGGGAGTTTTTGCCGGAGATAATCTCAGTCTGCACGGAAAGGAACTGAGCATTTTGGGAGCTGTTGCGGTAATATGCACGGCAATTGGAGCTGCTTTATACAGAAGAAGAGACTGGACAAAATAGCCAGTCTCTTCCACTCTCTGAATCCCTCAATAATGGGGCGCTCTCTGCACGAAAGCGCCCCGGTTTATTTATCCTGAAGGGATTTTTGTCTATTTTTTTGCAAATCTCACTTTAAACACATACCACAGTGCACCGGTGATACATACGGAAGAATAAGCGCCGCAGATGATACCTGCCATCAGCGGAAGGGCAAATTCCCGTATGGAGCTGACGCCCAGAATAAACAGCACGAATACCATAATAAAGGTGGTCAGAGAAGTATTGATACTTCTGGACAACGTCTGGGTAATACTCCGGTTGGCAATTTCCATCAGGCTGTCCGCATCCTTCTTCTTCGCTCCGCCCAGATTCTCGCGGATACGGTCGAAAATAACAATGGTGGCATTGATGGAATAGCCCACAATGGTCAGCATACATGCAATAAATGTATTTCCTACGGAGGTTCTTACAATGGCATAAAATGCAAGTACCACCAGCACGTCGTGCAGAAGGGCAATGACGGCGCTTCCTGCAAAACGGATATCTTTAAACCGGAACCAGATATAAATCAGCATGAATACCGTTGCAATTGCCACTGCCCAGATTGCGTCGGATTTCATCTCATTACTTACGGTAGAACTGATATTTTCCGCAATAATTCCGTCTTCGCTGACGCCGAACTGTTCAATCAGCGCCTGATTCAGGGATTCACGCTCTGCCAGTTCCAGAGAACGTGTCTTGATTACCACCTGGTTAGTACCTTCAATTTTCTGTGTCTGGACGTTGGGGTCTCCTGTAACATCTTCCACAACGGGAACAATCTTCTCATCAATTTCATTGATGGAATAATCTTCATTGAAAGTCACGGTGGTGGAAGTTCCGCCTACAAAATCCAGGCTGTAATTTAAAATATTTCCGTCTTTGGATTTATTGATTCCCATACCCACAGCTCCTGCCAGAATCAACAACCCTGATATGGCAAAAAACAGCACGCGTTTCCGCAGGAACCGGATGGTTTTGCGTTCTTTGGTTTCACCGTAAAATTTCGCATCCTGGACTCCAAGCGCATAGAAGCATTTCATCAGCCAGCGGGTGATAACCAGGGCCGTAAACATGGACAGTACAATACCGATGCCCAGTGTGTAGGCAAAGCCTTTGACGGAACCGGAACCGCGGGTTCCCAGTACCACTGCCGCAATCAATGTGGTAATGTTACCGTCCAGAATAGCGGAAAGGGCTTTGGCATATCCGATTTTAATAGCGGAATTTACGGTTTTTCCCGCTCCGATTTCCTCACGGATTCGGGCAAATATAATGACGTTGGCGTCCACCGCCATACCGATGGACAGAATAATACCTGCAATACCAGGCAATGTCAGGGTAATATCAAAAATCCACAGCGCCCATACGGTCAGCGCGGAATAGAGTACCAGAGCAATGCTGGCGGTAAATCCCGGCACGCGGTACATCACTATCATAAACAGCATAACCAGTATCAGACCGATTAATGCCGCTTTCAGACTGGTGGAAATAGCTTCTTCTCCCAGCTGTGCGCCTACCACCTTGGAATGGAGTTCTTCCAGTTCCAGAGAAAGGGAACCGATTCGGATGGTGGAGGCCAGCTCCTCCGCAGCCTCAAAACTTTCCATATGGTCAATCTGGGCTTTTCCGCCGGTGATTGCTTCATCTACTCCAGGTTCGCTGATAGTCTGTCCGTCGTAGACAATGGGCAGGGTTTTTCCCACATTGTCCGCGGTGGCTTTGGCAAATTTTTCAGCACCTTCGTCTGTCAGCGTCAGTTCCACCACGTACTGGCGGGCGCCCATATTATCATTGTAGGTACCTGCCTGGGCATTTTTAATGTCAGTTCCTGTCACAAGGGTTTCCCCTGCTTCATTCTGAAATTCCAGAGAGCCGGGCTTTCCGAGTTCTTCCAGAATTTCATTTGCATCGGAAACACCGGGAATTTCTATATTAATCCGGTTATTTCCTTCCTGATATACGGTGGATTCCGTACTGTAGGTTTCCACACGCTTCTGCAGCTTGTAGACAGTATCTTTCATATCTTCCGCCGATGGATTGTCCTCCACTGCCTGGTAAGTGATGCTGACGCCGCCTGCAAGGTCCAGTCCCAGCCTGATATTACGGTTCTCGCCTACGCCAACCGTTGAGATAATAGTTCCTGCATACCAGGTCATGGCCGCCATAACTGCCAGAATCAGAACCAGTATCCCCGTCGCTTTACTTTTCTTCATGACTTCTTCCTCTCTTAGATTCTCTTATTCTGCCGCCTCTGCTCTGTCTCTCCATTCAGCCGGTCTCTTCCGCAAGGGCCGCTTTTATCATAATTGCGCATTCAATCCGCTTTTTCTGCAGCTCGCAACCGATATCATAAGTATCTGTAATACTTCCGTGAAAATTCCAGGAATTGGCGGCACAGCCGCCGCTGCAGTAAAATCTGGCAAAACAGTTCCTGCATTTTTCCTTTGCATACACGTTACATCCTTTAAATTCTTTCTGTAACGAAAGATTTTTCACACCTTCCGTCACATTTCCCATGAGAAATGCTTCATTTCCCACAAACTGATGGCAGGGGTATAAATCCCCCCAGGGGGTCACTGCCAGATACTCCGTGCCGGAACCGCAGCCGGACAGACGTTTTGCCACGCAGGGCCCGCCCTCCAAATCTATCATAAAATGAAAGAACTGAAAACCTCTGTTTTCCTTTTTCCGTCTGATTAATTCCCTGGCCAGCCTGTCATATTCCTCAAACAGCCGGGGCAGGTCTCCTTCCTGCAGCGCATAGCTTTCTGTGGGCGCCGCCACCACAGGCTCCACGGAAATCTGCTGAAATCCCAAATCGGCCAGATGAAGCACGTCTTCGGAAAAATCCAGGTTATTATGGGTAAAGGTTCCTCTTACATAATATTTTTCCTGATTCCTGCTGTCTGCAAATTTCCGGAATTTTGGCACAATCAGATCGTAACTGCCCGTACCGTTCCGGAAAGGCCGCATTCTGTCGTTTACCTCTTTGCGCCCGTCAATACTCAGCACTACATTGGCCATTTCCCGGTTGGCAAATTCCATAATCTCATCATTCAGCAGCACTCCGTTAGTAGTCAGGGTAAACCGGAAATTCTTATTGTGAATCTTCTCCTGTTCCCTTCCGTATGATACCAGCTTTTTTACCACCTCAAAGTTCATCAGGGGCTCGCCGCCGAAAAAGTCCACTTCCAGGTTCCGGCGGTTCCCGGAATTCCGGATCAGAAAATCAAGGGCCGCTTTTCCCACTTCGTAAGACATGACCGCCCTTCTTCCGTGGTATTCCCCTTCTTCCGCAAAACAGTAGCGGCAGGCCAGATTGCAGTCGTGGGCAATGTGCAGGCACAGAGCTTTGACCACCGTGGGCCGCTCTTTAAACTGCTCCATATAATTCTCATATTCGTCTTCGGTAAACAGCTGCTGTTCTTCCGTCAGAGCTCTGACTTCCTCATACCCTTCGGCAATCTCAGCTTCGGGATACTTTTCCTTCAGTCTGGAAATTATCTCCTCTTTCGCAGAGGTTTCAAACAATGGGATAATGTCATAAACTATCTCGTCCACCACATGTATCGCACCGCTGTTTACATCCAGCACAATATTGTAACCGTTGTTTTTATACTGGTGAACCACTGCCAGTTCCTCTCTTTCCGTATGTAATCCCGGCGCCTCAGCCCATGGCCGTCAACGCACAAATGACCGCTCGTTGATTGCGAACGGTCCATGCTTACATTCTTATGCTCTTTGAGCGCCTGTTTCAGCCGCCCATCCCCAAAGGGGCACATGATTCTGCCGGAAATTATTTATGCTCACAGCTCTGGTTTCCTACGGTACAGCTTGTCTTGCACGCAGACTGGCAGGAGGTCTGGCATTCACCGCAGCCGCCTCTTTTTACTGTGTTCTGTAATCTCTTTGTATTTAATGTTTTTACATGTTTCATAAAAATACTTCCTTTCTGTTTTTAGAAATTTTCCGAGGGCAGATTTGACTTCGTTGGGCCCCTCCTCATGATAAATCCTCATGGCAAAGCCATCAGGGCTCCTCCCGGCTTTGCCGGGCCCCTCCTCATGGCAAAGTATATCACACTTTTTTTCAGATGAAAAGCATTTATTTTAAAAATTCCACGGAGGCCTTAAACTGGTCGCAGTCGATCTTCACATCAAAGGTGCCGCCCAGTGCGGCTGTATAAGTGTTTACAATGGCAAGGCCCAGTCCATTGCCTTCGGTGGTTCTGGACTCATCTCCTCTGGCAAACCGCTCCACAATCTGCTCTCTGGTAAAATTCATCTGATAACTGGAGGTATTGGTAATTTCAAACCGTACTTTCTGCCCGGTCTCTTCCGTGCTTCCTTCTTCTTTTACGTGGATGACTGAGGATTTCATAAAAATTCTGGTGTATTCCTGGGAATATTTCAATGCATTTTCCACAAGATTCTGAAAAATACGGTACATGTAGCTGCTGTCTGCTATAAAATCTGTGGGTTCTTCTGTCAGCATCACCACAAACTCTCTGCCGCTCTCTGCTATACGGTCTCCCATATCTGCCTGCACCTGCTCAATCAGACAGTTCATTTCCATCTGTTCCATGTGAAGTTCCACATTTCCGCTGCTGGTTTTGGCCAGATCAAACAGACTGTCAATCATTTCCTTTAATTTCTGCGCTTTTCTGGAAAGGACTTCCAGATAATCAGCCACCACGTCGCTCAGTTCTTCTTTTTTCATCAGTTCCAGATAACCCACCATGGAGGTCAGAGGTGTTTTCAAATCATGGGACACATTAGAAATCAGATCCACTTTCATCTGTTCACTGCGTAATGCGGTTTCCAGGCTTATCTGATTAATCTGTTCCAGATTTTCCATATAGAGCTTCAGCTTTTTTTTCATATAGAAACTGATGACAAGGTTACTCACAATCCACTGAATCAGTACAGTTCCCACAGGAATATAAGCTGCACTCAGATTTCCGAACAGCCAGGTATGGTTCAGTCTGTAACGAAAATTTTTTACCGCTATAAAAAGCCCAACTGCTGCAATAATTCCTGTCGCCAGCTTCAGTTTATGCTGTTTTTTTTCCCATTCCTGAAAAAACTGTTCCGACTGAACCTGCCAGTTTTTATTGAAATACCGCAGTCCAAACTGAAGTATTCCTGTCACACCTGCAGCAAAGCAGAAGTTCATCACACCTCCCCTGCCCAGATTGTATTCTGTGGTCATATACCGATAACTCAACATATCCGTCAGCATCATAGTCCCCAGTACAATACCCAAAATCCCCGGAATCAGAAATATTTCATCTTTTTTTAATATTTTCTGAAGCAGCTTTTTCAGCTTCCTGCTGATTTCAGTATTTTTCCATTTTGTACCCAATGCCCCACACCACCTTTACATATTTTGGATTTTTCGGATCAATTTCCAGTTTCTCCCGGATATGGCGGATATGCACCATCACCGTATTTTCCACGGTATAGCTGGCCACTTCTTTCCAGACCTTCTCATAAATCTTTTCTGCAGAAAATACCTGCCCCGGATGTTCCATCAAAAGCTCCAGAATTTTATATTCTGTGGCTGTCAGCTTTACCTCTGCTCCATCCACAACCGCTTTTTTACTTTTCCGATCCAGCACCAGACTGTCGTTTACAATCTGATCTTCCTGGGGTTTCGGCGTGCTGCCGCCCCAGGTATGGTAACGCCGGAGCTGGGCCGCCACTCTGGCTGTCAGTTCCGCCGGATTGTAAGGCTTGGCTATATAATCGTCTGCTCCCATCACAAGACCGGAAACCTTGTCGCTCTCCTCGGTTTTCGCCGACAGGATAATTACGGGAATCTTGTTGTTTTCTCTGATTTTCATCAGGGCTGACAGCCCGTTTAACCGGGGCATCATCACATCCAGCAGAATCAGATCCACCGTATGTTCCTTTAACAGTTCCAGAGCCTCCAGCCCGTCGTAGGCTTTCAGGATTCGGTAGCCCTCGTATTCCAGGAGCTTTCCCAGAGAAAACACAATCTCTTTGTTGTCATCTACCACCAGAATGGTCTGTTGTTCCATTTCTTCTTTCTCCCTGTATGTTAAATTGCTGTTTCACAGTACAGACATTATAATAATGATTTCCAAAATAAAACTCAATGAATTTCTTAAAAAAATCTTAATCCCATCTGATAAAATTCTGCGGCGGATGTAACATATTTCACATCCGCCGCAGTGCAATCATTCTCTGTATTCAGCTTGCCATCCCGCCAGCCATTCCCGAAGCGGTACACAGCACCAGGGTTGTGGCAAACCGGGATACATCCATATTGATTCCTTTCTGAAAGACCACAGAGCCCAGCACCAGAATCAGAAAATAGCCGGCTCCCATTGCCATGCCCCACAGAAAGCGCTTTCGCTTCATGACCTTTCCGCTCAGAAATCCGCCCGTAAATCCTGACAGTACATAAATCAGCACAATTCCAATGGATACAACGCTTTCACTGAGCTGCATTTTATAGAGCATGGCCGAGAGAATCAGCAGCATAATTCCCGTCACCATATACATAACCAGCAGAATTTTCAATATGGATAATACGGAAACATTCGGTTTATTTTCTCCTTTCCCCCTGGCCGGAGTTTTCCATAATTTCTTTTCCATCCCTTTTCCTCCCTCCTGTGGATGTCCCTTTGATTCTAAGACATTTTATTCGGGGCGGGCGGAAACTATTCCTGCAGAAGAAAGGGATTTCCAAATTTTTGTAACAGTTCAGCCATAGCCGGTTTCAGGGGGTGCAGTCTGAACTCTTATAAATTTTTCCTGAATTTTCCGGGAATTCCTTGCAAAATCCACCGGTATCCGGTATATTAATGTATTGAAAGGAGAGATGTACTTGGACTCAGGTGACGTCATACAATTAATTATCATTATTATCTTATTAATGTTATCTGCATTTTTTTCTTCTGCAGAAACAGCTCTGACCACTTCTAATAAAATCCGTCTCAGAAGCATGGCGGAAGAAGGCAACAAACGGGCGAAAAAGGTGCTGGAGATTACCGATGATTCCGGCAAAATGCTCAGCGCCATACTAATTGGAAACAACATTGTAAATCTGTCCTCCGCTTCTCTGGCCACCACCCTGGCCACAAAGATTTTCGGCAGTGCGGGCGCAGGAATTGCAACGGGTATTCTGACGGTACTGGTACTGATTTTCGGTGAAATTTCACCCAAGACCTTTGCCACCATTCATGCGGATAAAATTTCCCTGGCCTATGCAGGCACAATCAGCGGACTTATGAAACTGCTCACTCCTGTGATTTTTGTAATTAATAAACTGGCTCTTGGATTTTTAATCCTGCTGCGTGTGGACGCCTCAGGGGCTCAGAATACCATGACAGAAGACGAACTGCGCACCATTGTGGATGTAAGCCATGAAGAAGGAGTCATTGAAACAGAAGAACGGGAAATGATTAACAATGTATTTGATTTCAGAGACGCCCAGGCAAAAGAGGTTATGGTGCCCCGGATTGATATGACATTTGCCGATATCAACAGCACATATCAGGAACTGCTGGACATTTTCCGCGAAGATAAATTTACCCGTCTCCCTGTATTCGAAGACTCCACAGACAATGTGGTGGGTATTATCAATATGAAAGATTTGCTTCTCTATGAAGATAAGGAGCATTTTTCCATCCGCAATATTATGCGGAAGCCTTATTACACGTACGAGCACAAAAACACTGCGGAACTTCTGCTGGAAATGCGTAAATCCTCCATTAACATTGCCATTGTTCTGGATGAATACGGGGCAACTGCAGGATTAATCACACTGGAAGATCTACTGGAAGAAATTGTGGGAGAAATCCGGGATGAGTACGATATGGATGAAGAAGACCCGGTACAGAAAATCAGCGAACTGGAATATATGATACAGGGTTCCCTGAATCTCAATGATCTGCATGATATACTGAATCTCGATTTAGTCTCCGACGATTATGACTCGGTAGGCGGTTACGTCATTGGCCTGCTGGACCATCTGCCCACGCCGGGCGAATCCATTACCACACCGGAAGGTTTGTTTTTCCGGGTGGAAGATATGGATAAGAACCGGATTAGCAAAATTTTCGTACGGCTTCCGGATCCTTCCGAAGAAGAATAAGGGGCTGTCGGAAAATGAAATTTACACACAATATATAGTTGTGAAACTCAGCAATTCACAGCTATATATTGTGGAAATTTGCCATTCCCCCACACCCCCTTCATAACCTGATTTCCACAGGTTCATCCAGCCGGATTTCATCTTCCGTAACCTGGCAGTCCCAGGCCAGAATCCCGACCCCTGATTTCCGTACCTGCCGCAACGTCTCGCCGAATGCAGGATGGGTTCTGTCATTGGGCTCAAAATATCGGATTCCCTTCATCTGAATTACAAACAGAATATAACTCTCATACCCTTCTCTGACCGCCCGTTCCAGCTCCAGCATATGTTTAATGCCCCGCTCTGTGGGAGCATCAGGAAACCTTGCAATTCCTTCTTCTTCCAGGGTAACGCCTTTTACTTCAATAAAAATTTTTCTTTTTTCATCCTGTCCTGCTTCCAGATAAAAATCTATTCTGGAACTGCCGTATCTGCACTCCGGCTTTATATAGGTAATGTCCGAAAAAGGGATGTTTTCTCTTTTCTGCCGCATATTTTGTCCCTGCTCCAGCCATTCCCCCACCGCCCTGTTAGGGGCCTGAGAATCCATGTTAATCAGGGTTTCCCCTTTCCTGACAGTAATCAGATCCCAGGCTGTTTTGCGGTTGGGATTATTGCTTTTCTCCAGCCATACTTCTGCGCCCGGAATCAGAAGTTCCTGACATCTTCCGGTATTTTTCACATGGCAGTTTTCCATTCGGCCATCCAGCTCCACCAGTGCCGCAAAGCGGTTGAGGCGCTTTTCAAAACGCCCTGGAACAATCTGTGTATACTTCATCTCATTCTCCCTTCCCGGTTCAGGCCTGCGGCGTATGCCGCAGGAAGAACGGTCTTCTATTTTCCGTCGCCGGGCTCCTGTATCTGCTTTTCATCAGGTATCCATTTTCTGAGAATCCGGTAAATATCTTTTAAATCAATGGGCTTTGCAATATGGTCGTTCATGCCTGCCTGTCTGGCCTTCAGCACATCGCTGGAAAATGCATTTGCTGTCATGGCCACAACGGGAATGGTTCTGGCGTCTCCCCGGTTCATCTGCCGGATGGCCCTGGTCATCTCATGGCCGTTCATTTCCGGCATCTGTACGTCACTCAGAATGATATCAAAGTAATTTTCCGGATTTTCCGCAAACTTTTCAATTCCTTCTTTGCCGTTCCAGGCAATCTCCAGCTCCGCTTCGGTGATTCCCAGCAGTTCCTGTGCAATCTCCATATTCAGTTCGTTATCCTCTACCAGAAGAATCCGGACTTTTCCTTTTTGAAACTGTACGGGTTTCCCGGAATCTTCCCCTGAAATTTCCGCGGCTTCCAGTTCTTCTATGATTTCATTCTGAAGGGGAAGACGTATGATAAAGGTACTTCCTTCTCCCGGAAAACTGATAATCTCTATGGTTCCGCCCATCATATTCACGATATTTTTCGTGATGGCCATTCCAAGACCGGTACCTTCAATTCCTCCCGTCTGATCTGTTTCTCCCCGCTCAAAGGGCACAAATATTTTTTCCTGCGTTTCTCTGGTCATTCCGATTCCGTTGTCCATACAGTAGAATTCATAAAAACGCCGATCTCCTCTCCGGTTCTCCGTTTCCTCCACGCACAGGCCAATCTGGCCGCCCTCCGGTGTAAATTTGATGGCATTGCCCAGCACATTGGTCAGTATCTGCTGAATCCGCAGGCTGTCGGAAACCACCATTTCATGGGTAATGGACGCAATATCCAGCGTCATCTCCTGCTTTTTGGCCGCAGCCTGCACCTGCATGACTGCGCCTGCTTCCTGAAGCAGCGTTTTCAGATTAAATGCTTCTTCATTCAGTATTACCCGGCCGCTTTCAATTTTAGACATATCCAGCACATCATTAATCAGGCTCTTTAAGTGCATGGCGGACAGTTCAATCTTATGTATGCAGTCCTTTAACCGCTCCGGATTATCCAGATTCATTCTGGCAATGGTGGTCATTCCCACAATGGCATTCATGGGCGTCCGCATATCATGGCTCATGTTGGACAAAAACCTGCTCTTGGCCTTACTTGCATTTTTCACCTGCAGAAGGGATGTTTCCAGCATTTCCCGCTGATGGATTTCCCGCGTTTTATCGGTAATTACCACAATTCTGTAATTACCCGCTTCTCCGGTTCTGACATAAATATGGATGCCGAACTCTCTCTGCTCCCCGGTGTGGGGATTGGTAATCTTCCGCTGGAACTGGTAATCCTGGCTCTGCTTCATCTCCTCAACATCCACCTGGTTCTCCAGAAGCCACCCTTCAATCAGCCCCTGCTGCTGACGGATTTCCTCCGGGGAATACCCCATAATCCGTCCCGCATTGCTGCTGATATATTCCAGCTCTCCCGTGTCTTCGTTCTGCATAATGAAAATCTCATCTACCATATCTGTCATCCAGCTAAAGGTAGACTGGCGTTTCTTATACTCCCGGCTCCCCTTCCACCAGAATAAAATAATCACCACGCCATATACCAGAATTTTGCTTAACAGCGCCACCATGGAAATCCGGTAGCACTCTATCACATTGGTGCGGATAGCCAGACTCCAGCTGCTGTTGCGTATGGGAATACTCTTCACATACTGCAGCTTTCCCCGGTATAATTTCCAGTAAGATACTTTTTCCCGATTCTCCATGGCCTCTCTGATTTCTTCTCCGCTTTTGCTGACCCAGTTATTGAGCATAAAATTGTCTTCAAAGCTCTGGCCTCTGGCTTTTATATTGGCATGGGCTGCTGCAATAAATCCGCTGTCATACATGCAGAAATAAAATTTTCCGTCAATAGAATCTCCTTCAATAATATTCTGCATATAGTCAAAATAAACGGAAACCTCTACAGCCCCGTCCCATTCTCCGGTATCCTGAGCAAATACTGGCTGCCAGACAGTGAAAATCTGAATATTTTCCCCCTGCCTGGCCTGATAAATATCTGTCAGCACTTTTTCCTGGCCTTCCTTTAATTCCTGAAAAATGGCAGAACCGCTGATATCTGTGGTTTCCTCCCGATTGGTGGAAGCATACCTTCCTTTTCCGTCCACAATTCCAATATCATAGAGCCCGTATACCTCCACAAAAGATTTCAGGCCCTTTACTTTGTCTTCCAGCGGTTCTTCTCCATTCTGCAGTTCGTCATTCTCTGCAATGGACCCTGCCAGATTCCATACATTATTCATATATTCGGCAATTTTGCTCTCTGTCAGCCCGATCTGATTGCTTACGCTTTCTTCCATAATGTCATAGGTGGAAATTGCAGTGACTGCAATATCAAACAAAGCCAGCAGCACGCACAGTACCTGTACCAGATGGTAAGCTGAATAAGGTATCTTCCTCTTTTTTCTGTGACTCTTCACTTCCGTTCCCCCTGCTTTCTTCCTTTATGATATAAAATCATATCATATTTCTCCGGTTTTTGCCATGGAAACTTACAGGGCGGCTCAAAACATCTCTGATTTGAAGCCGCCCTGCTGCCGCATTCTGATTATTTTAATTTCCAGATATCTTTGTCATACTCTGCAATGGTTCTGTCGGAGGAGAAGAATCCTGCCTTTGCCGTATTCACCAGCATTTTTCCGGCCCATGCAGTTCTGTTCTCATAATCTTTGTAAATTTCCTCTTTTTTAGCTGCATAATCTTTATAATCCAGAAGGGTCATAAACCAGTCTTTGTTCAGCAGCTCATTGTAAAGGCGCTCCAGATGTTCTCTGTGTCCCACCTTCATCATTTCCTCGCCTACAATAAAGTCCACTGCCTCTTTGATATCCTCATTTTCTTCGTAGAACTTCCGGGAAACGTAATCGCCTTTCTCATAGTGCTCGATAACCGTATCGGAGCTTTCACCGAAAATATAGATATTATCTTTTCCCACCAAATCGGCAATTTCCACATTGGCCCCGTCCATGGTTCCCAGGGTTACGGCGCCGTTCAGCATGAACTTCATGTTACCGGTTCCGGACGCTTCCTTGGAAGCCAGGGAAATCTGCTCGGAAATATCGCAGGCCGGGATTAATTTTTCCGCATTGGTTACATTGTAGTTCTCCACCATAACCACTTTCAGGTAAGGACTTACTTCCGGGTCATTGTTCACCAGCTCCTGCAGACACAGAATCAGATGGATGATGTCTTTTGCAATGATATAGGCCGGGGCTGCTTTTGCACCGAAAATAACCGTGATTGGCGTAGCCGGTTTCTTTCCTTTTTTAATTTCCAGATATTTGTGAATCACATGAAGCGCGTTCATCTGCTGGCGTTTGTATTCATGAAGACGTTTAATCTGAATATCGAAAATGGAGTTTTCATCCAGTTCCACACCCTGTTTTTCTTTCAGATAAGCTACCAGATTCTTCTTATTTTCGTGTTTGATTTCCAGCAGTTTATTCAGCACTTTTTCATCGTTCCTGTACGTCAGCAGCTTCTCCAGTTCATCTGCATCTTTGTGCCAGCCTGTTCCGATCACTTCATCCAGATAGCGGCTTAAGCCCTTGTTGCAGTGCATCAGCCAGCGGCGGAAGGTGATTCCGTTGGTCTTATTGTTGAATTTCTCCGGATACAGTTTATAGAAATTATTCAGTTCGTTTTTCTTCAGAATCTCCGTGTGGAGGTATGCCACTCCGTTTACGCTGAAACCATAGTGAATGTCCATATTTGCCATATGTACCAGGTTTCCCTCGTCAATAATGGCCACGGATTTGTCGTCAAATTTATTTTTTACAATGGTATCCAGCTCACGGATAATGGGCATTAACTGGGGTACTGCCCGGTTCAGGTAGTCCATGGGCCATTTTTCCAGCGCCTCTGCCAGTATGGTGTGGTTGGTATATGCGCATGTTTTTGACACAATATCAATGGCGTCGTTCATGCGGATTCCCCTCTCCATCAGCAGACGGATTAACTCCGGAATTACCATACTTGGATGGGTATCATTTATCTGGATTGCCGCATAATCCGGTAAATCATAGAGCTTGCAGCCCTTTGCCTCGCACTCGGAAAGAATCAGGCGTGCGGCATTGCTTACCATGAAATACTGCTGATATACACGCAGAAGTCTTCCCGCATCGTCAGAATCATCCGGATATAAGAACAGCGTCAGGTTCTTCATGATATCCCCTTTGTTGAAGCTGATTCCGTCGCCTACCAGGCTTTCGTCTACGGTCTCAATATCAAACAGGTGCAGCTTGTTGGTTCTGTTTTCAAATCCGGTTACGTCCAAATCATACATTCTGGACTGTACCGTAAATCCGCCGAACTGAACAGGATATGTCACATCGGTTCTGGTAAGCCAGCTTTCTGCTTCCATCCATGGATTTTTATTTTCTTTCTGCAGACGGTTCTCAAAGGTCTGTAAAAACAGTCCGAAATGGTAATTCAGTCCGATTCCGTCTCCGTTCATTCCCAGGGTTGCCATGGAATCCAGGAAACAGGCTGCCAGACGTCCCAGTCCCCCGTTTCCCAGAGAAGGTTCCGGCTCCACCTGCTCAATCAGGTTGATGTCCTTACCGTACTGTGCCAGCATTTCTGCCACTTCATCATAAATCCCCAGGTTAATCAGATTGTTGGACAACAGTTTGCCAATCAGAAACTCTGCGGAAATATAGTAGATTTTCTTCTTTCCTTCCTGACTTTCTTTTTCTTTTGCCATATCCTTTACGATACCCAAAAGTCCGTAATAAAGCTGCTCATTGGTGCAGGCTGCAATATTGTTGCAGCATTTCTGTTCCAGTAATTCTCTTACATTTACACTCATTTTTTCTTCCTCCTGCCTCTTTTCATGTTTCCCAAAATTTTCCCTGTTTATTCTGAATCCTTATGTAAATCCTTTTCTGTTCTGTTTCATTCTTCTACCAGAGTATAACTCCATTTCCCATATTTTTCTTGCAGTATGATGGCAAAATATAGTACAATACTATCAAAATCAGAAAAACGGGAGCAGTCATATGAATATTCTGGAGTATGAAAACACACAGGAAACAAAATCTCACGGACATGATAATTTTCCTTTTAATATTTATCTGTGCAGCATTCCGCTGGATTTTTCCGCGGTGCCTCTCCACTGGCACAACGACATGGAAATTATCTATATTAAGAAGGGGCAGGGACAGGTCACTCTGGATTTGTTTCCGGTTCCGGTGAAGGAGGGGGATATTGTGGTGGTTCTGCCGGGGCAGCTTCATGCCATCGAACAGCGGGAGGATTTTTCCATGGAGTACGAAAATATCATTTTCAGGCTGGATATGCTGATGGCCTCCCAGGGCGACGCATGTACGGAAAAATTTTTCCAGCCTCTGGTGCAGGGGCAGCTTTTATTTCCAAATTATTTTCCCCCGGATTCCAGCCTGTATCCTGCCCTGGCCCGGTGTCTGAATACCATGGATGAAATCTGTAAGACTTTCAGCCAGGGATATCAGCTTGCCATCAAGGGACAGTTGTTTTCTCTCTTTTATACCCTGTTTTCTTCCTCGTCTTCTCCCCCTCCCCGCAGGAAGCACAAGTCGCTGGACCGTCTGAAGGATATCCTGAAGTACGTGGAAACCGGCTACAGTGAGAAGATTTCCATTGAGGACGCCGCCGGTATCTGCGGGTTCAGCCAGTCCCATTTTATGAAATTTTTCAAATCCAGCATGGGTATTTCTTTCACCGATTACCTGAATGATTACAGGCTGACCATGGCGGCCAGACTGCTGATTTCTTCCTCGGACTCCGTTGCCAGTATCGCCGCTGAGACAGGATTTGAGAATCTTTCTTATTTCAATCGGGTGTTTAAGCGAAAATACGGATGTACCCCTACCGGTTACCGGGCAGGCTGAACGGTTACCGAACTGTTACATTTTATCTTCTCCGATTCGCTATTCCGTATTGACAAATTTTTATCAAAGTTATATATTAAAAGTATCAGAAAACACCAATATTACATATTTTTTAGGAGGTTTTTACCCATGAACAATTTAAAATTGGACGTAGCGGATCAGATTGCAGTTTTAACCATCAGCAGACCTGGAGCATTAAATGCTCTGAACAGCGAAACACTGGACGAACTGAATGTTGCTCTGAGCGAAATCGAAGCAAGAGATGACGTTAAGGTTGTAATCCTGACCGGCGGCCCGGACAAAAAGGACAATCCTTACAAATCTTTCGTAGCAGGGGCTGACATTGCGGAAATGGTAAACTTCTCTGCTGCTGAAGCACGTGCGTTCGGTATGAGAGCTGCTGAGCCTTTCTTCAAACTGATGAACATGCGTCAGGTTACCATCGCTGCTGTAAACGGATTTGCTCTGGGCGGCGGATGTGAAATCGCAATGGCATGTGATATTCGTATCGCTGCTGAAAACGCTACTTTCGCTCAGCCGGAAACCGGTCTTGGCATTATCCCCGGATTCGGCGGAACCCAGAGACTTGCACGTCTGGTTGGCATGGGCCGCGCAAAAGAGCTTATCTTCACCTGCGATAACATTGACGCTGCAGAAGCATACAGAATCGGCCTTGTAAATAAGGTTGTTGCAAAAGAGGAATTAATGGATACCGCTAAGAAGATGGCTTCTAAGATTATTTCCAAGGGAAGCTACGCTGTTTCCATCGCAAAAGCTGCAATCAACAACGGATATGATATGGATATTAAGAATGCGGTTGAAATGGAAGCAAACCTGTTCGGTATCACCTGCTCTACCCATGACAAGACAGAAGGCATGACTGCTTTCCTTGAGAGAAGAGCTGCAGATCTGACAGATTTCTAAGGAAACGCTGATTCACATCTTATAGGAAAGACACTTTTACGCTTTAGCGTGACAAGGTCTTTCCTATAAGAGAACAAAGCCCTCCACAGCTGCACAGCCAGCCCGGAGGGCTTTTATTTCAGCCTCAGTTCCATTGGCGTATATCGAATTCCATGAAAAACTTTTTCCATATCAGTATCTGTAAATCCCATGGCATGGTAAAAAGGGACGCCATAGGGCGAAGCGTTTAATCTGATTTTTTCTTTTCCCTGCTGTCCCAACTCAGAAATTACTTTCAGGAACAGTTGCGTTGCAATCCCTTTTCTCTGATATTTCTCATCTACAAATACACAGGATACATGATTATCTGCTGATATGGATAACACACCCACTATTCTTCTGTCGTCAAACGCTCCATACATCGTCTGCAAACCGTTCAGAAATTTATCCCTGAAATTCTGCCCCACTACAAATTGCCCATAAAAATAATCAATGCCTTCCTCTGTATAGTCAGACGCAACAAATTGCTGAAACACATTCCAGATTAACGTAAATGCCTCGTCCAGTTCTTCATCATAAACTTTGCGTATCAGGTATTTATCTGTTTCATTCATATCGTTCTCCCTTTACAATAGTCAATCCTGCTCTTTCTGTTCCTCCACCTTCAAAACCATCGTAATAAGAAAGGAAACTGCAAATCCAGCCAGACAGCTCACCACATACATCCCAAAGCCCTCCCCGTAAAATACCGGGAAGGTCACAAGGCTTGGAAAGGCAAAGGACATGGCATGGGCGCCGGAAAATCCGGCCAGCGCTCCGCCAATCCCGCCGCCCACACAGACGCCAATCATAGGCTTTTTCCGGGGCAGGCTCACCCCGAACAGCGCGGGCTCCGTAATTCCAAATAATGCAGACAGCATGGCGGAACCGCAAATGGACTGAAAGGCTCTGTCCTTACTTTTCAAAAGCACCGCAAATACTGCTCCTGCCTGGGAAAATGCTGCCGGCCCCATCAGGGCCAGCACCGTATCGGAGCCGTTTACCATAATATTATTCATGGCAATCAGGATAAAACTCCACTGAAATCCGAAAATTACCATGGGCTGGGTAAAGACTCCCAGAAATATTCCCGCCGCTATGGGAGACAGGGTATAAACATGCTCATACCCAACCGCCAGCACATCTCCAATTACCGCGCCAAGGGGCCCGAACAGGGAAAGCGTCACCAGGCTCACCAGCAATATGGACACCAGAGGCACCACAAATCCCTTTATCATCTCCGGAATAATCCTGTTCAGGAATTTTTCCACATAATGCAAAAGCCCCACTGCCAGAATAATGGGAATTACACTGGAATGATATGTAACGCCCCGCAGAGGCAGCCCCAGGAAATGAATGGTATGGCCTGGCTCCAATGCTGCGGTAAGAGAAGGATACAGTAAAATACCTGCAATCACCACAGCAGTAAACTGATTTGCACCAAATTTCCCGGCAGCAGTAAAAGCCAGCAGAACAGGCAGAAAGTAAAACAGACCGTCCGCCATGGCGTTCAGTACCAGATACGTTTCGCTCTCCGTCCCAATCAATTCTGCGGCGGTCAGAATCGCCAGCACACCCTTTAAAATTCCCGCCGCAGTCATCAGGTTTACAAGGGGCAGAAAGATTCCTGCCACTCCGTCAATCAGAACTGATGCCACTGATTTCTTCTTTTTTCCTTCCATTTTGTCCTCCCGTTACAGGATTTCTCCCAGTGTTTCAATGTCTTCCTCTGTGGTGGACCAGCCTGTTGCCAGTCTTACCACCGTATGGGTATCGTCCGCCTGTTCCCAGAAACTGACAGACACCTGTTCTTTCAGCTTCTTAAGCCTGCTGTTCTCCAGAATAATAAACTGTTGATTAGTGGGGGATTCCAGGTAAAATACGCAGCCTTTTTCTCTTAACTGCTTTTTCAGAAGCTCCGCCATCTCAATCACATGACGGCTGATTTCAAAATACAGATTGTCTGTAAATAAAGCGTCAAACTGAATGCCCAACAGGCGTCCCTTTGCCAGGAGCGCTCCATGCTGTTTCATAATGGTCAGAAAATGTCCGGGCGCATTGCCACGAGGAAAGACCACCGCTTCTGCGCAGAGCGCTCCTGTTTTTGTTCCGCCAATGTAAAATACATCGCAAATCCGGGCGATATCTTCCAGCGTCATATCGCTTTCCCGGCTCATAAGCCCATAACCCAGACGGGCCCCGTCCAGATACAGGGGAATGTGATATGTCCGGCAGATTTCCCGTATGTCTTCCAGCTCTTTTTTCCTGTAAAGAGTTCCGTATTCCGTGGGGTGGGACAGATATACCATTCCCGGAAAAACCATATGCTCATGATTCTCATCCTGATAAAATTTTTCCAGATAACTTTTCAGTTCCTCCGGATTGATTTTTCCCCGATGAGCCGGCAGCGTCAGCACCTTATGACCGGAATATTCCAGGGCTCCCGCCTCATGAACACTGATATGGCCGCTCTCAGCCGCCAGAACTCCTTCGTAACTGCGGAGCATGGATGAAATTACCACTACATTCGTCTGAGTTCCGCCCGTCAGAAAATAAATATCGGCATCCGGAGCGCCGCAGGCCTTTCTGATTTTCTCACAGGCACGTTTGCAGTATGGGTCCGTCCCGTAGCCGGACAGAGGTTCCGAATTGGTTTCCGCCAGTTTTTGCAGAATACGGGGATGGGCTCCCGCGATATAATCGCTTTCAAAAGAAATCATGATTTCCTCCTGTAATGAATATAAAATAAAATTTTCTATGACTTGCATAATGATTCCCTGCCTGTTATGATATAGTGCAACAGGGAGGTTTCGATTATGAATAAAACAATTGGATTTATCGGAGGCGGAAATATGGCCGGCGCCATCATCGGAGGTATCCTGAATTCCGGCCTCACCACAAAAGACCATATCATTGCCACTGCCAGAACAGAACGCACCCTGCAATCTCTGCAGGAACGTTTTCAGATTCGCACTTCCAGGAGTAACCCGGAAGCTGCCAGCCAGTCGGACATCCTCTTTCTGGCTGTCAAACCCCATCTGTTCCCGGAGGTCATTGCGGAAATCAGAGACAGCGTCCCGGAACAGGCCATTCTGGTGTCCATTGCCGCAGGACAGTCCATACAGGCCATAGAGGGCTTTTTCGGAAAAGAAATCAGGCTTGTCCGGGCCATGCCCAACACCCCCGCTCTGGTGGGAGAAGCCATGAGCGCCCTCTGCTGCAACGAACATGTATCGGAAACAGAGCTTTCTGAAATAACATCCATTTTCGACAGCTTTGGCATCTGCGAAACCGTTCCGGAGTCCCTGATGGATACGGTAGTGGGTGTGTCCGGTTCTTCCCCGGCCTATGTGTTTCTGTTCCTGGAAGCCATGGCAGACGCGGCTGTCGCCGACGGGATGCCCCGGTCTCAGGCTTATAAATTTGCAGCCCAGGCAGTCCTTGGCGCCGCAAAAATGGTTCTGGAAACAGGTTCTCATCCAGGACTTCTGAAAGACGCTGTCTGCTCCCCCGGAGGCACCACCATAGAAGCGGTGGCCGCACTGGAAAGCCAGGGTCTGCGCAGCGCAGTTATAAAGGCGCAGCGGGCCTGTGTGGAGAAATCCAGAGAAATGGATAAAAAAGCGGGCAGGTCCGCTTCAACTCCCTGAATCCCTCATTCCTGAGGGGCGCTGGACATCCTGTGGATGTCCGTTCAGCGCGGACCGAAGCGGAGCGTAGACCTGGGCGCTTTGCCGCGCGCGAGCGGATTGCCTGGCAATAAACTTCATCTCCGCGAGCTGCGCATCCCGCCCGGAGGGCTTTCTCTTATAGGAAATCTATATACTTTAGCACTTCTCAGTAACACGGTATTTTCTGTAAGAGAACAAACTACAGGATTAAAAAAGCGCAGAGCAACTCCAAATCCGCCTCGGTAATATCCGGCTGCACCGGATACTGTATCATACAGCCCCGCAGCTTCATTCCGTGGATTCCTTCTCCTTTCACCCGGTTTCCTGCCAGGAAAAATGCGGTTGCCCCTTCTCCTTCCCTTATCTTCTGTTTTTCCTGAAGCTGCTCCCTGGTGTAAAATTCCAGGGAAGCATCTTCACATTCGTATTCCACCGCCAGATTCCGCATTCCAGGAGGACAGATTTCCTTCAGGTGATTCAAAAACATCTGATACTCTTTCTCGTCAGACAGGATTCCCTGTGCCTTCATTTCATCGCATTCTTCCTTTGCTTTTGTCCAGCCATCCACCAGTTTTATATGGTTGATATAATATGTAATTTCCCGCTCCTGATAAGCAGTCGCTCCATGTTCCTGTCTGCAGGGAATTTGCACGGTAAAGGTCTCTTTTCTGCCGGTCTGTCTTCCGATTTTCCGTTTCATCTTGCGTTTTACCGGCACATGGTAATGGCGTTTCTCTTCCAGAAATTCCAAATCTGCCAGCTCCTGTCCGGAGAAAGGGATTTTCTCATATTCCCCTTCCAGCTCCAGGGCGGTGCACTGTATTCCGGACAGTTTCCTGGTTTCCAGAAATCCAAAAGACATGTTCCGGGACAGAAAATAATACAAAAGCATCCTTCCCTCCAGATTGTAATCTGCCAGCGCTCCGCTGTTTCCGGACTGGACATGATATTCTTTTCCGGCCACCCGAATCCCCCGGATAACCTCCATCACACATTCCTCCTGCAATTCCAGGCCCGTCAGCAGTTCTTCCCGTTTCGTCAGCGTGCCCCGCACACGTTTCTGTTCCAGTTTTCTGTATCTTTCCTGCTGTTCTTCCGTATCTGTTCCTTCTGAAAATAAATGAAACATCAGATGCTTCCCGGTCCTGCATACTCCTGCCGCCAGCACCGGAATTCCCGCCACTTCCATTTCCGCTCCTGACATCAGTGTTTCCTCAAATGCAGGCATGCAGGAACGTATCTCCTGTATATTCATAATTATGACTCCTTTCCCGGAAATATTTTGCAACAGTTCTGTTGCCCATTATCTTTGCCAATCATTACCTGTTTACCACAGAAAAATTATTTTTCATCCGTACTGTCTCAAAGTTCTGATGTCCGATTCCAATCACCCTTGCCATTGTTCCGCCTCATTTCCGTCACTTTTCTTTTCAGTATACCGGATTATCCCAAAAAACACAATCTTTTCCCCTCCGGACAGAAAAGTAACGTATTTTCTCACTTTCTCTGGTAAAATTTTGTAGCTTTATCCATTGCCATCAAAAGGATTTCTCCTTATAATGAGGTTATCTTGTTTCATCTGGAAATTTTGATTGTTATGAAATAATAATTTTTTATGGAAAGGAGCTTATATATTATGTGGGCTTATGAGAGTGTGTTTTACCAGATTTATCCTCTGGGATTTTGCGGTGCTCCCTTTGAAAACGACGGAGTGGCAGAACATCGTATTTTAAAGGTCGCAGACTGGATTCCCCATCTGGAAAAGCTGGGCGTCAACGCCATCTATTTTTCTCCGCTGTTTGAATCGGACACCCACGGCTACAACGCCAGGGATTACCGGAAAGTGGACGTGCGCCTGGGCACCAATGAAGATTTTAAGGAGATCTGCGACGCCCTTCACAAAGCAGGGATTCGCGTGGTGCTGGACGGTGTGTTTAATCATGCCGGCCGGGGATTCTTTGCATTTCAGGATGTACTTAAGAACCGGGAAAATTCCCGTTACAAAGACTGGTTCCATATTGATTTCCACGGTAATTCCAACTACAATGACGGATTGTGGTACGAAGGCTGGGAAGGCAATTACGATCTGGTAAAATTAAATCTCAGAAATGAGGAAGTGATTCAGTATCTGCTGGAAAGCGTCAGCCAGTGGGTAAAGGAATGGGACATTGACGGACTGCGCCTGGATGTGGCTTACTGTCTGGACCATGATTTTGTACGGAGACTGCGGGGACACTGCGACAGCCTGAAAGAAGACTTTTTCCTGGTAGGAGAAATGCTTCACGGAGATTACAATCAGCTTGTCAATGACTCCATGCTCCACTCTGCCACCAACTACGAGTGCTACAAGGGACTGCACTCCAGCTTCAATTCCATGAATATGTTTGAAATCAACCACTCTCTGCTGCGGCAGTTCGGACCGGAAAACTGGACCCTTTACCGGGGAAAACATCTTCTGAGCTTTGTGGACAACCATGATGTTTCCAGAATTGCCACCATTCTGGGAAATAAATCTCATCTGCCCCTGATTTATGCACTGTGCTTCGGTATGCCGGGCATTCCCTGTGTGTACTATGGCAGTGAATGGGGTGCGGAGGGAGACAAGAAAAACGGAGACCCCTCTCTGCGTCCCTCTTTCGAGAAACCGGACTGGAATGCACTGACCGACTGGATTGCAAAGCTGGCTGCTGCCAAAAAAGAATCCGACGCTCTGAATTACGGAGATTTCAAATCCGTGGTGCTGACCAACAAACAGTGTATTTTTGAGCGGAAAACAGATACGGAACGGGTACTGGTTGCTATCAATGCAGACAGCGAGCCTTACACAGCCCACTTTGACGCAGGCTGCGGCATGGCAGAAGATCTGATTACCGGACAGCCCCATGATTTCGGCGGCGGAAGTGAACTTCCTCCTTACAGCGCTTATTTCTGGAAATGTGAGAAATAAAAAAGAATGCGCACAGCGCATTCTTTTTTATTGCCTGCGAGAATAAACTTCATCTCCGCAAACTGCGCATAATTACTTTTCCCCGTAATGTGAACGTCATTGAGCAATTTCAATCTGTCCATGGCTGATACGATAAACCAGCCTGTTTTTTGCGTTTTTCATCCATGCGTATCGTATTTCTTCCGTATTTTCCCAATCTGGTTAAACCAGCTCTGAGGAAGTATCAACCCGAAAATCATTCCCAGTACAATGGCTCCGGCAATTTTAAACGTTTCAATTCCCTTTGCCATACACTGCTCCAAATCGTTCATAATCAGATAATATGACGTATAATAGATACCTGCTCCGGGAACCAGGGTGAAGATTCCTGTTACCAGAAAAACGGTACCGGGCATTTTCCGGATTGCCGACAGCAGCCTTGCCACCAGAGTCAGTACCAGAGTCGCCCACATGGAAGCAATCGTTATTCCTGTGTCATGGGAGACGCAAAAAAGATATACCATCCAGCCAATGGCCCCGTTCACTGCACAGAGCAGGTATTCCGACCGGGGTACATGAAACAATACTGCAAATGCCATGGTTGCAGCCATGGATACCAGAATCTGATCCATCACATTCCCCTCCTGTTCCATTTTTTCAAAAGTTCCGGTTGTCTCACAGCGCCAGCGTCCCTCCCCACAAAAGATGAAATACCTTGATGGCGCCGCCTACTCCAATGGCAATACACATGCCCGTCAGCAGCGCGTCAATCATGCGGATACTTCCCGACAGATAATCTCCGCTGAACAAATCCCGGATTCCGGTGGTCAGGGCCACGCCCGGCACCAGCGGAATAATTCCGCCGATAATAATCTTATCTGATAAAATTCCTGCTCCCGCCACATACAGAATCAGGCTTCCCGTAGTCACAAGGGCGCTTCCCATAATATTCATGATAAATCTGGAGGCATGGTGTCTGGCTGCCAGCAGTAAAAACACTTCCAGCAAAATTCCCAGAAAAAAGCACACCATGCTGTCATAGGGCCTGCCGCCCAGCAGATAGCAGAATCCTGCACTGCCTGCAGCACAGGCAAGAATCAGTGACCGATTATTGGTACCGGAAGCATTCCGATACTGCTCCAGCTTCTCATATGCCTCTGTTATGGTACAGTTCTTCTCACAGATTTCTCTGGAAAGCTGATTCATCTGGGCTACCCGTTCCAGATTGACCTCTCCGATGGGCACATAGCGCACCATACTGCCTGCATCCTTCCGCTGTTCATACACAGTGGCAAAAATTCCGTTTGTAATAACGAACACATGATAATCTTCGATTCCATAAGCCTCCAGAATACGGCTCACGGTTTCCTGTACACGGTAAATTTCCCCTCCGCTTTTCAGAAGGATTTCTCCCACGGATATGGCAAGATTTAATATTGTTTTGCTTTCCACCATGCTCTTTCCTCCAGATAATTATTCCGTATGAAAGTATAGCAATATTCCGGCGTCCTGTAAACAGAAATTTTCACATTCTGACATGAAACACTGCCTGTATATTACAAAAAAGGCTTTGAAGCAATCCATATAGCGGTATTATTCAGAGTTCTTTTCCTTACCATGCCGCTCCAGGCTTTTTAATATTCCCAGAAACAGAAAAAGGTTCGGTGTAAGAAAGGCAGTGGGATTATTCACCATACCCTGAGCCAGATAACTGCCAAGCATAACAGGGCCCACCATCATCAGCGGGCAGGTTCGGGCTCTTTTTCCGGCAGAAACCGCAGTACTGACTAACAGTCCAAAATAGCTGACTGCCCCCAGAATTCCGGTTATGGACAGAAACAGCAGCCATTCGTTGTGGGGATCCACAATACGCCCTCCGTAAGCTGCCAGCTCCAACCCCTGATACTGATACAAAAACAGATGAAAACAGTTGGGCCCGCAGCCGATGAACTTCCTGTCAAAGGGCAGTTTATTCCATGCTGTCATTGTATGTCTCCAGATTAATCCACGCTCGCTTCCAAATTCATCCTGCAGCTTCAGACTGTTTATCCACTGAAAAGTTCCTGTCCACTGCTTTTCACTCATAAGGTTCACTGTCAGAACCAGTATGATACAGATTCCGGACAGAAGGGCCAAAATAGCAAACAGGATATTTCTGATTTTCGGCCAGGGCAGTTCCAGTTGCTTTTTTTTCATCGTTTTTACCAGACACAGCAGCATCCCGAACAGAACTCCTTCTGTCAGCAGTACCATGGGATGTATCATCAGATTCTGCAGCTTCTGTCCCAGAAACAACTGACTCATAAAGGCTTTTGTATTTCCTTCCTGCCACATCATTAACGTCAGCTTTAAGAACAGGCTGCCTCCCCAGAACAGCAGGCACAAATCCAGAAACTTTTCCATATGCTTACTGTCTTTCATGGAAAACCACAGCAGAACCAGAAAGGCTGTGCCAATCCCCGGAATCCAGCTGCTGGCATTGGTGGCGTAGGCTCCGTAAAAGCCCAGAACCAGAAAGGCTCCGTAAATCGCCTTTGAAAAAAGCGTTTCCGACAGATAATACAACACCATCCCTATGGGCAGAATCATGCAATAGTAGCTGGAGCAGGCGTTGATATTTCCAATGGTGGTCAGAAAAGATCCCATCTGTCCGGGGTCCATATTGTCCCATAAATGAAATACATTGACGCCCCAAAACTGGAGGATTCCCAGTAACAGCACGAGTCCATTGGAAATCAGAAAAATCCAGGCTATCCAGATACCTGGCTGAAGATATTTTCCCAGAATTACATATACTGCTGCGCAGAGCAGGAACACCAGCGCTCCCAGCATTCTGGCGTCTGTTCCATAAAAGGATTCTGCCGGGTCCAGGGAACAGATGGTGGAACACAGGAGCACCAGTACAAAGGCTCCCATAAACCGTGCCGGCACATCTGTTCTGTGCCAGAATTCCTTTATTCTGTCTGCTGACAACATTTCTGCTGCTTCCGGAGTCCTTTGTTTTTTCTGTTTGCCTTGTCTGCCTTTTTTCTGCACCTGGCCGGCAATGGCGAACACCAGCGTCAGAGCAGTCAGTCCTGCGGCACAGGCGTCGAAAAACATCAGTTTGGCATTTGCAATATTAAAATAACCATCCTGGTAAAACAGCGGAAACAGGCCTGTCATACAGATTACAAAAAGTCCCGATACTGCTTTCTGCAGTTCTGACATAATGTCTGTATTTTTCTTTGCTTTTTGTTTCATTTTCTTTCTCCCGTAATGTCGCTTTATGATACAGGAATTTTCCGTACCATAAAATGACGCCTGAGCAGTTTTCTGCCCAGGCGCCAGTCTGGTTACTGTTTATTTTTTTACCGTTACTTTATATGTCAAAACTGCACCCTTGCCGGTTACTACTGTAATCGTCGCTTTTCCTGCTTTCTTACCTTTAATCACGCCTTTATTGGTCACTGTCGCCACTTTTTTATTAGAAGTTGTGCAGGACTTAATCTTATCGCCGTTGTTGACCGACAGTTTAATTGTCTTGCCAACCTTTACAGTTCCCTTTGTCTTTGCAAGTTTTGTCTTTGCATTGGTGGTTACGGTAATGGTACAGGTTGCTTTCTTCTTATTAGCGGTTGCCGTAATGGTGGTTGTTCCTGCTGCTTTTGCTGTCACAACACCATTTTTCACTGTTGCCACTTTTGTATTGGATGACTTCCAGCTAATTGTGCTTGTAGCTCCGCTGGGGTTCAGGGTTGCTGTCAATGCCGCCGTATCTTTCACTTTCAGCTTAAGGCTTTTCTTAGACAGTTTAATGCTCTTTGCATTCTTTGCCTTGCTCACTACCTTCACAGTTACAGTTGCAGACTTACCATCTGCTGTTGCTGTAACCTTTGCTGTTCCGGCTTTCTTTGCTGAAATTACACCTTTGCTGTTTACCGTTGCGATACTGGTCTTATCAGATTTCCATGTTACTTTCTTATCGGTAGCATTTGCAGGTTCTACAGATGCTCCTACGGTAACTTTTTTCCCTTTTACTATGTATACTGTCTTTGCAGTAAGAGTTACTTTCTTCACTGCTACTTTTTCGGGCTGTGGAGCCGGAGTCGGTGCTGGTTCCGGTGCGGGCGTTGGAGTCGGAGTCGGTTCCGGCGCTGGTGTGGTTCCTGTATTACCGCCGCCTGTGTTATCTCCTCCTGTGTTGTCTCCTCCCGTATTATCGCCGCCTGTATTATCTCCTCCTGTGTTGTCTTCTCCCGTATCACTCTTAGTGATAACACGAATCATACATTCGTCATTTACACTCGATGAACTTCCTTTCACAGTAATCACTGCAGTTGCTCCTGCTTCTGCTGTTTCCGGTACGGTTACTTCTCCGTTCTGGTCTACGACTGCAGCGGCTGCATTGTCAGAAGTCCAGTCCAGATCATTTGCGTCAGCAGGCGTTTTTTTCAAATCGTCGTTCAGATTTCTCGTTCCGCCCTGTTCCACTTCATAAACGCATAACTGAATTCCAGTGCGGTAGCCGGCGTAACATCATTTTTGCCTTCCGGGGTACTTTCTGCAAATGCATTGAGCTGGAATGTGGTCATACAAACACAAACAGTCAAAAACATCGCGAGAAATTTCTTTAAATTTCTACCCCCCCCCGTGCTTTTTGGTACTTACCTGTAATTCTGTCATTACAAATTCCTCCTTTTACTTTTTCAGACATATTTCATTCCATGTCTTAGTAATAAAAATAGCACGTTTCTTCTCATTTGTCAATTCTGCTGAAAAGATCATTCCGTCCCCTCAAAAATTTCTGATAATTTTATGGTGATATGAGGAAAATTTTTCAGATGGATTACCGTATCTGCATTGTAATCTTCTGCTTCTTCATCCTTCTGCAAAATATAACTGTATTCCAGAACATATTTCCCGTTTTTCAGATAATAAATCTCCACTGCTCCCTGAGGTGAAACAATCCAGTATTCTTCCACTCCTGCAGTTTCATATATATCTTTTTTCTCTGCCCTGTCCCTTTTTGCACTTGATGGACTCAGGGTTTCCAGCACAAACCGCGGAACTCCGCTGTAAGTTCCGCCTCTTAGCTGCTTTCTGTCGCACAGAACCATAACATCCGGGCATACATAATCGTCGCTGACTTCCGGATGATATCTGAAATCCAGATTTTCAATGGATACAATACAGATACTTCCTTTTAAGCCCTGCTTTATCACGGTGTGAATATTACTGTTGATAATCCCGTGCTGATAGCTGAGGGAAGGCGACATATTATAAACCACTCCATTAATTTTCTCATCTTTTTTCCGTTCAGATTCTGCCAGTCCCATCTTATCACACCTTTTCACTCATTTTATGCAGCGAATCCCGGCCTAAATCTCCAGCTTCTTCCCGGCTTCCGCCAGAACACACCGTTCTCCCAGAGCTTCTTTTACAGCGGCAACTGCCAGCAGGCCGGTACAGTGGAGAGGAACCACCAGATCCGCTTCCAGTTCCTGCAGAAACCGGATAGTCTGTGCAAGACGATTTCTGCCGCAGCCTTTCAGATGCATACCTGCCACCAGGCTGTGGATTTTTTCATCCGGAAATGTTTCCTGCACATAATTCAGACAATTCACAATTCCTGCATGGGCGCAGCCTGCAAATACGCACAGGCCCTGGGCTTCCCGAATCACGAGAAGCTGTTCATCCTCCATGGTATCCCGTTCCGGTTCTTCTCCCGGATGTACTTCTTTCCAGAATGTGGCGGGAATTTCCTCAAAATCCGTTTTCCGGGGAATGGACGACAGCAGATAAATATGCTCAGAAACAGCCTGACATGGCTCTTCTGTCAGAACCAGGCCGGACTGTTTTTTCATCCAGGCTTCCCCTTCTTCCGGAATACCGCTGAACAACATCTTCCCTGTAACCGGATGACTGGAATATTTCCGCTCAAATCCTTTGCGGTTCATATAAATGGGGACATCGGAACCTTCCGGCCATTTCTCTGCCCAGTCTTTCATGCCGCCGCAATGATCGTAATGGCCGTGGCTTAAGATAATTCCTGACAGTTGCCCCAGATTCACCTTCATTTTTTCGGCATTCTGCAGAAATACACCGGTCTGCCCCATGTCAAACAGCCATGTTTCTCCCTCTGTTTCAATGAGCAGGGACAGTCCGTGCTCTGCCAGAAATCCCCGCTTATAAACTGTATTTTCCGTCAGAACTGTTACTTTCATTTTTCATCCTTCTTTTCCTTCAGAACTGCTGACTTTTACCCTTCTTTTTCTCCCTGTTCTTCCTTGGCCTGAATAATCGCCTCATTCAGAGACAGCATTTTTGCATCCAGCATGGACACAATTCCGGCACATTCCCGTAAATCCCGGCTGATATACTCCGGAGCATTTCCTTCAAATTTATAATAGATTTTATGCTCCAGGCTTGCCCAGAAATCCATGGCAATGGTGCGAATCTGGATTTCCACCCTGGTATCCACTACCCCGTCCGTGAGAAATATGGGCACTGTCACCAGCATATGATAGCTTTTATAGCCGCTGTCTTTGGGATTCTTAATATAATCTTTAATGGAAACTACCGTTAAATCATTTTGTCTTCCAATCATTTCTGCAAGCCGGTAAATATCGGAAGTGAAGGAACATACAATCCGGATTCCGGCTATATCATTCACATGGTTTACCATATTTTCAATGGTACTTTCATATCCATGGCGTTTCAGCTTTTTCACGATACTTTCCGGAGATTTAATCCTGGATTTCACATATTCAATGGGATTGTATTTATGTACATGGCGGAATTCATCATTCAGAATATCCACCTTGGTTCCCACTTCCTTCAAAGCCGAATTATATAAGAAAATAACTGTCTCCCAGCTTGTCACACCTTCGTTCAGTTTCAGGGGCACTTCCATTTTCTTTTTCTTTCCATCCTTTCTGCCGGAATTATCTCAGGACGCCTGGGAGCCCTTTTCCAGCATTTTCTCAATTGTTACCAGTTTCACACAGATGACAAAAATATCTGTGGCAATTTTCAGATCTTCCAGCGTGGGATACGTAGGCGCAATACGGATTGTGGCGTCATGGGGATCCTTTCCACAGGGATAGGGAGCCCCTGCAGGTGTCATGGTCACACCGGCTTTTTTTGCTTTTGCCACAATGGCTTTTGCACAGCCCTCCAGCGCCTCAAATGCAATAAAATAGCCTCCTTTGGGTGCAATCCAGGTCCCTGCATCACGACCTTTCAATTCCCGCTCAAAGGTGTCGATAATCATCTCAAATTTGGGACGCAGAATATCCGCATGTTTTCTCATATGCTCGGTCATACCGTAAATATCCTTGAAAAATCTCACATGACGGAGCTGATTTACCTTATCATGGCCGATAGTTGCCACACGCATCTGTTCCCGGATTTCCACCAGATTATTGGCCGAAGCGGCGATTGCCGCCACACCGGAGCCAGGAAAACTGATTTTGGAAGTGGAGCAGAACTTATACACCATATCCGGATTGCCGGCCCGTTTACATTCTGCCAGAATTTCCACCAGATTATCCTGGTCAATATCATACAGATGATGAACGCCGTAAGCATTATCCCAGTAAATACGAAAATCTTTTGCCGCAGGTTTCAGCCTTGCAAAGCGCCGTACTGTCTCATCGGAATAGGTGATTCCCTGAGGATTTGAGTATTTCGGCACACACCAGATTGCCTTAATGGCGTCATCTTTACTCACAAGGTCTTCCACCATGTCCATATCGGGCCCGGTGGGAAGCATGGGTACATTAATCATTTCGATGCCAAAATATTCCGTTATGGTAAAGTGCCTGTCATATCCCGGCACCGGACACAGAAATTTCACCTTATCCAGCTTGCACCAGGGGGTATTTCCCATCACACCGTGGGTCATGGAGCGTGAAACCGTATCATACATAATATTCAGGCTGGAATTTCCGTAAATAATAATATTATCGGGATGGCATTCAATCATGTCGCCCAGAAGCACTTTTGCTTCCTGAATTCCGTCCAGTACCCCGTAATTCCGGCAGTCCGTACCGTCTTCACAGGTCAGGTCCGTATCGCTGTTTAATACATTCATCATTTCCATGGACAAATCCAACTGCTCTGCGGAAGGTTTCCCTCTGGACATATCCAGCTTCAGTCCGCTCTTGGCATATTTGCGGTAAGCTGATTCCAAAGACGCTTTTTCCTTTAACAATTCTTCTCTGCTCATTTCCTGATATGACTGCATATCTGATTCCTCCTGAACTTCCAGTATTCAAAATTATCTGATTTATCTGTCTTTTCTCAACCTTTCCTATTATGCACCATTCTTCTCAGATTGTAAAGTATTTTCTTTCATCAATTTACATCTGTCCGCACAGCGGAGACTTGTCAGCCAGGATTTGATTTGCTTTTCATATCCATTTTCTGTGGGCTCGTAAAAACGGGCTTCTGTCAGACCGTCCGGCAGATACTGCTGCTCTACATAGTGGTCGGGAAAATCATGGGCATAGAGATAGCCCTGTCCATGGCCCAGCTTTCCCGCGCCTTTGTAATGGGAATCCTTAAGATGTACCGGAACCGGAGCTGTCCTGGTGCTTTTCACAGCTTCCATGGCACGGTCAATCGCCAGACAGGAGGCATTGCTTTTAGGAGCGCTGGCCACATAGGTCACTGCCTGAGAAAGGATGAGCTGAGCTTCCGGCATTCCCACCCGCTCCACTGCCTGGGCGGCGCTGACTGCAACGGTCAGTGCGTTGGGATCCGCATTTCCCACATCCTCGGAGGCGCATATCATAATACGCCTGGCAATAAATTTAATATCTTCTCCCGCATAGAGCATTCTGGCCAGATAATAAACAGCCGCATCCGGGTCGGAGCCCCGCATACTTTTAATGAAGGCAGAAATGGTATCGTAATGGTTATCTCCTGACTTATCGTACTGCACCACCCGTTTCTGAATACATTCAGATGCTGTCTCCAGAGTGATGTGAATTTTTCCGTCCTCTCCTCTGGGGGTGGTGAGAATCCCCAGTTCAATGGCAGTCAATGCCGCTCTGGCGTCTCCGTTCGCCACATCTGCCAGAAATTCCAGCGCATCTTCTTCCAGTACTGCCTGATAACTTCCCATACCTTTTTCCTTATCGGTCACCGCCCTCTGAAGAATCTTTCTGATGTCTTCTTTTTCCAGAGGCTTCAGTTCAAAAATAATGGAGCGGGACAGCAGCGCCCCGTTCACTTCAAAATAAGGATTCTCCGTGGTGGCTCCAATCAGGATGACCGTACCGTCCTCCACAAAGGGCAGGAGATAATCCTGCTGGGATTTGTTGAAGCGGTGGATTTCATCAATAAACAGTATGGTCTTTTTCCCATACATGCCCTGACTGTCCTTTGCCTGTTTTACCACTTCCTCCATGTCTTTCTTCCCGGCAGAAGTAGCATTTATCTGGGTAAATTCCGCACTGGTAGTATTGGCAATGACTTTTGCCAGCGTGGTTTTGCCGGTTCCCGGAGGCCCGTAAAAAATTACGGAGCTGAGCTTGTCTGCCTGTATGGCCCGGTACAGCAGTTTGTCTTTTCCTATAATATGCTGCTGGCCCGCCACTTCCTCTAATCTGACGGGCCGCAGACGGCTTGCAAGGGGAGCTTCTTTCTCCTGGTTCTGCTCTCTCATATAATCGAATAAGTCCATGGCATATTCCTCCGCAATTTCTGGTATGATAATCAATGCTCCGGGGCAATATCATATCTTCCGAATATTATAAATATTATACCATTTTCCGGCTTATTCGTCACCTGTTTCAGTCAGGCAGACCTGAAAAATGTTTCATTCGAATATAAGTTCATCCACTGTCACAAATTCATACCCCTGGTTCTGCAGGGTATCTATGATTTCCATGGCGGCGGTTACGGAGGTTTCATATCCGTCGTGCATGAGTATAATATCATTTTCATGGAGATTTTTCATGGCCCGGTTCACAATCTTACCGTGATTCTGAATGGACCAGTCCAGAGTGTCCACATCCCAGAGCACTTCCACCATATTCACCTCGCAGTCCAGCTTCTCATGCCAGTCTCCGAAAGGCGGTCGCAGATAAGAAGGATACACTCCTGTAATTGCATAAATCAGCTCGTTGGTCCGGGTCACCTGGCTACATGCCTGCTCCATGGGCAGCTTGCTCAGCTGTTCATGCTTATAGGAATGGTTGCCAATCAGATGGCCTTCTTCCTGAATCTGTTTTACAATTTCCGGATACTTCTCCACTTCCTCCCCCAGCAGGAAAAATGTGGCTTTCACGTTTCTTTCTTTTAATGCCGCCAGCATTTCCGGCGTATATTGAGGATGGGGCCCGTCGTCAAAGGTAAGGGCTATCTTTTTCTTTTCTGTTCCTTCCTGCTCCGGCTGTTCCTGCGGCACTTCTCCTTCAGACGCTCCGGTGTCTCCCTGATTTTTCAGGGAATCAGATTCTTTCTGATTATAATTCTGATACTGATTCTGCTGCCGGCTCCCGGTCATCTGCCGCCATGTTTCCCGCACTGCCTTCCCTCTGCCGATTCCGCATACCACAAACAGCAGGATTACCCCAAGACAGAACAGGTCAAATCTGAGGCATTTTTCCCGGAAATGCAGCTTTTTCCAGTTGTTCCGGATATTTTTCCAGATATTTCTTCCGCTCATTCACTGAATACTCCACAGAGATTTCCTTAAAATATATGACGGAAGGGGCGGAAATTATCATTGAATTTATCAGATATGCCATTCCGGACAGCTATTGCTTCAGCCTCCGGTAAATCTCCCTGGTCTCCTGCCCGTCTCCGCTGCCCAGAAGATACCATGCCCCTTCTTCGGTTTTTATCAGGAGAAAGGGCGGCTCCTCAGGATTCAGGCATACAGACATGCTCTGTTCATAGCGGTTGCTGTAGAAGTTCCCCTTTTTCAGAGTCTCCATGCCTGTTCCGCTGTTCCTGCGGATATCCGGTTCCTCCTCCAGTAAAGTCACCTGCTCCATGTCCTGCTTTTCAATGCGGTATGCTTCCTTCCAGTGTTGTGCAATCAGCACGTCTTCTTCATAAATCAGCGATACGGGCGTAAATTCTTCCAGGATGACCCAGCCGCAGAGCGCGGACATTCCCAGAATCAGAGCGGCAATGATAAGGAGTGTTCCGTACTTCATCACCGGTTTTGCCATATTCCCGGTGACGCCCATGCCTGCCCTGGCCTCCACCATGGAACGGTTATCATCTTTGTTATAATAGAACATACCCCAGAGCCAGTATGCATCCTCATCTTCCCGGCATATGGACGCCTGTTCCAGATATTTTCTGCTGGTTTTCTCTGTCAGGCTCCAACAGTAAAAGCACAGTGCAAGGGCAGTCAGCCCGTACAGCAGGCTGGCAGTTATGATCAGCGGAAGAAACCACCTGGCAGGAGCGCGGAAGGCAAACAGCATACACCAGTTCAGCAGACCGGTTTCCCAGGCCAGGGCAGCGCAGAGCCAGCTCCAGTGATACCGGCGTATCTGTGCAATCTGCAGATTAATCCGGCTGTTTGGGGTGAACACTCTGGTTCTCAGCCTTTTCTGAACAGAGAGGAACAGCGGGAACAGCAGGGTTACCACACCCATGGTTATCAGAGTCACCTCCCAAAGCCAGAAATCTGCAGTTTGTCCTTCATGAGGAAGAAACAGTTCCGCCAGAGCCGGAAAACAGGCAAACAGGCAGCCGCTCCACAATGTTTTCCGGAAAAAAACAGGTTTTTCCGCTGCGGCCGCCGTCACATCCACCAGAACGCTGTTCCCGGTCTGCTCCCGGTCTTCCTGCGGCAGAGATGCCAGATATTCCCGCTTCTGCTCCATCATTCTCCCATGGGCCCGCACATAGGGCACATACATCAGCACAATCACCAGAAATATCCATATCGTCTGTCCGGCAATCACCAGGGATTCATGGTCCGGCAGCAATGTCAGTAAAAACAGCAGCAGGCAGAACAGTCCCATCCGGTTCAGCCCCTTTTTCTCTTTTCTCCTTATGTCCTGTACCTGTGGACTGTCTTCTGCCCCCTCCCACAGGGTAACTCCGTACTGTATTCCTGTCTTTTCCTTCCGGATAAACCGGGCTGCCCCATACATGATGGGCAATACGGGCAGCATACAGACTGCCATAATAATCTTCGTTACCATAAGCTACCTCCCGTAAACCTTCCCGCAGAGTTCCAGAAATTCCTGCCGGGATATGCCTGCAATTTTCGCTTCCGCAGCCAGCAGTTCCAAATCCTTTGCGATTTCCCGTTCCACTGCTTCTTTCCTGTTCCCGGCGCACCGTACCACCGCCCCGCTGCGCCTGTCCGTGATAATATACCCCTCCTGCTTCAGAAGCTGGTAGGCCTTGTTCACAGTCATGGTATTGACCCCAATCTCTCCGGCAAGGGCCCGTATGGTGGGAAGTTTATCTCCGTCTGTAAAAATCCCCTCCGCCACCGCCTGCACAATCTGGTCTCTGATTTGCTGATAAATAGGCACGCTTCCGGCAAAGTCCAGTTTCATAATCACAGGCTCTTTCACCTCGCTTTGTATCATTTGTATTAGTTATTATAATACAAATATTCAAAAAAAGCAACCGTCTTCGCAAAGTACGAAAACGGTTGATAAGGGTTTTATGCTCCATTTATGTCCAGGCCAGCAGCATAAGGCCAATGAGCAGCGCTCCTCCAATGAGGTACACGCTTCCGATTAACAGGGCGCTTTTCAGGGCTCCCAGCGCCACCCAGCGCTTTTCTTCCCTGGTCAGTTCAAGTTCCGGCTGTTCCTGCTCCGGTGTTTCCCCTGAATCATAAATGATTCCATTGTGTTCTTCCTGTTCTGCCACTGTGCACCTCACCTCCTTTCACTGCCCTTCTGTTTCGAAATACCCGAATCCTATTTATCATAGAGATGACAGACCACGTAATGTCCCGGTTCTACCTCACGCTGGCGGGGAGCTTCTTTCTTACATTTTTCCATACAGTGAGCACAGCGGGTATGGAATTTGCAGCCTTCCGGCGGGTTTGCCGGAGAAGGAATGGAGCCTTTCAGCACAATCCGCTCCTTTTTCACCTTCGGGTCAGGAACGGGAATAGCGGAAAACAAAGCCTTTGTATAGGGATGCAGAGGATTTTTGAAAATATCCTCCGTTTCTCCGTATTCCACCAGATTTCCGAGGTACATCACGCCTACCGTATCGGAAATATGCTCCACCACCGACAGGTCATGGGAGATAAACAGATAGGTCAGATTATACTGCTCCTGCAGCTCCTTCAGCAAATTGATAATCTGGGCCTGAATAGACACATCCAGCGCTGATACAGGCTCGTCGCAGACAATAAATTCCGGATTTAATGCCAGTGCGCGGGCAATACAGATACGCTGACGCTGTCCGCCGGAAAATTCATGGGGATACCGCTCCTTATGGAAGGGCTGTAATCCGCAGTTGTCCATAACTTTATCAATATAATCGTTAAATTCGCCCTTTGAAACCAGATTGTGTTCTCTGACCGCCTCGCCTATAATTTCTCCAACAGGCAGACGGGGAGACAGGCTGGAAAAAGGGTCCTGGAAAATAATCTGCATTTTCGTACGCATGGCGCGCATCTCCGCATTGGATAAGTCATACACTTCTTTTCCGTTAAAGAGCACCTGGCCTCCGGTCTTCTCTCCGGCAAGACGGAGAAGAGTACGTCCGGTGGTGGTTTTTCCGCAGCCGGATTCGCCCACAAGCCCCATGGTGGTGCCTCGTTTCAGATTAAAAGTGACGCCGTCCACAGCTTTCACATGCCCTGTCACTCTGGAAACCACTCCGCCTTTGATGGGAAAATATTTCTTCAGATGGTTCACCATCAGGATATACTGTTCATCATAAGTCAGGGGTTCAAAGGTATCTTCTGTTATCAATTTCTTATCGGACATTTACTGTTCCCCCTTTCCCTGAGAATACCGGTAACAGCTTACTTTGTGGGTATCAGACAGGCTGATTTCCGGCGGATATGCTCCGTCGCAGCCTTCCACGCACATTTCGCACCTGTCTTTAAAATAGCAGTAATTGGGCATATTGATGGGATTGGGCACTTTTCCGGGTATGGAATAAAGTTTGTCCACCTGTTTGCCCACTACCGGTTTGGAAGCCATCAGGCCGATGGTATATGGATGGGAGGGATGTTCAAAAATCTCCTCCGCAGTTCCCTTTTCCACTACTCTTCCTGCATACATAACCACCACGTAATCTGCCATTTCCGCAATCACGCCCAAATCATGGGTAATCAGCATAATGGAAGAATTGATACTGTCCTTCAACTGGCGCAGCAAATCCAGAATCTGTGCCTGGATGGTCACATCCAGCGCCGTAGTGGGCTCGTCGGCAATGATAACTCTGGGGTTACATGCCAGAGCCATGGCAATCATGACACGCTGACGCATACCGCCGGACAGCTCATGGGGGAACATGTTGTATACGCCCTCGCTGTTGGCAATTCCCACCGTTTGCAGCAGCTCAATGGTACGGGCTTTGATTTCTTCCGGGCTTTTTCCTTCTTTATTGTGAAGCAGGCTTACCTCATCCACCTGTCTGCCAATCCGGAACACCGGATTCAGACTGGTCATAGGCTCCTGAAAAATCATGGAAACATAATTGCCCCGGAGGGTCTGCATGACTTCCTGAGGGGTTTTGATTACATCATAGGCTTTATCACCCAGATTCAGGCGGATTTCCCCTTCCACCGTCTGCCCCTGAGGACGCTGTACCAGCTGCATCAGGGACAGACTGGTGACAGATTTTCCGCAACCGGACTCGCCTACCACGCCTACGGTCTTGCCAATGGGCACGTCAAAGGTTACGCCGTCCACACTTTTCACCGTTCCGGTATCCGTAAAGAAATAGGTGTGCAGATTGTCAAATTCCACCGCATTTTTCGGGTCCCGCATGGCAGTCAGATATTCTGACTCCGGCACATTTTTCCGTTTCCGCTTTTTCTCAAATTCATCGGTAATTTTACGGTTCTCTTTTGAAATCCGCCGGGATTCTTTCGCTGAGAGATAACCTTCTGATTTTTTCTTAGCCATCGTTCTTTCCTCCCTTACCGTTTCATTTTCGGGTCAAACGCATCGCGCAGACCATCGCCTACAAAGTTAAAGCCCAGCACAGCAATCAGCAGACAGATACCTGCAGGAATCCATACAAACCAGTAATGGGTCATAACGTATGCATCGTTTACGTCCGTAATAATATTTCCCCAGGAAGCAAAGGGGAATTTTACCCCAAGGCCCAGGAAAGACAGGGTGGCTTCCATAATGATGGTGGAGCCAAGGCTCATGGTACAGGTTACAATCAGCTGAGGAATCACGTTGGGCAGCAAATGTCTGAAAATACGTCTGCTTACCCGAATTCCGCAGGCTTCCGTGGCAGTCATAAATTCCTGCTCACGCAGGGATAAAATCTGTCCCCTGACCAGACGGGTAATAGCCGGCCATCCCAGAAAACCGAGAATCAGCATCAGATAAAACATTCGAATCTGAGGCTCTATCTTCATGGCGTCCATGGCGGAGCCCAGAATAATAATCAGAGGCAAAGACGGAATACAGTAGAAAATATCCACAATACGCATAATCAGGTTATCTACCCATTTTCCGAAATATCCGGCAAGTCCTCCCAGGACCACGCCGATAACTGTTTCAATAATTACCACAATAAATCCGATAATCAGCGACACCCGGCCTCCGTACATGAGACGGGTCAGCATGTCCATACCGTTGGTATCTGTTCCCAGCCAGTGGGTTTTTCCTGGTCTGGAATAAGTGTCATATACATAAGTCTCTGTTCCCTGACGTACGGACCAGGTCAGAGTGGTGGGGTCATAGGTGATTTCATAAGTATGCTCTGTTCCATCCTCATCTACAAAGACAAATTCTTCTCCGTCCTCATTGATGGTAGCCTCCAGTTCTTCCTTGAAAGTACGGCTGATGTCCACTCCGTTTTCCAGAGGAGACACCACAAACCGGCTGATGTAGCCTCTGACGTTCTCCCCTTCCAGAATGTTCCCATCCTCATCCAGGGTATAGGACGTCCCTCCTGCTTCAAAGGAAGTCTCTCCGTTGGTATATGCTTTCAATGCCCCGAATTTCACATCAAAGGGAATCTCTTCCCCCTCTGCATTTACAATATCTTTAAAAGCAATGGCCAGCATGGTTCCCTCAGAGGAAATGGAATAGAAATCTGTTCCCTCTTCCTGCACATCATAAGTAATATCCTTGTACTCAAAGGTATTTTCTTTCTTCTGATATGCAAGCTGGAACTTTGCCTGCAGCACGCTGTCGAATTTCTGACCATCCGCAGCAGTATAGCGGAAATCGTCGTTGCGCACCACGCCTGCAAATTCCTTCATCTGGCTCTCATAGCGGTAAAACTGCTGATCCTGTCCATAGGGGCTGATCAGTCCGCCGATAAAGGAAAATACAAACATGACCAGCAGCATAATCATTCCCACAACTGCCAGCCGGTTCCGCAGAAACCGCTTTACCACCAGGGCCCCCGGTGAAAGGACCTTGACACGCCTGTCATCGTTCAGGGAGTAGGAGGCTTCTTCCTTCGATTCATCTTTTACATTTACTTCATCTCTTTTATCGTCCATTTCAACTGCCCCCTTCCTTAAGCAAAGCGTACCCGCGGGTCTACCACTGCGTACAGAATATCAGAAATCAGGTTGCCCGCCAGTGTCAGCACCGCCATAAAAGTCATGTAAAACATGGAAAATGGAATGTCTCCAATCCGCATGGCTTCATAGGAGGTAAATCCAATCCCCGGAATGGAAAACAATGTCTCCGTAATCAATGCTCCGGAAAACAGTCCGGGCAGAGACCCGCCCACAATGGTTACCAGAGGAATCAGGGTATTGCGGAACGCATGTTGATAGATAACTTTTTTTTCAGGCAGTCCCTTGGCCCTGGCAGTCCGGATATAATCCGCATTCAGCACCTCCAGCATATTGGTACGGGTATAACGCATCAGGGAACCAATGGATACTATGACAATGGTTGCAATGGGCAGTACCAAATGGTTGGCTTTGTCCAGAAACTGGCCCATGGCGTCAAGCTGGGCATAATCCCGGCCCACCAGTCCGAACAAATCGAACCAGCCTAATTTTATGGAAAAAATCAGTTTCAGAATTGTAGCAAAAAAGAACGTGGGCAGTGAAATACCAATCAGCGCCACAGCGGTAACGGCATAGTCTGTACGGGAATACTGTCTGGTAGCGGCAATCACGCCAAGAGGTATGGCGATGATAAGCTGCAGCACAAAGGCAATGGCTCCCATAATAAAAGACAGCCAGATAACATCGCTGAATTTCTGAAGTACCGGTACGGTATATTTCCAGCTATCGCCGAAATTTCCACGAATGGCATCTCCCAGCCAGGTAAGGTAACCGGGCAGAATGCTTTTATCCAGACCGTAAGACGCATTTAACTGAGATAACCACTCCTCATAGGGTTTTGCGCCTGGTTTCATTGCGAGCTGCATGGCCATATTTTCCACATATGAGGCGGGCAGACAGCGCAGCAATGCGTAAATAATGAAAGTAACGCAAAACAGAATCATCACAGACAACAGCAGTCTCTTAATGATATATTTTCGCATACGGTTATCATTCCTCTCTATAGATTGAAAGGAACCGATTCACCATGGGAGCGGTTCCTTTCAGTATGTGTGATTTTATTATTTTACGGCAATGTTCTCAATTTCATTCAGCCAGTTCCAGTATGGAGTCATATCATTGGGAAGACTGGAAACATCCACACGCTCAGTTGCAATGGTATATGCGTCGGAACGCTGGTAAATCGGTACTTCCACACCCCAGTCCATAATGATTTCCATAGCTGCCTTGTACAGGCCTTTACGATAAGACTGCTCAGTGGACTGACGTGCATCCTTAATCAGAGTATCCAGTTCTTCATCGTTAATCTTGTAGTAGTTGGTAGTTCCTTCACTGTGATATAACTGGAACATATCCGGGTCGCTGGAAGCCTGCCATGCGGCACACCACAGTTCAGATACGCCGGACTGATATGCTGCGTACAGGTCGGCTGCATTTGCCAGGTCGTTTACAGTCAGAGTAAATCCGATTTCTGCAAAAGCGTCTGCTGCATTTTTCAGAATCAGGAACGTAGGATGGTCACCCTTTCCGCCGCCTCCGATGTCCACGGTGTACTCTAATTTTGCGCCTTCCGGAGCTGCGGTCAGTTTTCCGTCTGTTACGGTATAGCCTGCTGCTTCAAAGAATTTAAGAGCTGTTTCTTTTGCTGCCGCATATTTCTCTTCTGCTTTTGTATCGGCTGTGTAAATTGGGTTGCCTTCCGGGTCTACGGAATAAGCAACGGTATATCCGTCGTCCGTTACCTGAGGAGCTGCCCAGGAAGTATTGGAAATCGGATAGTTAATTACGGAAGCGGTATCTCCATAGTAGGAATCAATTCCCTCGTCACGGTAAGCGGCAATCAGGGTTGCAATTGCTTTCCGCAGATTTTTGGAAGCGTCGGAAGCCGGGTCATCGCCAACTTTCACGTTATCTGCACAGATTCCCACATAACCGTATCCGCGGTAGTCAATCAGCTTTGTGGTGATTACATCTCCTTCCAGAGAATCATCTCCGCCGTTCATTTCTGCAATCTGATTTGCAAGCTCTGTGGTATAGGAAGGTTCTGCAATATCAATGTCTCCTGTGGAAAGACCATTTAACATATCTGCTTCTTTTGTCTCTTTAAAATTCAGGTTCTTTGTTTTGGGCTCACCCTTATAGAACTTGGGATTTGCTTCCATATAAACAACACCGTCGGAAAATTCTTTAAATACATAAGGACCTGCGCCCATGGGCTCTAATGTCTTGTCACGTACGATGGTCAGATCACCTTTCGGGAATCCAAACTTGTGGTTCTCATAATCATACTGCGCTTCGTCACCATAGTAGTGAAGAGGAGCAATCGGGAAATTGAACTGGTAAATCAGGGTAGCGTCCAACTCCGTAGCTGTAATCTTCATGGAGTAATCATCAATACGTTCAATTCCTTCAATATAATCTGCAGATTCACCGGTTTCTATACCAACTGCATAATTCTCATAATCTTCCATTAAATCGAACAGACTGGAACCTGCTGTCTCAGTTTCAGACATGGTAGGAATATCCCATTCATATTTTTCACACAGAGCATTGAACAGATCTGCTGTGGTTGCTCCGTCTGCAAGGCCTTCTACGCCCCATGCTGCTCCTGCTTTGGCAACTTCGCCTTCTGCACATTCTCCTGCTGCCACACAGTAATCTACGATTTCCTGTGCAAATGCTGCTCCTGCTTTATCCAGGCTTTCCCAGAATGCGGTCTGTGTTGCTTCATCCCAGTTTGTAAAATCTGTGTTGTCGCGGCCTGCTTTTACCAGCAGATTGAACAGTGTTTCCATACCGCTTCTGTATGCTTCCAGACCTTTAATAGGGGTGGAATACATGGTGGTGGAACCGTCATAAGACGGGTCCATATATACATACAGACTGAAAATAGCATCATCTATGTCAACAGGAGTTCCGTCGGAAAATACCAGGTCGTCACGCATCTTAACTTCATATACCACAGTACCGTCTTCATTCTCGGTAACGGTGATATTGGAAGGTCCGTAGTATGTGTACTCTGTGCCGTTGTATTCTCTCTTTTCTCCGTCGATTCCGTTCAGAATCGGCTCAGATACACGGTCCACATACATCAGCATAAGCTGGGTCATGTCCGCACCAATGGTTACGTCATCCACATTCTGTGAAAAGAACGGAGAGAATTTGTTCTCAAAACCGGTAGCAGATACTACCAGTGTTCCGTCTCCTCCTTCTGCGGAACTGCTGTCCTCTTCTTTTTTGTCAGTATCTGTGTTTGCATCACTTTCGCTCGTTTTGTCGTCTTCGGCAGGCTTGTTGCCCCCGTTGTTTTTCTGGCAGGCAGTGAGCATACTGCCGCACAGAGCCAGTCCTAAAAGCAGGGCCAGCAGTCTCTTGCTTTTTTTCATACAATTTCCTCCTTTTCTTCTGAGTCCTGGCAGTCAGAGTTTTATATATGTATGTAGTTGTAACTACATACATAAAAGGAGGGTACCCTCCTTTTGCGCTCCTTTGTGCTGCCGTCTTATGCTTTATTTTTACATAGATTTTGACTCAATATGTAAACATTATATATTCCTTCTGATTATTTGTCAATTTCAACCTTATATTTCCAGGATATTTTTATTTCAGTTCAGCCATAGCCTGTATTCTGTGTACGAGAGTCTTACAGGAGGAACCATCAGGGCTCTTCCCACTTCGTGGGTCCCTCCTCATGGTAAATACATGAATGAACACGTCTTGCAGGCTATGAGCGGAGCGCCCCTTAAGCCTCAGACAGGAGCTGCCTCCGGCAGCGGACAGCCTGCCTGACAGGCGGTCCGGGGCCTGTTTTAAGGGCACGGGCTGAACTGTTATGCCTGTTTTAAGGTGCGGGCCCTGTTACGCCTGTTTTAAGGTGCGGGCCCTGTTACGCCTGTTTCTCCCATTTCAGCTTCTTCACCCGCTGATACATTCCAGAAGAGGAAGCGCACACCAGGCATTCCAGCAGCAGAAATATCGCGAAACCTCCTGTTTTTCCTTCCAGTCCGTTCCTCACAACGAAAATCAGTTCCCCCGCCAGGGACGCCCCTCCGCTGATACATGCAAACACAGCCCGGCCTGGAATCTGTTCCACGCTGGCCTTCCATACGTAGGCTCTCACGGGATTTCCTCCCGCACTGAGCCTGCACAGGCCCCAGCAGACGCTGATACCTGCAATCAGATTTATTACATATGGAAGAATCACATACGCACAGTTGATGGCACCCGGCGCATCCACACTGCCTGCCCCTGCCAGGGAGCCCAGCAGTGCAATACACAGGCCCCAGAGCCTGGCCAGTTCCCTGCGCCTGTCCTGGCCGGTTCCCTGCCAGACATACAATTCGCCTTTATACTCATAATTTCCTTCCTGATTCTTCTGAAATGATTCCAGATAAGCTCTGCGGCTCTTTTTTTTCTTCTCTGTCTTCTCTGTTTTCTTCTCTGCCATATTCCGAATCCTTCCCTGAACTGTTACTGTTATTTTCCTGTCCTTCCGGCAGGAGAAACCCTTAGCTTCCACACATAAATCCCTGTATATACCGCCATAATCCCGGACACAGCCGGAGCCACGCAGCCAATCAGCCCCAGATTGCCCGGCATATTCCGGCACATCAGATATATCAGGGGCATACGCAGCGCAAGGGCTCCGAAACAGCAGCTCACCATGGTAAATACCGTAAGTCCCCGGCCATTCAGATATCCGTTCATACAGAATACAAATACCACAAACAGATAATCAAAACTGCAGGTACGGAAAAATGGAATACCTGCCTCTATAATAGCTGTATCTGTTGTAAAAATTCCAATCATGGATTCCGGCCAAAACTGAGCCCAGAAAAAAAAGACGGCAGAAAAAGGCAGCGCCGCCGCCATTCCCGTCACAAGGGCCTGCTGCATTCTCCTGTATTTTCCCCCACCATAATTCTGCGCCACCACCGAGGACAGAGCGCTTGCCGCAGAGGTGGCCGGCAGCATGGCAAACACATCATATTTACTGGCAATTCCCACCGCGGAAGCCGCCGCCACGCCCAGGGCATTTGTCACCGACGTAAGATACAGAAAGGACAGGCGTACCATGCATTCCTGCAGGGAAATGGGAATTCCCACCTTCAGAAGTTCCCGGATTTTCTCCCGGTAAATCCGGAACTCCCGCAGACGGAAGGAAAAGATAAAATCCCGCCTGTTCAGATAAACCGCCGCCCATATCATACTGAATCCCTGAGAAAGCACCGTCGCCAGCGCCGCCCCTTTCACACCCAGATTCAGATACCGGATAAACAGAATATCTCCCACTACATTTCCTGCCCCGGCAACGGCCACAAACAGCAGAGGCTTTCGGGAGTCTCCATATCCGCGCAGAACAGCGCTGATTCCATTGTACCCGCAGATAAATACCACGCCCGCCCCGCAGACACGTACATATGCTCCGGCCGAAGCAAAAGATTCCTCCGGAGTTTGCAGCAGGGCAAGCACCAAATCGGCAGAGACCATCATCAGCACTGTAATCAGAAGCCCTGCCAGTACAAACAGGCAGAGACTGGTGCTGATGGTTCTTTTCACTTCTTCCGGTCCTTTCTGCCCCGCATATTTTCCTACGGTCACGGTGGCGCCCAGCGTCAGCCCGGAAATCATACAGGTAACGATCTGGGTCACCTGAGTTCCGGTAGAAACAGCCGCAATGGCCTCCGGGGGACAGTACCAGCCTATAACCATCAAATCCACCGCCCCGTACAGGGCCTGTATCAGATTGGCTCCCAGAAAGGGAAGGGAAAAGACCAGTACCGTCCGTATAATATTTCCTTCTGTCAAATCATATTTCTCTTCCATAATGACTCCTCCGGGCATATTATCACATCTGGCCGGAACAAAGTCAACCGGATTCGGAAAAATCAGGAAGATGAACTGCGGGCGACCAGCGCGCCCTGTTCCACGTCAATTACAATAGTATCTCCCGCTCTCACCTCATCTGCCAGAATCAGTTTCGCTGCAAGGGTTTCCACGGTTTTCTGGAGATAACGCTTCAGAGGCCTTGCTCCATATACCGGGTCATAGCCGTGCTCCACTGCAAATTCCTGTGCCGCCTGGGTCAGCTCCACAGACACCTCCCGGTCCGCCAGACGACGGTTCAGATTTGCCAGCAGCAGGTGGATGATATTGCCAATATCGTCTTTGCTCAGAGGCTTAAACAAAATTGTTTCATCCAGACGGTTTAAAAACTCCGGCCGGAAATTATTTTTAAGCTCATCCAGCACTGCTTTTTCGCATTCCGGTCTGATTTCCCCGTTTTCCCCGATGCCTTCCAAAAGATAAGAGGAACCCAGATTGGACGTCATAATCAATATGGTATTTTTAAAATCCACGGTACGTCCCTGGGAATCGGTAATCCGTCCGTCATCCAGCACCTGAAGCAGTACGTTAAACACATCGGGATGAGCTTTCTCCACCTCGTCAAACAGTACTACGGAATAAGGTTTGCGGCGCACGGCTTCCGTGAGCTGGCCGCCTTCTTCATATCCCACATATCCGGGAGGAGCTCCAATCAGGCGGGATACGGAATATTTCTCCATATACTCGCTCATATCCAGCCTTACCATATTATTCTCATCGTCAAAAAGGCTGGCGGCCAGCGCTTTGGCCAGCTCTGTTTTCCCCACGCCGGTAGGCCCAAGGAACAGGAAGGAACCAATTGGCTTGCCGGGGTCTTTAATCCCTGCTTTGGAACGGATGATAGCTTCTGTTACTTTTGTAACTCCTTCTTCCTGGCCAATTACCCGTCTGTGCAGCTCTTCGTCCAGATGAAGGGTTTTGTTCCGCTCGCTTTCCGTGAGCTTCGCCACAGGTATTCCGGTCCACCGGGAAATAATCTTCGCAATCTCCTCCTCGCTGACATTTTCATGAACCAGGCTTAAATCTTTCTTTTTTACCTGTTCTTCTTCCAGTTCAAGCTGTCGTTTCAGTTCCGGCATTTTACCGTACTGGAGTTCCGCCGCCTTTTCCAGATCATAATTCTGCTGGGCCATGGCAATTTCCTTATTAAGAGCTTCCAGTTCCTCCCGGAGCTTCTGTACTTTTTCCACGGAATTTTTCTCATTGTCCCACTGGGCTTTCCGGGACTGGAATTCATTTTTCAGGTCTGCCAGTTCTTTCTGCAGGGTTTCCAAGCGGTCTTTGCTGAGCCGGTCTTCTTCTTTTTTCAGGGCGGCTTCCTCAATTTCCATCTGCATCACCCGCCGCTGCAGCTCATCCAGCTCCGTGGGCATGGAATCCAGTTCTGTCTTAATCAGGGCGCAGGCTTCGTCCACCAGATCAATGGCCTTATCCGGCAGAAAACGGTCGCTGATGTAACGGTTGGACAAAGTTGCCGCCGACACCAGTGCGGCGTCTGTGATTTTCACGCCGTGGAATACCTCGTAACGGTCTTTCAGCCCTCTCAGAATGGAAACGGTGTCTTCCACTGTGGGCTCTGCCACCAGTACCGGCTGGAACCGGCGTTCCAGCGCCGCGTCCTTCTCAATGTATTCCCGGTATTCATCCAGTGTGGTGGCTCCGATACAGTGAAGCTCGCCTCTGGCCAGCATGGGCTTTAACAGCTGGCCTGCGTCCATGGCTCCGTCTGTCTTCCCTGCTCCCACAATGGTGTGGAGCTCGTCGATAAACAGAATCACCTGACCGTCGCTGCTCCTGATTTCATCCAGCACCGCTTTCAACCGTTCCTCAAATTCGCCCCGGTATTTGGCTCCTGCTACCAGTGCTCCCATATCCAGTGCAAACAGCCGCTTATCTTTCAACCCTTCCGGTACGTCGCCCCGGACAATCCGCTGGGCCAGCCCTTCCACTACGGCGGTTTTTCCCACTCCTGGTTCTCCAATCAGAACCGGATTATTCTTGGTTTTCCGGGAGAGAATGCGGACTACATTCCGAATCTCACTGTCCCGGCCAATGACCGGGTCCAGCTTCTGCTCTCTGGCCCGCTCCACCATATCGTATCCGTATTTTGCCAGCGTATCATAGGTAGCTTCCGGATTGTCGGAAACTACTTTCTGGTTGCCCCGCACCGTGGCCAGAGCCTGCAGAAACCGCTCTCTGGTAATTCCGTATTCCTTAAAAATTTCTTTTAATGCCTGATTGGGATATTTCAGCAGTGTCAGGAACAGATGTTCCACCGACACGTATTCGTCCCCCATTTTCCGGGCCTCATCTTCGGCGCTGACCAGCACTTTGTTCAGGTTCTGACCCATGTACACCTGTCCGCCGGATACTTTCACCCGCTTTGCAAGATGATTTTTCGCATTATCTGTAAAATGCTCCAGATTGATTTCCATTTTCTCAATCAGTTTGGGAATCAGGCCCTCTTCCTGCAGCAGCAGGGATACCAGAAGATGTTCCTGCTCAATTTCCTGATTCCCGTATTCGTATGCCAGTTTCTCGCAGCCATTAACGGCTTCGATTGATTTCTGTGTAAATTTCTGAATGTTCATAAGGTTTCCTCCTTCCTTCACATTACTTCAGAGTAATAGTATGGATAAACGCCTTTCCTGCCATACGGAGGAACGTCGCTTTTCTTTCTTGTTCTATTTCTGATATAACAATAGCACTTGTTGTTAGCACTGTCAACAGGTGAGTGCTAAAATTATGTGAAAATTTTATGAAGTGCTGATTTTATGCGGTTCCTGGCTATCCATGATTTTATATTTTATCTGATTTACATACCATTTACATATTTTTTGCTTTTTACATATAAGAATCCACCGCCGATATTGCTGGCGGTGGATTCTTACTTAAAAATTGATTACATTGTCAATTCTCTGTACTTCCTTTTCGGTTCTCTCAAAGCTGCTATGTTTGTACACGTTCATTGTGATACTTGCATCAGAATGCCCCATGACGTTCTGTAGTGCCTTGATATCCATTCCTGCGGATGCAAGCAAAGTACACCCGGTATGCCTTAAAATATGCGCTGACAGGTGCGGTATCGCTTCTTCTGGATGTGCTTTATTATACGCCTTTTCCATATTCAACAGAAAACTATTGACCGCATTGATCGCAAATGGCTGTCCGTTGCCGCTGACAAATACAAAATTGCTATATCCGTCCACCTCCGCATCACTCCGTCTGCCTAGTATCAAATTCTGCTTTCTCAGTTCCACAAATGCCCTGTGAACCGTTTCCGTCATGGGTATGGTTCTTTTCCCGGCATCCGTTTTTGGTTCGCTCACATGGAATTTACATCCGTCACCAAAGTTTTTATAGATCAGTTGGTGATTTACGCTGATTGTACGGTTTTTCATGTCTATATCGCCCCATGTCAGGCCAGTAAGTTCCCCGCACCGTAAACAAGTGCCGATTGCGATTGTAAGGAATGGAACATAGACGGAATATGTACCGCTGTTTGTGCAAAAATCTATCAGCCTTTTTATTTCATCTTCTGACAACGGTATCTTCTCCCCGGCATCCTGCTTGATGTTTTCCATTGCGCCCTTTGCCGGATTCTTCCTTATAAAAAATGAAATAGGGAAAGCGATAGCCATTGAACGAATAGAGGAACTCTCTGAAATCCCACGCTACACCCAAAAAGAAAGCAATGTGCCAGATAAAGAAGAATGAGGAAACAAAAAACTTCTTGCTTCCTGCCCCCAGATGTGCTATATTAGACATAAGAAAAGGGAAAAGCCATAGAAGCGGCTCTACCCCCGAATGAATGATTTTCTACCTATTCTTTTGAAATAGGCAAGCCGTCACTATTGCGAGTAGTGGCGGCTATTTCTTTTTTCCCTTGAAGATTGTATAGCATAATCCCACAAGGGCAACAATGAATATCCCAGTCTGAATCAGATCGGAGTATGTAACCATTGTATCGCCCTCCTTTCTTTCGTCTGGAGGGCTACTTGAACCCTCCGAAAAATAAGAGGGGTAAAGCCGCCTTTGGCTCTATGGTTTTCCCATATCGACAATATAACACAATTCTCTCTATCGGGCAATATCCTTTTGACTTCTTTATGTCGAGTTTTTCTCCTATTTCCGTGATATAATCAGACTATCACGAAAGAAAGGAGGGTATATATGTTCGATTTACCAAGACCTAACATAACTGAAAGCATTGTATCGGATATAGAACCTTTGCTGATGGCTTACTCTTATTCTGATACGCAATTCGAGATTTTATCAAAGCATATAAAGGCATTTGAAAAAACTCTCGATTCAGAACATGAAGTAGGTCTTATACTTACTAATTTCGGCCAGTCTATAACCATGCAGGTAACAGAAATCAGCTATGAAGAATCGGTTTTAATGATTTTCAAAGGTTATGTAAACGGAAGAATGTCAACACTCATTCAGCACGTTAGTCAACTGAATTTCCTGCTTACTTCTGTAGAGAAAGAGCCAGACCGACCGAAACGGACTATCGGCTTTTCAGTGCCGAAAGAATAACTTCCTCAATGCGTTGCAGAATACGTTCAATACTCTGCAACGTGTTCTGCTGTTCTCCCAGTGCGTCCAAAATTCTTGCGCCTGTTGATTCTGTAATCGTAGTGCGTTTTGCGTCCCTAGAAACGCTATACTCTTTCAACACGTCTTTCTGCTCTGCTGTGTAAAATTTTTCTGTTTCGCTCATAATTACAAACCTCTCTTTCTGTTATCCGGCTCGACACAATGTCGAATCCCATCAACCCTTTTTCTGTGCATTTCCTCAATTTCCGCTAAATGCCGCTTATAGCGTGTTTCTGCTTCCAGTCGCTTTTCTGCTAAATGCTCCACAATAGAAGTAAAATTATGCTCTTTATAGCTTGTCAAGCCGCCCCGGAACAGTCCAGCTTCAGCAATATCAAACTTTTCCAGTAATTCACTCCTTGCCTTACCCATCCGTAGCCGCCGCAGTCCAGATTCTTATTTCTCTGATTATCTCATTTTCCCTTGTGGCTGTGTAACACTCCACAATGTCCCACAATTCATTTTTAGAGTGTTCAGAGTAATCTTATCAATCGTATCATTTTCAAGGCTTAAATCGGCTTGTAGCGTGTCCGCAAGTGTCAAGCTGTTGTCCTCTGCTATCGGTGATTTTGTCAAGATTAGTTGACACATTTTTCTCAAGGGTTTTGTATTCTATGCTGCTTCTTCCAGAGAATCATAGTATCGCTGTCGTTTGATGATGGGAGGAAGCCCTCCATTAGCAGAACAGATCCTCCGGTTATTCCAATAGCTGATGAAATATCTCCAGATCAGGGTTTTCAGTTCATCTGTGCTCATCTTCTCAGTATCATAGCGGTCATATAACAGTTCTGATTTCATTCTGGCCCACATGCTTTCACAGCGGGCATTATCATGGCATCTTCCACCCGCGCTGTTCATGCTTTGTCGGATGCCATATTGATTGATTGCGTCCCGATAAAGCCGGCTGGTGTACTGGCTTCCCCTGTCACTGTGGATAATTGCTCCGCGGATGCCTGGATACGCTTCCGCCGCGTTTTTCAATGTCCGCACACATAACGGAGCTTTCATGTTTGTATCCATTGCCAGGCCAACCACGCTGGAATCGAAGCAGTCGAAAACAGCGGAAACATACAGCTTTCCATCGCTGGCTTTGATCTCTGTTATGTCTGTTACGCACTTGGACAGCGGTTCCTCTGACTTGAAATCACGTTTTAACAGATCTTCTGATTTCCGGGCTTCCCGGTCTGCTTTCGTGATTCCGTTTGGTTTACGCCTGGGATGATGGCTGATTCCAATATCCTCCATGACACGGTAAACAGTACGTTCGCTGGGAATATCCACATTTTCAGGCTGTTTTAACATTAATGCCTGATACATGCGGATCCGGCCGTAGGTGTCATTACAATCGTCTTCCTCAAGGATCTCCATCATGGCATCTGCCAGAGCCTGGTACTTCCATGGGCGGTCTTTATTTGCAAGGTACCGGTAAAATCCCTGCCTGCTGACACGAAGGGCTCTGCAGTAAAAAGAAAGATTTCCTTTTAATTCGCCGTCTTTGGTTTTAAACGCAATAAACTTCATTCTTTCGTTTTTGCTGACCTCAGACGGCTCGCGGCGAAAAAAGCGCTGGCTTCCTCAAGAAAGTCATTTTCCTTTTTCAAACGGCGGATTTCTTTTTCCTGTTCCTTAACCTGCTGTCGGAGCTTTAAGAGTTCCTCATTAAGCGTCATGGCGCTTTGCGGGGTCTGTGAACCTGCCCCAAGGTCGAGGCTGCCAGGGCGGTTGGCCCGTACCCAGCCATACATTGATTTTGTCAAGATTAGTTGACACATTTTCCTCAAGGATTTTGTATCCTATGCTGCTTCTTTCAGGGAATCATAGTATCGCTGCCGTTTTATCATGGGAGGAAGGCCTCCATTAGAGGAACAGATCCTCCGGTTATTCCAATAGCTGATGAAATATCTCCAGATCAGGGTTTTCAGTTCATCCGTGCTCATCTTCTCTGTATCGTAACGGTCATAGAGTAGTTCAGATTTCATTCTGGCCCACATGCTCTCGCAGCGGGCGTTATCATGGCATCTGCCGCCTGCACTGTTCATGCTCTGCCGTATGCCATACTTCCGGATTACATCCCGGTAAAGCTGGCTCGTGTACTGGCTTCCCCTGTCACTGTGGATAATTGCCCCATGGATGTCCGGATATGTCTTCGCCGCGTTTTCCAGTGTCCGCGCACATAATGGAGCTTTCATATTAGTATCCATCGCCAGTCCAACCACGCTGGAATCGAAGCAGTCAAAAACAGCCGAAACATACAGCTTTCCATCGCTGGCTTTGATCTCTGTTATGTCTGTTACACACTTGACCAGCGGCTTCTCTGACTTAAAATCACGTTTTAACAGATCTTCTGATTTCCGGGCTTGCCGATCCGCTTTCGTGATTCCGTTTGGTTTGCGCCTGGGATGGTGGCTGATGCCGATATCCTCCATGACACGGTAAACAGTACGTTCGCTGGGAATATCCACATTTTCAGGCTGTTTTAACATTAATGCCTGATACATACGGATCCGGCCGTAGGTGTCATTACAATCATCTTCCTCAAGGATTTCCATCATGGCGTCTGCCAGGGGCTGATACTTCCATGGGCGGTCTTTATTTGCAAGGTACTGGTAGAATCCCTGCCTGCTGACATGAAGGGTTCTACAGTAAAAGAAGATATCCCCTTTTAATTTGCCGTCTTTGGTTTTAAGAGCAATGAACTTCATTCTTTCGTTTTTGCTGACCTCAGACGGCTCGCGGCGAAAAAAGCGCTGGCTTCCTCCAGAAAGTCATTTTCCTTCTTCAAACGGCGGATTTCTTTTTCCTGTTCCTTAACCAGCTGGCGGAGCTGAAGAAGTTCCTGGTTAAGGGTCATGGCGCTTTGCGGAGTTTGTGAACCTGCCCCAAGGTCGAGGCTGCCAGGGCGGTTGGCCCGTACCCAGCCATACATGGTATTCTTTGGAACCCCCAGTTCTTTAGCGGCCTTTGCTTGTCCGATTTCCTTTGCCAGTTTCACTGCCTGTACTTTGTATTCATGGTCGTATTGCCTGTTTTCTGCCATTTTTGTTCACTCCTTATCCTCTTGATTATATCTCAAATCCTTGAGAATGGGCTGTCAACTTTTTTTATACCACATCATTTCGGCGGCATTGGACTTTGCTGACAGTTTCTGATACTACTATTGCCCTCGTTTGGTACTACTGCGATACTAAACGGGGGCATTTTTGCTACTACAACGATTTTCAAAAAAAGCATGATACCAAACGGACGGGTATTTGGTATTGCACTGCTATCAAATAACCCAATTTTTACTACCACAGGAGGTTTTTCTATGATCACAGACGAGAAGAAATTACTACAAGCCAAGCACAGACTGGAGGAAGCAGAGATGCGTGACCGTAATAAGGAGCGAAAAGCGAGGACACGACGGCTGATCCAGGAGGGAGCGATACTGGAAAAGGTCTTTCCGAACGTTGCTTCCATGAGCCTTGACGAATTGGAGGACTTTCTATGCGGGCTAAAACGATAAACATGAGACGAGGGGCGTTCGGGCAACCGAGCGTCCCGTTTCTTTTATCCCGAAGGGCGCACTTATTCACCACCCCGAAGGGGCGGTGGTATTGCCTGCGGCAACCGTGCGCTCTGCGAGGCGGATGCGGCTTCTGCGGAAGCCTTATGGACAATGCCACAGCTCTGCGGCGCTGCTGTCATTGTCCACGCAGTCGGCTATATGTTTTGCTTCATCATCAAAACAGTTGTTTCCGTTTTGGAAACAACTCGCCGCCTGCCTGCGAAAATCTGCCACCGGCAGTTTTATCGCAGTTACGGGTATCGCTTCTCCTGCGACACCCATTTTCTTTTTGCGAAAAAGAAACAAAAACAAGGACGAAAGGACGGTGAGAACGAATGGCGATCTACCACTTGGAAGCCAAAGTGGTCAGCCGAGGTACGGGACGGTCTGCGGTTGCCGCTTCCGCTTATCTGAGCTGTACCAACATCTTGAATGACTATGACGGAGTACGGCACGACTATACACGAAAGAAAGGGCTTGTGTGGCAAGATGTATTTCTGCCGGAGTTTGCTCCTGCCGAATGGAAAGACCGAGGCCTGCTTTGGAACGCCGTGGAAGAAAACGAAAAGACCAAGGACAGCCGCCTTGCACGTGAGTTCGTTCCGGCTCTGCCTATTGAGCTGACACCAGCACAATGGCAGGAACTTCTAACCGATTTTATTCAGAACAGCTTTGTTGCCGAGGGGATGTGCGCTGATGTTGCCATTCACGATCCGCATCCGCCCGGTCATAATCCGCACGCTCATATTATGCTGACGGTGCGCCCGCTTGATGAACAGGGCAACTGGCAGTACAAGACCGAGAAAGAATATCTCTGTGTCAGAAACGGCGAGGAACGAGGCTTTACCGCCGCCGAGTTCAAGGCGGCACAGGCAGACGGATGGGAAAAGCAATATCCGTACAAGGTCGGTCGAAAGAAAGTGTATATGCCTCCATCCGAGGCTGAGAAGCACGGCTATGAACGAGCCAACAAACACCCCAAAAGCACCAAGTTCGGCAGACAGAATCCCATTGCCGAGCGTTGGAACAGCAAAGAACAGCTTGCGGAGTGGCGCAAGGCGTGGGCAGACGTGACCAACTGTTATTTAGAGAGATACGGACACGACGAGCGCATCGACCACCGCAGCCATGCAGACAGAGGCTTGACCGAGCAGCCCACTATTCACGAGGGTGTGGTTGCCCGTGCGTTGGAGAAAAAGGGTGTTATCTCTGACCGCTGTGAAATCAACCGTCAGATCAAGGCAGACAATGCACTTCTCCGTGAGCTGAAAGCAACGGTCAAGAAGCTGATGCAAGCGGTAAAGAATACGGTTCCTGCCATAGCGGAAGCATTGGAAAAGCTACGCAGCAGTATACTGATTTTCAGCTATCAGCTTCGTTATATTGGTGTAGATAAGAACCGCATGGGTAAGCGTGTTGATGCAGTCAAGCCGGAGCTTGAACGCTATGCGAGTTTGGTGCAACAAATCAAGGAGAAATCCAAGGAACGGAGGAATCTGCTTGCGGAGAAAAAGGAAACGCCGTTCTATCTGATACCCAAGCTGCATGACCTTACCCACCGCATTACCGAGCTGACTGAGGAAATCGAGGAGCTGAAAACCGAAAAAGACTTTCTGCTTCGTTCTTTGGACTGCGCCGACGATGCGGGTATTTCCGAGGTGAAGAAAGAAATCGCCACATTGGAGGGTGCGCTGCAGAAGCTGTCCGAGCAGGAAGAAAAATATTCTGCCGAGCTTGATGAAGCTTTGAAGCAGTATGCCGAGCTGAAAGAACAAGGCGCTGGTATGGATGCCGCTGAGTTGATGGATGCACGGCTTGCCGTTCGTGAGGAAAAGGAACGCTCTGCCGTTGACCGTGTGAAAGCTGCCTACGGCGAGAAATACGATCCGATGCTGATGCACGACAGCAAGCGTGATGTGGCAAATCTGCTCCATGAAGAATCAGATACACGTTCTGTTCGGGAGTTCATTCGCCGGAAACAGCAACAGCAGTCACAGCAAAAGCAGAACAAGAAGAAGAATCGAGACAGTTGGGAGCGATAAAATTTCAGCGGGAGTGCATTTTGAACGATGCAATCCCGATTTTTCTGTTTTATTCGTGAAGCCGGTAGAATTTTTCATATTTTTGTGCTATAATTATTATGGATTTTTGTATCTATGAGTAAGGCGATTGCTTTGATAACCAATTGATTACGAACGGAGGCGAAATGCTGTGCAGCTCTTTTATGGAGTACCGGAAGATATTGAAAATTGGATGAGCCTTGTTACACAGGTGCGCTGGAATTTCCCAGGTCTGGAAACGCAAGAGAAGCTAAACGAGCATCGAGCCACCGTTCTCAAGTTCATGGGCAAGAGACAGGCTATCTGTATAAAGGACGAAAACGAGATTGCCGGTGTTATGCTGTTCTCACGAGGACACAACATGATCTGCTGTCTCGCTGTTTCGCCCGAATACCGTCGCCGTGGTGTTGCTTCCATTCTCATGGATGAAGCTCTTACCAATTTAGACAGAACAAAAGAAATCTCGGTATCTACTTTCCGTGCTGACGATGAAAAAGGAACCGCCCCAAGAGCATTGTATGAAAAATATGGTTTTGTTGCAGACGAGCTTATTGAAGAATTTGATTACCCAAATCAGAAATATGTCCTGCATCCTGCAGGATCAGAACGAAAAGAACGACAGCTCGCTATCAATACTACGGTTCGTGAAATCAGCGGTATTCTCTCGGATTGTGAACCTTCAATTTATATGTATGGCTCGTCTGTACTGAATGATTTCAGATTGGGTTGGAGCGATCTTGATATTCTTGTATTGACAAGCAAGCAAATAACGGAGGAACAGGCAAAATCGCTCGTTGGACTTCGCCAAGCTATGCTTGTAGATGAACCCGATAATCCCTATTACCGTTCTTTTGAGGGCGGGATGCTCACCCTGGATGCGTTCCTCTCAAAGAAAACTGACCGTGTAGTATATTGGGGCACAAGCGGAGAACGAATTACCGATAGTTATGCGTTTGACAGCTTCGGCATGGCAGAGCTGGTCGAGAGCAGCGTCCTCTTGTACGGAAAGGATATACGAAAGGAACTGAAATATCCCACTTTCCACGAATTGTATGCCGACGTTAAACGACACTATGAAACAATCAGAAAATACGCACAAAGCACCGGACGGAGCTTCTACTCCTTCAGTTGGATGTTGGATATAGCTCGGTGCATCTATACACTTCGCACCGGCAAAATCATCGCAAAGACAAAAGCCGCAGAATGGGCGTTGGAAAACAATCTCTGCCCCAATCCGGATGCCCTTAGATATGCGTTGATAGTTCGCAGAAGTCCGTTGGAATATCGAGACGATAAAGAGACATTCGACTACGCTGAGACGCTTGCGGAGCCGATACAGCGCTTTGCAGATGTACTGGAAAAAGCACAAATACAAGCAAAGGAGATAAATCAATGATTAACATTTTACTTGAAGGATTTGACATAGATGCGCCTTGGCTCTATGACGAATTGAAAAACTACATATAGCCAAATCATTCTGTTGCGGTCGTAGCGTTCTCCTTTAGAGACAACCGTGTAAAATCCTTGTCGGATTGGAATGCTTTGTATAGCAAGGAATGTGGCAAATATCACGATGGGATTGTTGGAGGCTTTACTACTTATGGCATCCCGGAAGAAAACATTAACTTTATCAATTATTTTACCGACACAAAGGAATCTGCAACTCAAAAAATCAAAAGCGCAGACATTGTTTATTTCCTTGGTGGGTTGCCGGACAGAATGATGGATCGAATCAAAGAGTTCGATTTGTATGATATTTTGATGCAACATGATGGGATTCTGATGGGCTATAGTGCCGGTGCTGTCATTCAGTTAGCAGAGTACCATTTGTCTCCCGATGATGATTACCCCGAATTTAAGTATTATGAGGGGCTTCCTTATCTGAATGATTTTTATTTGGAAGTTCACTATGAGGGGACTTCGGAACAGGATGAGTCGATACAACGGGTACTTGCTGAACGTGGTAAAACCGTGTACGCAACCGCTGTGCGAGCTGGCGCAATTCTCGTGGATAATGGAAACCTTAAACTGCTCGGTGATGTCAAGGTGTTTGGCAGATAGAGCTACGGAGAAAAGATATGAATTTTGTAACGAAAGAACCAATAAACAAAGGCTGGTCGAGTGATAAAAAATACTGTGTTACCGACGAAAACGGCACACGGTATCTTTTGCGTGTTTCCGATATTGCACAGCACGACACAAAGCAGTCTGAGTTTAATATGATGAAACAGGTCGCTTCTTTTGGAGTGCCTATGTGCCAGCCCATTGAATTTGGCACTTGTGAGGATGGCGTTTATTCCATCCAAAGTTGGATTGACGGCGAAGATGCAGAACAGGTCATGTCGGGCTATTCTGATACCGAGCAATATGTATATGGCTTGGAAGCAGGACGTATTCTTCGCAAGATCCACTCCATTCCTGCTCCTGCAACGCAGGAGGATTGGGAAATCCGTTTTAACCGTAAAATGGATTATAAGATCAAAAAGTACGTTGAGTGCCCCATCAAGTATGAGAACGGACAGGCATTTATCGACTACATAAACGAGAACCGTCATTTGCTGAAAAACAGACCGCAGGTATATCAGCACGGCGATTACCACATCGGCAATATGATGATCGACAGAGGCGGTCAGCTCCACGTTATCGACTTTAACCGTAACGATTACGGTGATCCGTGGGAAGAATTTAACCGCATTGTTTGGTGCGCTCAGAAAGCTCCTCTCTTTGCTTCCGGTATGGTAAACGGATACTTTGATGATAACGTACCTATGGAGTTTTGGAGATTGCTTGCTCTTTACATTTCAAGCAATACTCTCTCATCTGTATATTGGGCGATTCCGTTCGGACAGGACGAAGTGAACACCATGCTGAACCAAGCCAAGGAGGTTCTGTCTTGGTACGATAATATGCGTAATCCTGTGCCGACATGGTATTTCAAAGGGTATTATCTGCAGTACATCGACGGGATTCCTTTCAAGCTGAAAAGTACTTTTGATTTCAGCTTTATGAAAGAGTATGGAACGGTGTTCAAGGTTTACGATGACCAGGATTCCGGAAACATCTGCTTTGGTACTGAAAAAGACGGTCAGCGTTATTTTGTAAAGTTCGCCGGTGCTCCTACCGAGCAGTACGGCGGCGATCCTGCAGATGCTATCTCCAGATTGAAAGCTACTCTCCCGATTTACAGCGATCTGAAGCACGAGAATCTGATTGAGCTTATTGAAGCCAAGGAAATTGGCGACGGGTTCGCTATGGTATTCAAGTGGGCTGATGGCGATTGTATGGGCAGAATGTACCCCGCGGCATATCGTCGCTTTATTCAGCTTCCCATCAATGACAGGCTCGCTGTGTTCAGCGACATATTGAGCTTCTTGGAATGTGTTGTCTCGCGCAATTATGTAGCCATAGATTTTTATGACGGCAGCATTATGTATGATTTTGTGAACGGAAAGACTACAATCTGCGATATTGACCTTTTCCGCAAACAACCGTGTGTCAACGATATGGGACATATGTGGGGCAGCTCTCGCTTCCAATCCCCGGAAGAACATCAGCTCGGAGCCGATATTGATGAAATTACGAACGTCTATACTCTTGGTGCTACCGCTTTTGCGCTCTTTGGAGAGTATAACCGCACACGGGAAAAGTGGCAGCTCAGCGACAAGCTCTTTGAGATCGCAACGAGAGCAGTAAGTGATGATCGTGCCAACCGTCAGCAAACAATCAGACAATTCACAGCAGAATGGGAGGCGGCACAATAATGAAAGCTATTGCATTTTGTGGTCTTGCGTGTTGCGTTTGTTCCGAAAATAAAGGCTGTGTAGGTTGCCAAGACGGAGGCTGTGAAAGCCACGGCTGGTGCAAAAACTATAACTGTTGTAAAGAAAAAGGGCTGAACGGCTGTTGGGAATGTTCTGAATTTCCTTGCACCGGATGTATGCTCGATAAGCCCCGTATTCGTGCTTTTGCAGAGTTTGCAAGAAGATATGGTGTAGAGGAACTTGAAAAATGTCTCCTTAGAAACAAGGAAAAAGGCATTGTGTATCACTATGAAAGTCAGCTTGTTGGCGACTATGACAAATGCCAGACCGAGGAAGAAATCATTGAAATGATTAAGACCGGAAAGTGATTTGTTTTTCAGAAACAGAGGCGGTGAGTTATGCAAAACTATAGAAATGGTAAATGGGTAGATCAAATTCTTTCACAAAGGCGTGAAGATGGTCTATGGGGTAATTTTCACACACTTAGTTGCCCTGTTCCCGGCAGAAATTATACAACTGAACAGGCAATACGAAGGCTCTATTATCTTGGATATACAGCCGAAGATGAAGTTATTCAGCCTGTTCTTAAACGCATGGAACAATGTATCACGGGAGAGCTTGATATTGATAGTTACTCAGAAAAGAAACACGATTGGGTTTTCTTTGAAAAACTCATGTTGGCGGCTTGGTTGCGAATTTTTGAGCCACAAAATGAAACTGCTCTTGAAGTGGCATACCAATGGGCACAAATTGTTGAAAAAGCGTTTGCCAGTGGTAGTTACAGCGTAGCTGATGATATTGCGGCATTTACAGAGTGGAAAGGACGAAAACCCAAGAGTGGATTTGAAACGGGTTTTGGTATGTTCTATCATGCTGCGTTGCTTCCGGGGGTATTATCACCCAAAACAGAAGATTTGTTTTTGGATTATTACTTATCGAAACCGGATGGAATGTACTACATTTATGACAAACCGTTAAATCAGCTTCCAGAAACATTTGCCTCACGAAAATCAAGTTGTTATATCGCTGCGATAGAAGTATTGTCTCGTTATGATCTGGCAAAAGAAAAATTGACTTTTGTTATGGATTGGATCAATGCCAACCGTAACGAAAATGGACAATGGGACTTTGGAGAAAAGGCAAAAGATGGAGTATATTTTCCGTTGTCCGACCGTTGGGATAAGACAACAAGAATCGCAGACAGTACATATCGGATAAGTAAGCTGTTCGGTCTGCCGTGTTACTGTGGTCATGATTGTTCAAAGTGTGTTACTTATATTGCAACGCAAACCGATAATGATGATCCGCGCAGACAGGCTCAGAGTTTTTATAAAGAGAGGTTTGGACTTGATATTCCTCTTGAAAAATTCTATTGCGACGGCGGTAGATCAGAGAACGTGTTTGAGCTGTGCAAGGAATGTCCTTTCAAAAAGTGTTGCATTGAACGAGGTATAGATGCTTGTAGTAAATGCTCGGAATACCCCTGCAAAGATATTTCGGACTATCAAGAAAAGTATGTAAATAGGAGCAATCAACTGGAGAATAAAGTAAAATGACGATTAGCAAAAACGAATACTTAATTTGTCCTTGCAAAGTTTCATCTATACCATACTGGAAAGTAAAGTCTATAACCATACCCGATGGTATGCGCATTGTACACCAGGACAATTTCAATAAAACAGAATATCAGCATTACATTGACGAGCCTTATTTTCGCTTAATACATAGCCTGCAAGACTTGTCTGTTCAAGTGCCTCCGCAGGGATATTTGCTTTGTAAAGCTACTTTGAAGGAGTTTGCAGAGCACATCAATCGCTGCTATAGCAAGATCGGTATAACAGAAGCCGACCTCCGAGACTACACAGCTCGTCCTGTATATGATTCCGCTTTATGGTTAGCAATTAAGGATAACCAAGCCGATGAAGTGGTTGCAACAGGCATTGCCGAACTTGACAAAGAGATTGGTGAGGGTGTTTTAGAGTGGATTCAAGTATCTGAACAACATCGTGGATATGGATTAGGTAAATATGTCGTTTAAGAGTTGTTATGGCGAATGAAAGAAAACGCCAAGTTCGCTACTGTATCCGGTCAATGTAATAACTCTACAAAACCAGAGGCGATGTATCGCAAGTGTGGATTTACCGGTTCTGATGTTTGGCACGTTTTAAGAAAGAGGTAAACAGATGGCGACTTGGATAACACACCTAATGATTGCGGATGGCGTTCTTGAACGTATTCCGAACATAGATAGACGTGGCTTCTGTGTTGGTAATATCGCACCGGATTGCAACGTAGAAAATGAAGATTGGACAGCCTTTACGCCGTCCAGAGAAGTAACACATTGGATGCAGAGTGAACGAAAGATAGCCTCGGACTGTGATGCTTTCTGCGATGAGTACATCTTGAAACGTAAAGACAAAATCAAATCTGCAGAAGAATATGCGTTTCTGCTCGGCTACTACTGTCATTTGATTACTGATGCAGCGTTTCAAGCTATGATCCGAGACGATGATCGGGTTAAAGCGACATGGATGCGCATTAAGGCAGACGAAGAATTGCGTGTTGCCGCTGTCGGTATGGATGAAACGTGGGATTCAGTAAAAAGACTCATTCCCAAGAAAGAGCATATGCGTGAGATCTACGAAATGGAGGCTGAGTATCTGAGCGATCATCCGAACTCCGGGTATCTCACAGAAATTCTTCCGTTAAAATCTTTCCCCGATTATATTGATTATCTCCCAAAAGGTAGTATCGTCCGTAAGATCGGCGTGATGGGTTATTTGCCCGAACTCGATAAATCAATAAATAAGTTTATTACTATGTCAAGAGACGAGTATGCAAACTTTGTAGAAGATACGATACAACTTGTAATTCAACAGTTTGTTGAGAAAAAATTGATGTGAGAATACATAATTATTGAACAATTTGTAACTTTTGCAGAAAGCCCCCTTGACAAATTCCGTCTTGGTTTACAATGCTGTTGCTTTCGCCTTCCCGCCCATCGTCTTGGCTTAACCTACAATATAATGCCGTAAAATCTTCCTGCTGTCTTTTCATAAAGCTCTCCTTTCTGACAGCAGACACGGTATTGTGAAGTGTAGGTACAGTGTACCACATCTGTCCTCAAACTTCAACGCTTTAAAGCGATAATTCTTCCGCTGCCTGTTATTCCCCGTTATCATCACCCCAATTCCCATTATTAAAAAATCTATATCCCTGTGCGCTACGCCGAAAAATGTCCGTAAGCATTACAAGCAAATCCCGTCCATCTTTTCGGAAATGGGCGTTGACAGTGTATTCCGTGCCGCCGATTTTCTCGGTAATGCTCATCGGCTCTGGGATGCGGACAAGGGGCGTGACGTTCTGGACAGGCGGCAGAGGGGGATATATTTTGTCGGGATTTACCATAGGGACGTCCTTGTATTTCTCCATAATCGCCTGTATTTCTTCCTCGGACAGTCTGCTCATCGCAATAATTCCTCCCTCCTGCGGTCTGTTTTAACTGGCTGTTTCTGTCGGTTTGACCGCTGATTTTCAATCGTATCATGGATTTGGTCTAGGCAGTTGTCGATATGGGCAGAGCGTTTCTCAATCCCGTCTGCATATTTCAACCGTTTTCTAAGCTCCGTTATCCGCTCCGTCACGCCCTGTTTTTCGGCTCGGAGTGTTTCTTTTTCGGCTGGTGTGGCACGGCGTACCTTATTCCGCAAGTGCTGGCGGTAGTCAATCAGTTTATTCATTTCGGTCTGGTTTTTCTCCCTGTCGGCGTGTAAGTCGGAGAGGGTGGAGATGTTATGCTTTGACATATACCGTACCTGTGCGGTAATCTCGTCCAGTTTCCGAAGCTCCTCTTTCATCAGCGGGCTTGCCGGCTTGTAGTCCGTGCCTTTGGGGAATATTCCCAACTGATAGCACCAGTAGTAATACAACGCTAAAATCCCCGTGGTTTTCTGATGCGGTTTCCATGCATTTTTATACTGTTCTGGCATATGCGGGGAGTAGGAAATCCTCGCTTTGTAGTTCCCATATCGGGAAGTCCCGCCTAAACATGACCGTATGAAATCGGGCGTCAACCGCCCGTCAAGCGTGTCTAACCTTGTGAAATGTTTATACTGTGGCAGCTTCATTTTCCAATGGCTGCCCGAAAAATCAATCTCATATCCTTTATCGGTAAGGTATTTCATCATGTGCTGTAAATCCCTGCTCCCGTTGATTGCTTCCCTTAAATCCTCCCGATAGACGTTGTACCGTGTCGGCTTTCCGCTTTTTTCGTCCAGATACAGCGGTCTTGCAGGGGCTTTCTTGGGGTTTTCAATCACCGATAAACTGTACTCTTGGCATAAGCGGTCGGACACCTCCCTTAGCCGTTTCTGTTCGGATTTTGAGTAATTATATTTGCTCCCATCCAGATAAGAAACGGAGTTAAAACAGAAATGATTATGGAGATGTCCTTTGTCAAGGTGGGTGGCAACGATTATCTGGTATTTATCGCCCCACATTTCCCTTGCCAGTTTTAATCCGATTTCGTGGCACTGTTCGGGCGTTACCTCGTCTGGCTTGAAGCTCTGGTAGCCGTGCCATGCGATATATCCGCCTGTCTTTTGGTACTGCTTCTTTGTCAAAATCATCTGCTGTAATGCGGTTTCTTTCAAACAGTTGATAGCGGAAACATACTCGCCCTCATTTGTTTTTGACGGATTTTTCACATAGGAGAACACGTCAAAGAAGTCCTGCATATCTTCATTCGGCACGGTCTTTTCTGGATTTTCTATATAGTCAATCACGTCTTTTATGCTCCCTTTGACATGCCATAGGCTCGTTACCGCCATATCAGACCGCCCCCTGTTCTGTCAATTCTTCTATGCTGAACCGTTGTGGGAGAGTTGTTTTCTGTTGCAGTTCTAAGATAAAATCCTCAATCTCCTTACAGATTTCAGTGGCGGTTGGATAGTATGGGACACACTTTTTGAAAGCGTCATGCACTTCATAGAGCTTGTTTAACAGTTCCCAAAACTCGGTTTTTGGCTGTGGCTGCGGGGCGTTTCCCTTGCATAACTGGCGCATAAATTCGGCAGCGGACAGACCGCAAGCGGCGGCGCACTGCTTTAATTTTTCATGTTCTCCCTCGTTCAATCGGACGGTAATCGGGACATTCCGCACGCCCTTTTCTGATTTTTCTTTGCTCATTTTCCTTAATCCTCCAGTCTTAAATTCCTTTCTTCGGGGTATTCAGGGGCTGTCCCCTGAGTTAGTCCATGCCTGCAAGCGGCATGGATTGGGATTGTGGCTGACACAATCCGATGCTCGCTATCTCTGTGGACAATGCCACAGAGCATTTTTCCTGTGCAGCGGTATTCTTAACGCCTGTCTTACCCTCCGAAAAGAAAACCCTATGTCCCTGCACCTCCGTTCTGGATTTGATTTCTCTTGACTTTTGGATAAATGAAAAAGCCGCCACACCGCACCACGAATGACAGGAGTGTTTTCTCCTGCTCGGATTCGCAATGCTATGTAACGGCTTTGAAATTCAAAACCATGCTGCCATACACCAGCCGAAAAGGGCAGCATAAATTCGGCAGCGGTCAGCCTTGTCCATTGGCTGACATTCCGTTCTTCCATCTATGTGCTATTTCATTTTCAATCTTCCAATTCCCTCACGGGTATTTCAGAATATCATAGCGGCTGTACCCATGTCAAGATTTTGGGCAAACTTTTTAGTATTCCCTGTGGACAGGAATTTTATACATCAATTTTATAATTTGGCGGGGGAATTTTATCCCCCACCCAATAGCCCGTCAAAAAGCTGTCTTTATTAGCTGGTTATAAAATCTTCCGCAACTTTTTCCGCAGATGGTCTAATCGTGCATAAATAGCCCCTGTTGTCAATCCAACAAGCGGTGCAATTTCCTTTGTGGAATAGCCCTGCATTTTCAGCAGGATGATTTGCAGGGTACGCCTGTCCACCGTAAGCAATGCCCGATACAGAGTTTCGTCCTCAATCTCATCCAGTAAATCAGCAACGGTCTTTACCTCGGCATTCCGCTCCCTGTCTGCCATTCCCTCAAGGTATTCGCCAAAGTCGCTTGTCCAATGGTAAAACCGCCTGTTGGAATTGAAGTCTGCCCTGTCGTCTGTGCGGATTTGTTCAATGGTGGTTTCATCAACTCCATGCTCCCGTAATATTTTTTCCTCGGCTTCTTTCCAGATAAGCCATTTCCTGTTCTCCCGTCCGTTGTTGTATGCCATTCTTTTTTCCTCCAATCTGAAATTTTTGAAAATGCTAAAAACCAGATTGGATAGGAGGCGAACGGCAGCCAACAGCAGAAACAGCCCTGCGGCACATTCCGATAAAAAACGACAAAAGAAAAACCGCAAAGGCTCGGTGACCTCTACGGTTATAGGAGATACATATTCTGTTAAGTGGAGATTATACTTCTGGTTGCATGGCAAGAAGTAGCGTTGCATGGGCAGGGATTTTTTTAACTGGCTTCCTGCTATTCCCCGATATGCTATGTACGGATAAATTCTGTGTTGCATGAGCAGATAGATTACTGCCCGAAAAAAGAACATAAAAACCTGCTAACAAAAGTCAAGACTTTTTAGCAGGTTTTTAAATATATTTTTCGTATGAATTTTTCCTACGACAATTAGACCGGTGGAAAATCCGGTCTGCCGTATCCGCTGTTTTAGTTCTTTTTACTTCTGGTATACTTCCATCACACGTGCATAATAAATCCTAAGGAATTTATTTAATCCCGCTATTTTTGCTGCACGTTTTGACTTTCCTTCTTTTTCTTTCTTCAAAATAAATCTATACACTGCTGCGTCTGCTGGCTCTTTATGGGTTTTCAGACATCTCATCACTTCATATCCAATCTTTCGCAGGCTGGAAGAACCTCTCTTGGATATTTTCCTCTCTGTCCCCATAAACTGCCCTGACTGATAGGGCGGCGCGTCGATTCCTGCGTGGGCTATCAGGGCTTTTCCGCTATGGAATCTTCTCACATCCCCAATCTCTGCAATCAATTTAGGCGCAAGGACATTTCCAACACCTCCCATTGCCCTGACAACCGGATATTCCGGCAGACTCTTGGCTAATGCCTGCATCTGTGTTAGAATGGTCATCAGAGTGTTATCGACTTCTCGTAACACCCGTACTGCCTCCTGTACCAGCATTTTGGTCGATGGGGTATCGGAGGGTACTGTGGGGATGCCTTCTTTTGCCAGTGCATAGATCTTGACGGCTTTATCCTGGCTCTGATGGTATCCCTTCTCTTTTGCCCATTTCAGATAGCTCTCTATAAACTGTTCCTCCGGTTTCTTCGTGATATTGTCATAATGCCAGTATTCTTCCGCAAAATCCCCCAGCTTATCTTTCCCATTTGTTTCATTCCAGCCTTTCAGCAGCGTTTTGATCCCAGGCATCGTATAGTCCAGAAGATGAGTCAGTTCCAACACGCTCTCCACACGCATCCGCATATAGTGACGGTACTGCCTTCCCAAAAGCTTCAGCTCCGCATAGACGCTTTCTTCTGCCTCATAGTCCTTCAGCCTGTACCAATGGTCAATCCCATAGTTAGAGATTGTAATGGCATCCTGCTTATCCGTTTTCACACGTCTTAACCCCTGACAGCGGTATTCCTTCATCTCAAATGGATTAATCACTGCCACAAACAGCCCTTTTTCTTTCAGATAGCTTAATACAGGCAGATGGTAGATCCCAGTAGCTTCCATGACCACACGGATGTCATCATTCAGACGCAGCAGCATGGAAGTCAGTTCGGACAGTTCTTTCTCCACATGACAGACTTCAAAAGGCCTGCTCACAACCTCACCATAAGGCTTTAAGATACATACGGTACTTTTTTCTTTTGACACATCAATTCCTACACTTATCATCTGTAACCTCCAAAATAAATCTGTAATTGTCCCATCCACACTTATTACCACTCATTTTAGTTCGTTACACGAAAGCACCTTACGGGTTTCAACCTGCTTAAACGACTGCTTATAATAAGGGATGGTTGACGGTTTTTATGACGGATGTGGTTAATCCAAAAATCGCTTCGCCAGACCAATTACTCCCTTATCATAAAAAAATAAGTGCAGAAGGTAAAGCACTATTGATATGCCTTATCTCTTACACTTATATGGTACTAAAAATCCCTCCAAACTCTAAAACAGGTCTGGAGAGTGTCTGTTAAGTCTTTTGGGCATAGCAAAATCGCCCACCATACACCGTTTTTTTATATGGTGGGCGTTTGCCTTAAAACCTTATGAAATGAAACAGAGCCAACAAACTGTGATTTTATTTCACAAGTTCATCGGCTCTGCGTCTGTGCGTCTGGCTCTGTGATGACTGAAACATTTTGTTTTTCTACATTGATTAGCGTTTCCCGTCTGCATTTTGGGCAAAATAATGGAAACATCTTAAACTCTGTGTCTGGTCGTATTTTTATCCGTGTCTTGCTATTGCAGACAGGGCATAACAACCATTCCATCCTTTTGCGCTCGCTGTTATTTGTCATTTGGTTTATGGCTGCCTTCCTTTCGCAGTATAATACTGCTGACAATTCCCAAGCCACCTAATGCTGCGCACCATTTTGAAGAAAAAACCGCCCCTGCCGCAATTAAGCCAGCCCCTGCAATTAAGTTGCATACTGCGGCAGATTTTACCGCTTTTTTGCCAGGGTTTGGGAGCCTAACCGAAATGCCCAACGCTTCATTTAATTTCCCACAAGCTTGATTTACTTCTTTAATCATTCTCTGTCCTCCTAAAATATCAGCTGTATGCCATGATTTACAATGAGCAATGCCCCTACGCATATCACAATCCATGCGAGTGTGGATTTTTTCCCTTTTCTTTTGTTCAGTAACAAAAATACTGCTCCTGCCACAACCAGACAGATACCAACAATCAATGATACGATTGATATCATCTGCATGGCTTCTGCGTTAGGAACAGGTATAAAATCCGGAATTGGAAAATCCATACTTTCGCCCCCTTTCTTTTAATTGTTCAAATCAGATGCAACCATCCTGTGAAGTGCCATTGCTGAAAAAGCAATCCCAATAATGCCCAAAATTGTTGCGGCAACAGGCATTGACAGCAGCCCTGCATGGCAGCCCTGTGAATTGGATGCAATGACAACAATGACTATGGATGAAACAACCGTTGCAATCGTTGATTTCTTTATCATCCCAACATATAATGGGAAAAGCCCTAACATAATAGCTGAAATGGCTGTGACAGCCTGCACCCATATATCCCCCAAGCTGAATGTGACAAACACAAAATATTTGCTTGCAAGAAGAATACAGGCATATTGGAAGATATATGACACCGTGTGGAACAGGAGCATAATGCCGCAGACCAATAGGAGCTTTGCCAACATCAGCTTTGTTCGGTTTACTGGATAAGTATAAAGCAGGCTTATAGTCCTGTTCCTATATTCCTCAATTATAAATACGCAAAGAAAAACCGCTTCCCATACAATCAATGTTGCCCTTACAAGCATCAGTGCCAATGAAACAGTATCTAACTGGGCTGGGGGCAAGCCATTGAATGCAGGCATATTTCCGTTTTGGGTTAAAAGGCTGGACGTGAATGCACTCAGTAAAAAAATGATAATGTTAGCCGCAGCCAGCCCAAACATATGCGGCTTTAAAAGCACTTTCCTAATTTCCAGAGAAATAAGGTTCTTCACCTTTTCCACCTCCTCCCAGCAAATCCAGATAATAATCTTCAAGCCCTATCCCCTTTTTGCATATTTCATCCATAGAAATTTCCCCAAGCATAGCACCGTGGTCAATCATGCCAATGGTATCTGCGATTTTAGATAGTTCGTCAAGGATATGGCTTGATATCAAAATGCTTGTGCCATGCTCTTTATTGATTTGATGTGGTATAAAAAAAGTTGACAGCCCATTCTCAAGGATTTGAGATATAATCAAGAGGATAAGGAGTGAACAAAAATGGCAGAAAACAGGCAATACGACCATGAATACAAAGTACAGGCAGTGAAACTGGCAAAGGAAATCGGACAAGCAAAGGCCGCTAAAGAACTGGGGGTTCCAAAGAATACCATGTATGGCTGGGTACGGGCCAACCGCCCTGGCAGCCTCGACCTTGGGGCAGGTTCACAAACTCCGCAAAGCGCCATGACCCTTAACCAGGAACTTCTTCAGCTCCGCCAGCTGGTTAAGGAACAGGAAAAAGAAATCCGCCGTTTGAAGAAGGAAAATGACTTTCTGGAGGAAGCCAGCGCTTTTTTCGCCGCGAGCCGTCTGAGGTCAGCAAAAACGAAAGAATGAAGTTCATTGCTCTTAAAACCAAAGACGGCAAATTAAAAGGGGATATCTTCTTTTACTGTAGAACCCTTCATGTCAGCAGGCAGGGATTCTACCAGTACCTTGCAAATAAAGACCGCCCATGGAAGTATCAGCCCCTGGCAGACGCCATGATGGAAATCCTTGAGGAAGATGATTGTAATGACACCTACGGCCGGATCCGTATGTATCAGGCATTAATGTTAAAACAGCCTGAAAATGTGGATATTCCCAGCGAACGTACTGTTTACCGTGTCATGGAGGATATCGGCATCAGCCACCATCCCAGGCGCAAACCAAACGGAATCACGAAAGCGGATCGGCAAGCCCGGAAATCAGAAGATCTGTTAAAACGTGATTTTAAGTCAGAGAAGCCGCTGGTCAAGTGTGTAACAGACATAACAGAGATCAAAGCCAGCGATGGAAAGCTGTATGTTTCGGCTGTTTTTGACTGCTTCGATTCCAGCGTGGTTGGACTGGCGATGGATACTAATATGAAAGCTCCATTATGTGCGCGGACACTGGAAAACGCGGCGAAGACATATCCGGACATCCATGGGGCAATTATCCACAGTGACAGGGGAAGCCAGTACACGAGCCAGCTTTACCGGGATGTAATCCGGAAGTATGGCATACGGCAGAGCATGAACAGTGCAGGCGGCAGATGCCATGATAACGCCCGCTGCGAGAGCATGTGGGCCAGAATGAAATCTGAACTACTCTATGACCGTTACGATACAGAGAAGATGAGCACGGATGAACTGAAAACCCTGATCTGGAGATATTTCATCAGCTATTGGAATAACCGGAGGATCTGTTCCTCTAATGGAGGCCTTCCTCCCATGATAAAACGGCAGCGATACTATGATTCCCTGAAAGAAGCAGCATAGGATACAAAATCCCTGAGGAAAATGTGTCAACTAATCTTGACAAAATCAATTCGCAATAACAGTTCCCGAATATGTATGATTCCCTGCGGGTCTAAACCATTGATAGGCTCGTCAAGTATAAGCAGTTCTGGTCTTGTGAGGAAAGCCCTTGCAAGGGCAAGCCGCTGTTTCATCCCTAAAGAAAATTTTCCTACGGCTTTATTGCCTGTTTCTGAAATCCCCAGCAATGACAGGGTTTCCCCGATATTTTCATATCCTGCGCCCATATATCTGCAATGCAGTTCCAAGTTGTCATAAGCCGACAAATGGTTATAAAAAACAGGGCTTTCGATAATGCTTCCAATATGGGAAAAAACAGGGCTGTTTCCGCCTGCAACACGCTCGCCTAGCAAACATACCGTTCCACAGTCGGGGCGTATGATATGGTACAGCGTCTTCATCAGTGACGTTTTCCCCGCCCCGTTTGCCCCTAAAAATCCATAAATCTCACCCTGTTTTACCCTCATGCAGATATTTTTCAGTATGGGGCAGCCATCTATGGATTTTGATAAATTCTGAACTTCAACCGCATATGTCATTCGTGCGCCCCCTTTTCAGAAAGCAGCCGCCTTTTAAAGATAAAAGTTGTTTTCTGCGCAAGCCCGATAAGGGAATATTGCGAACTGCCTATGTATGGGCAGGCAAAAGACGTTGTCAGTTCCCATCCGTCTTTGCCATACTGGTTTAACTTGTCTGCCAGCAGGCTGTCTGGTTTATCAGTTTCCTTGCTGTCAACAAACATTATTTTGTACTCAAATTTCTCCATAAAGACCTCCTTCATTTAAAAATATCAGCCACAAGGCTGTCCACCATGAACTCAAAAACAGCAAAATAGTCACAGGTGACAGAAAGTGTCTCTTTTGCATTGATAGTAGATAGCAATGCACTCAATATCCCATACGCCTTAGATTCTTCCATTTTCAGTTCAAGGCTGGCGGCGCGGACCGCCTGCCTGAAAAAATCGAAGCTGTCAAATTTAACTTTTTTTATTGTTTCTTCTGGCAGTTTTGTGATAAAGGATTGGAAATCTGGCGTATTGACGTTATACAGGAAAGGCTTGCTGTCATATTCCTTAAAAAGCTCTTTCATTGATTCGGCAAATCCGTCCTTTGTCCGTCTGTCCCTGTTAATCGCAAAAATCTTTTCTTCCAACCTCCTTTGTATGGTTTCGATTGTTTCAAAAAACAAATCTTCTTTGGTTGGGTACAGCGTATAAAATGTTCCGACTGATATCCCCGCTTTCTCACACAGGCTTTTAATGCTTGTCTTTTTATACCCCTGTGTTATCCAGCATTCTTCGCATAATTCTTTCAGCCTTTTGCGAATATTCTCTTTGTCAGTATCTGAAAGCACTGGCTTTGATGGCATGTCTGTTTCTCTCCTTCCTGAATTATATTTACGAATATTCTTATATAATGTTCGTAAATATAATAACATTCTCTAGGGATATTGTCAAGAAAAAGACTTATTAAAAAAATGACGGTAAAAATATGACGGGCATTTGCCTTATAACCTTATGAAATATAATTGAGCCAATGAACTGTGACGATAGGGCAGCATGTCCATTCTTTTTTAGACATAAAAGCACCCCAACGATTCACTTTATATTTTGGCAGTTTAAACAAGAGTATGGTTACACCTATGAAAAGCATACTCATGCCAATAATTCCTGTTGACATTGGGTTAAGTAAAGTGCTTTGTATAAAAGTTTACATCCAAAAAAATATGCATCACCTTTTTCTGCGGTATAACCTATATTCATTTCGGTCTTACAGATAAAAAGGCGATAGAGCTTCTTTTACTCCATCGCCTTTTTATTATGCGTAGATAATTTCTTCGTTCACAATCTCCATCGCACATGCCCTTATGTTATTTAAGCGTTGTACCCATTCTAAGGCGTTTTCTGCCTTTAGTTGTTCTGTTATACCCTGTGCCTGCTTCATATCCTCTATGAGCCTTTTAAATCGTTCCTGTGCCTGCCTGTCAATGTTGGCAAGGTAGGCGTTGAGTTTACCGCTTGTGAGAAGATTCGTGTATGTAACCTTGTGGTACTGTTTCAGATAGTCCAGATGCCGCTGTCCCCATGTGCCTATCGGCTGTTCTTCTTCGGCGGGTAAAGCTATACATGGAATTAGATAATCGCCTTTCCGTTCGTATTTGCCGCCCAGTTCCTCAAATAATATATTTGCCATTTTCTGTTACCTCCAGATAAAATATTCACTCCACACTCTTGTGTCTGTTGTCTTAAACAAAATTTTGAGTTTTCTCCTTATCTGGTTTCATTCATGTATAGGAGATAAAAGGGAAGTATGTATTTTCGGTGCTACTTCCCTTTTAATTTGCCAGATAAAAACCGTCTAACGCCTTTTGTTTATGTCCGCAATCTCCTTTTTTTCTTTTTGATAGCGTTCTTCATATTGTGAAAAAGTAAAAGGTCTTACTTTCTTTAGGAACATGGGATTTTCAGTGCTTTTGTCTGTTCTGGCTTTCATATTTGCCCTAAATTCGTCATAATCTTTTATCATAGACTTTATCCCCTCCTGTCTGCCGCTTTCTGGCGTTCCTCCTGTTTGATTTCTTTCATATTCTCATAGCTGTCTTTCAATTCTTCATCATTTGTGGCGGCAATCCTTTCTTCTATCTTTTTTCTAAGATGTCGGTTGTCAAAATTATCCCATAAAATACCAATGCGCTCTTGATGAGATTTTGCATTGTCAGCTTTCTCCATTGCCACGCCTGCCGCCTTTACAAGTTCGCCATCCGTTTTGATGAACCTGTCAACAACATTCTTAACGCCTGTAAATTGCATTGTCGGGTCATGCAGTGCCGCCGGGTCTTTTTCTGCCAGTATGGAAAGCATTTCATTCTGTATATCCGGCGTTGATGTACGAAGCATATTAGCAAGTACAAAACTACGGTCTAAAGAACTTCCTTCATTCAGTGCTTTTGAAATCATCCGCTTTGCCTGTTCCCGGCTGTCCAGACGTACATTAGAATAGGAATTTGTATATGATTCTTCCATTTTGTAAATATAATTGTCCGAAGATGTAACAGGGAAGCATTGGTCCTGGAAATAATGAAAGTGCCGGGAAGCGAAAAAGCGCTTCTGTCACAAAAGGCAATCCTTACATAAAAAGTATGCTTTGCGAAATTGCCTGGGTGATCGCCGGGAAGCGGAATACCTATCTATCTGCCTGGTATTGGAGAATCAAGCAGAAGAAGGGCGCCAAAAAGGCTATTGTCGCCCTTGCCAGAAAACTTCTCGTAATCATTTACACCATGCTCAAACAGGGCACTCTTTTCGATGAATCCTGTTTTGAAGCCAGACGTAAAAACTGTGAACAAAAACAGCTTTCCCGGTACATACGGGAATTAGAGAAGCATGGCTATCATGTGGAAGTACAAGCCTGATTCTTTGCATTAGCAATATTTCACTGACAGCAGCCAGTTTTATGACTGCTTTATTGTGATGCTTCCAGGATTGTTGAAAACATTTGTTGTCAAGGTTCAATTCCTGGCTATGAACTTTATTTTCGTAGCAAGATACAAATCTATGACAAACAATCTTTTAAATAGTTTAGGACTTAATATCCGACCATGCAAAACATAAGAAAATCTGCCATACTCTTTATCCGAATACTCAACAAAAATGATATGTACTTAGCATAAGTTAGTGCTAATAACAATCATATTTTCTTGATTTCAAAGCATCTAAAACATCCTAATATATACTTTGACATATTCTTTGACATAAAATCATCACTCATTGCAGCCTTAGATAACAGTTCATTGCTACCGCAAACCGTTAGGAAAGTAATAGACTGCTGCCCTCTGTGACTCTACAGGCTTGAAATAATCATCCGGGTTTTCTCCTGCTTCTATCAATTCTCGCCGACATTGCTCTATCTGCTGTAAAAGTTCTTCCCGACTTTCACCGGTTATCGCCATTACATCATCTAAAGAGAAATACTCATGTTCATTAAATACAGATGCAAGGCTCATTCTCAAACCGCTGTAGATAGCTTCTAATGACAAATCATAGTTCTGTATGCCATCATCTATAATCGGTTCTAATTCGGCTCTGGTAACGCCATATTTTCCATAATCCGTAAGCAGATTGTTTATAATCATTTCTCTATCCATACATTTTCTACCTCATTCTTTCCTTACTTTAATCCACCCTATCACCTCAAATTATCATGATCTAATGGCCATATTTACTCTACTATTGTGTTTAGCTTTGTATCTGCCAGATAAGGAAGCGTTGCATTACTACCGTTATCCTCTGCCATATTCCCCAACTTTGGAAGCTGTGCGGCTGTCAAAGCGTGCGTTGTTTTCGTATTTGGTATATTTTCCTCAATAGAAACTGTGTCTTTATACAAACACCAGTTCTTTAAGAGGAATATCCAAACTGGCGGCGATACTTGACCGCTTAATGTCATATGTAATGCCGTGCAAAGTGCTTGAACGCCCGGTCTAATACTGGAATCCTCGCAAAACTGGAAAAACATATCAATCCTTTCTTTCAATTCTAAGTTTGTTTTCGGCTTTCCCATATCATAAAGTTGTCTCAAACTGTGAATAATTGCTTTTACCTTGACCGGGTTCATCTCTGTTAGTTGTCCTTGTGGTGCTTTTCCTGCCATAATTTATTAACTCTCATTCTGAAAAAAATTATAAAATTCAATCTTTTTTAATTGACGTTACCTTTGTGTGTGACTTAGCCTATTCCTTACTCTTTCATTACTCTTTATTGCTTCCACAGAGAGAGTCAGCTATCACACACACCGTGGAAGCCTTATTCTTACTGCATTTGTGCAAATATGTATTTTCCATGTAAAACCCTTAAAGAAATTATTTTTTCTTATACCCCATTGAAAATACACAACACGCACAAACTATGTTTTTTCCTCTTTGCTGATTCGCTCAAACTCCGTCAGTTCTGCAAGTATCAAATCTTTTGCAAATCGTGAATTATCGTACTTTTTGTGCAGCTTGTCCGCATCAGCAATCACCGCTTCCCAAAATTCATCCTCATTGCAAATTCTATCAATATACTGCTTATGAAACTGCCAAATTTCACGATATACCTCGAAATAGTCCATATACTGTACCTCTCACTAATCAAATGGTAATGGCTCTGATTCATCAATTTCAATAAAATCTTCACTTGCAAAATCATACCCCCCGGATAATGTTGCGAACCGTTTTGCCGTTCACTGTTCCGGATGCCTTGTAAATGTTCTTTGACTTCACATCATCAATAAAATTCCGCTTATTTTCTGTATGAAAACCGTTATCGTTGCACCATTCCTCATATTTTTCATATAAATCCTTAATAGCAATATTGCACCCTTTTTTCTCCACAAGGCAGTCATTGATAAAGTTTTGCATTTTATCAGAGGAATTAGCGTATTCCACTGTAGCCGCCCGGATATTCTCCGGCTCGTCCAACCCTTCTTTACAAAAAAGTAACCATCCAGAAATACACCAGTTTAAGATTCCGCTTAATGCATTGCCTGTAGATAATTTATTCTTTAGCGTTTTATCCTGTTCACTCTCCGCAAAATGTCGGTCAAATGAAATAACCTGTACCCGGTCTGACTTAAAAATAGTGGTATCACTGACAACAGGAAGATAATTTGTGTTACAAATCAGTTTAAAGCAAGGCGTAAACTGGAACTCGGACTGATGTAAAAATCTTGCCGATATGGTATCTCGTCCAGTCATACTTTTTAGCAACGCAACATCCAACGCCATTCTTTTTGCGGTTCTGATGCAACTGCAAGAAATTTCACATTGTACTTACAACAGGTGAGTGCTAAAATTATGTGAAAATTTTATGAAGTGCTGATTCCGTGCGGTTTCTGGCTGTTCATGCTTATATATTTTATCTGTTTTACATACATACCATTTACACATTTTTTGCTTTTTACACACAGAGAACCACCATCCAATCATTGAAGGAGGAACATCAACCGGATAAAGAAGATTCAGGAAACAAAAAATTCTTGCTTCCTGCCTCCGGATATGCTATATTAGACACAGGAAAAGGGAAAGCCATAGAAGCGGCTCTACCCACAACGTTGTTTTTGTTTACCTCTGCTTATGCAAAGGCAAGCCGTCACTGGTGCGAATAGTGGCGGCTATTTCTTTTTTCCCTTGTAAATCTGATAAATCAAATTAGCAAGGGCGACAATGAGTATACCTGTCTGAATCAAATCCTGATATGTAACATACATTGTTTCACCCTTCTTTCTTTCGTCTGGAGGGCTGCTTAAACCCTCCGAATAAAAAAGAGGGGCAAAGCCGCCTTTGGCTCTATGGCTTTCCCATGACATCTTGACAAACATACCAACGGTATGATAATGTATAACATACTACCAGTATGTTTAATTTCAACTACTGAGACAGGAGGTTTCATCTATGAATCAGAAACTGTTTACAAAAGATTTCACTCTGGTTGTGGCGGGACAGATTATATCCCTGTTCGGCAACGCAGCCATAAGATTTGCGCTGCCTTTGTATCTGCTGAATCTGACAGGCTCATCGGCTCTTTACGGGACAGTGACAGCCTGCGCTTTCATTCCGGCCATTCTGCTGTCTCCTGTGGGAGGCATTGTGGCAGACCGGGTAAACAAAAGAAATATTATGGTCATACTGGATTTTTTTACAGCGGCAGTTCTCCTGACCTTTTCGCTGTGCATGGAGGGCGGACATCTGATTCCCCTTCTGACCATCACGCTGATGTTATTATACGGTATTGCAGGGGCATATCAGCCCTCCGTGCAGGCCAGTATTCCCGCACTGGTACATCCGGAACATTTTATGGCGGCAAATTCTGTAATCAACACCATCAGTTCCTTCGCTTCCCTGACAGGGCCTGTCCTTGGAGGCATTTTATACAGTGCATACGGATTAAAGCCTGTCCTGCTGGTCTGCATGGTCTGTTTTGTTCTGTCGGCGGTAATGGAAATTTTCATACGGATACCATTTCAGAAACAGGCTTCCGGCGAAGGTATTTTGCAGACGGCAAAAACGGATTTTGCAGAGAGCATCCGGTTTATCCGGCAGGAAAAGCCTGTCATCGGAAAAGTCGTGCTGGTAACCTGCGGTATTAACCTCTTTCTGTCGGCCATGCTGATTGTGGCACTGCCGTATCTGGTTACAGAGGTACTGAATCTGGAAGCGGCACAGGCCAACAGATTTTATGGTTTTGCGCAGGGCGCGCTGGCCGCAGGAGGACTGACAGGAGGGATTGGCGCTGGCATTTTTGCCGGCAGGCTGTCCATACAGAAAGCGGGAAATCTGATTACAGCCTGCGCGGTATGGGTGTTCCCCATGGGCGCCTCACTGATTCTGTTTTCCTCCGGAATCATCAATTATATCATTATCACCGTATGCTGCTTCGCCATTATGGTATGTTCCACGCTTTTTACCGTGCAGATGATGTCCTTTGTGCAGAAGGAAACGCCCCGGCATTTAACCGGTAAAGTGATTGCTGTCATTCTTACCGTGTCCATGTGCGCCCAGCCGCTGGGCAATGCAATGTACGGCGTTCTGTTTGAACTCTGCAGCGGATATGAATACGGGGTTGTCCTGTTTTCCGGCCTTGTATCTCTGGTTATTGCTGTCAGAGCCGGAACTGTCTTCAGAAGATTTTCGGCAGAATAAAATTCTATCATCCGTTCGTCGCATGATACAGGGAATAAAAACAGGCTTTCTTTTCCAGTAATTCATGAAAACTGCCCCGCTCGTATACCGTACCGTTGCACAGCACTATTATTTCATCGTATTGCTCCAGCAGAACATCATCCAGGCGGTGGCTTCATCCAGCAGCAGTACCGGCGTCCCCCGCAGCAGGCACCTGGCAATGGATACCCGCTGCCGCTCTCCTCCGGAAAGTCCGGCCCCGTTCTCCCCGCAGCGGTAATCCCCGCCCCGCTCCTCAACTAACCGTGACAGGCCGGAGTGACGAATGGCCCTGTCTGTTTCTTCCTCCGGAAAATCACGAAACATGGTAATATTGCGGCGGATTGTGTCGTTAAACAGGAAAACATTCTGGTCAATCAGGCTGATCAGATCATAAAGACTGTCAGTATCCACTTTCCTCAGCTCCTTACCGTCCACAGAAATGTGCCCGGAATAACTGCTGCAGGCTCCCATCAGAAGGTTGAGCAGAGTACTTTTCCCGCTTCCGGAAGGCCCCACCAGAGCGTATTTTTTCCCGGCCTCCAGTCTGAGATTTATATTCTGCAGTACGGGCTGGTCCGGCTCATAGTCAAAAGCAACATGTTCAAAGACAATTGCATCCTCCAGCACCGGTTTTATTCTGTCCCCTGCGGACACTCTGTTCTCCTGGGTAATTTCAGCCAGTTTTTCAATAAGCCCCCGGGCCCCTTTGCGGCTGGCCCAATACTGGGGCACAATATTGACAGGCATAATAATATAGTTACAGAGATTCACAAAAATAAGTACCGTTCCTGCAGTAATATCCCCGCGGACAGCCAGATAAGCTCCCGTCAGAAAGATACCGAACTGTAAGATATCAGCGCATAAGTTCTGGCTTACTGCTGTCAGCAGACATTCCACCAGTAACGGCGGAATTTCTTTTCCTCCACTTCCTGACTGGCAGCAGCGAACATTTGCCAGGCTTCCTTTTCCGCCTTAAAGCTCTTGATAACAGAAAAGCCGGAAAGCAGATCCTGAAGCTGCGCCACAAATCCCTCATTCCTGTCACTTACCTCCTTTTCCCGCACCGCCATTTCCTTCCCCATAAAAACAGAAGCAGTCATGGGCAGAAAAGCCAGGAAAACAGTTGCAAATGTCAGAATGGGACTGTACCAGAACATCATAACCAGCGTCCCGATAAAAACCAGGACATAATGCAGCAGCAAAAAGGATTTCCTGAGATAATTTTCCTCCACTGAACTGACGTCATTGGTTAATAAGGAAATGTAACTTCCTGTGTTCTCTCTGGTAAATGTGCTGATGTTCTTTTCGGAAAGTTTCTGAAAAGCCAGGTTCTTGTACTGAACCAGAGCTTTACAGATAAATCTGCTTTTGGCCCGGTAGCTGGCCACACTTATCAGAAATGCCACAATGATAAATCCGACGGTGAAAATCAGGGTATCTTTTAACTGCTGCAAATCCCCGGATGTAATCACATCTATCACTCTGCCCAGCAGCCAGGAACCCACCAGACTCACCGGAAAATTTAATATCACCAGCACCAGCGCCAGAATAAACAGAGTCCTGTTTCCCTGATAAAAAGCATCAAAATAAGGTTTCGCATAAATTTTTTTGCTGTCTTTCATACATCCTCCTTTGTATAATGTACCGTTACCGTCTGGTAGGGAATCTCGATACCGTTCTTCCTGAATGCTTCCACCAGGGCAATCCTGATATCGCTGCAGGCTTTGAAGCTGTCGTTCAGATTTCTGGTCCAGATAGTGGTCTTCAGTGTAAGTCCGTCCGGCGTATAACCGCTTACGGTAACGCTGCTTTTCTCTGTCTCTATGGTCAGTTCATGCTCCGCACAGATTCTTTTCATGACAACTATGGCTTTCTCAATATCCGTATCATAAGAAACCGTAATTTCTATAAAATTTCCCACATTTTCCGTAAAATTCGTATTTATGATAACAGCGGAATCCATAATGGAATTGGGCACAATACAGCACTCTCCGTTAAACTGCCGAATCACCGTATGACGTATGGTGACGTCCAGAACCATTCCTTCCGCAATCACAGTCCCGCCCTGAATAACTCTGATTTTCTCATTTACGTTATAGGGTTTGGAGGCGGAGACAGAGATACCGCTTATGACATTTGCCAGCGCCTGCTGGGCCGCAAAAGTTGCAATGGCCACAATCAATGTACCGCTCTGCAGCAGAGCCCTGCTGATATCTTTTGTGATTTCAAACTGCTGAACCAGACTGTAGATAATCACCACATCAATCAGTACGTTGATAATGCTTTTAAAGAAACGCAGATGAATGGCATTTGTTTTTCTGGATACCAGCCTGTAAATCAGATTCACAAGCTGATTCAGCGCCAGTCCAACCGCCACAAACAAACCAATTTTCAATAAAAAATGCATAAATTCCTCCCATCATAAATCCTGTCTGATTGCAGCAGACAGAGGGTTATGGTATAATATCTGATGATATTATACTGCCCGTACGGGCATAAGTTACCATACATTATACGCACCGGAAGGCTATACTACAATACTTAATTATATTTATAAGAAAGGTGAAGAAACTCATGAACAATGACATTTTCAACGAAAACATCATCTCTTTCAGAAAACGCCGGAACAGAACTCCGATGATTCTGTGCGCTCTCCTGCTGGCCTTTTTGCTGTTTGCGGGAGGCTGTTCTGCTCCGGAGAACACTTCTGCTTCCACCGAACCGTCCACAGATGAAACTTCCGGCCCGGAAGTTTCAGAAGAAACGGACAAATCTGAAGCTCCGGAAGAACCGCCCTCCGAAAGCGCAGATTCTGAAACTCCGCCACAGAAAGATTCTGATTCGTCAGAAGAAGATTTTGACTTCAGCCAGACCCTGGATTTAAAGGTTCCTGACCCGGCGGCAGGAGAAAATCCCCGCATTCTGTTTGCAGGCAACAGCCATACCTTTACCAATGATTTGCCCGCCATGTTCGGGGAAGTAGTCAGAGGCATGGGCCGCCAGTGCGAGGTACAGGAACTTTCCGAAGGCTATTACACCCTGACACAGTTTGCAGATACTTCTGATGAACTGGGCGCAGCCCTGCATCAGAAGCTGACGGAAGAACACTGGGATTTCGTGATTTTGCAGGAGAATACCAACGATGCATTCGCTTATGCGGAAGAGAACATGCTTCCCGCCGCCGCAGCTCTGGATGAAAAAATCCGCGCCGCCGGAGGACAGACCGCACTGCTTATGACCTGGACTCCCAAAGAGGGCGCCAGTATCATGGGGCCCGAACTGGTACAGTCTGCTCTGGCTCAGAACACCATGGCAGTAGCTGAACGTCTGGACAGCCTTCTGATTCCGGGCGGAATCGGGTTCATGCGCTGTCTGGATCAATATCCTCAGACAGAACTCTGGGCGGAAGACGGTATGCACCCGTCACCGGAAGGCTCCTATCTTGCAGCATGTACTGCTTATGCGGTAATTTTCCGGGAATCTCCCGTGGGCTGCAGCTATACGGGAGAACTGGAGCCTGAGACAGCCGCACAGCTTCAGGAACTGGCGGCGGGATTTCTGACAGAATAAGACAAAAGCCCGCGGGGCCATATGTCATGCAGTCGGATGACAAAGCCCCCAGGGCCATATGTCATGCAATCGAATAGCAAAGCCCCAGGGCCATATGTCATACAATCGAATAACAAAGCCCCCAGGGCCTGTGAAATCTGCTCTCATCAAAAAGGCTCCTGCCTGTGGAATCTGCTCTTCCCTCCGGTTTTATCCAGCAGATAAATATCTCCGATTTTCATATGTCTGTCCAGCGCCTTACACATATCGTAAATGGTCAGAAGAGCAATGCTGGCCCCGGTCAGAGCCTCCATTTCCACTCCGGTTTTTCCGGTTACTTTGACGGTGCAATAACAGTAGATTTCTCTCTTTTCACTGTTTTTTTCAAACTGAATCCTGCAGTTTGTCAGGGGAAGGATATGGCACATGGGAATCAGCTCCGCTGTTTTCTTTGCTGCCATAATTCCCGCTGTGGCCGCCACACCAGGGACGTCCCCCTTTTCCACGGTCCCTGCTTCAATGGCATGATATACGGCCTGATTTACTGCAATCTTTCCTGCTGCCTCTGCAGTTCTTACCGTGACGTCTTTATCTGTTACATCCACCATCACCGCTGTTCCATTTTCATCAAAATGCGTCAGTTCCATTCCCGTTCCCTCCATTTCTGTTTCCTCCATATTCCCGTTCTCTGATATTCCTGTCTTTCATGACAGCAGCCTTTAAAACAGCATTATCTTTTCCTCCCGGAATTGCAGCCAGTCCGGCAGCCCTGCTTCCTCTGTCTGAACGTATCTGTCCTTCTGCACAAACCAGCAGATGGCCGGCTCAGAACTGTCTCCGGAGGCCGGATAACATACGTTCCGTAACATTTCTTTTTTCTCCGGTTTCAGATAGTAATGGCATTCAAAGGGCATTTCCGAGAGGTATTTTATCTGCACTTTCAGGCATTTTTTTCCTTTCGCCCCATACCGGCACAAAATCATGGGCACGATACCCGATACTTATTATGGTGTGGCTTTCATTTGTCTATGCAGAATGCCTTAAGTGCCTGTTTCTGGGGATTTCCGGCATTCTGTCTTTTCATCTTCTCTCATAAAAAAGCGTAAATTTACAAAAAATTAGTGTCAGAAATTGTGTCACTGACGAAAAATGTGTCAGGATTTGAAACGGCATTATCCAACAAACCAGTGAGGAATCACCCTTGAATATAGGATGGTTTTTTTGTATAATGAAACCAGGATGACACCTGATTATTTCCCCGCTGGAAAGGCGGGGATGAAAGGAAGAAGGAATGGAAAAACAGATATTGCAAAATATACAATTAAAAACAGCCTTTTTACGAATTTATTTCAGGATAAAAAATACCTGATAGAGCTATACCGGGCGCTCCACCCGGAAGATACAGAAACCATGGAAGATGAACTGAAGGACATCACAATTAAAAACATATTAGTGGATGCCTGCTATAATGATTTGGGCTTCACAGCAGGGGACAAAATTATGATTTTGACGGAGGCTCAGACCACGTGGACGATGAATATCATTATCCGGGCATTGATACAACGATATTATCAGCCAGTATGTCACTTTTACAAAAGTATATGACGAACCGGTGAAATTATATGGACGAACCAGGGAAGCAGTTACCAATACCATCAACATCTGTAAAGACAGGGACGTCCTGATTTTCAGCCGGGTAGTCTGTTTTTTTTACGCCTTTTTTATCGCCCTTTTACAGTCTGCGAAAAAAAGAACACAGGTGCATTTGTGAAATAAACCATCGAAAGGAGACGCAAATGAATAAGCTGATTGAAGACTTAATTAAAAAGGCATGGGGAATTTCATGGATCGCAGCAGGGATGCATTAACGTGGGCAGATGAAACCTACCTCAATGACCGCAGGGATGAGCATGAATTGGAGCGGCAGTATGAGAATCTTGATTTAACCAAAGAGCAGAGAAAGCTCATAAACGATTATATTGCATGTACCTTATCATCCAGCCAACGCTACGCCGACATCTCTTATATGTGCGGCATCAAGGATACCGTCAGCATACTTGTTTCCCTGGGGCCGATTAAATGCGTTGAAGCTGATGAATGATATACGCCCCTTAAATATGGCTTTGGAGCCTGTCCATTCGTTATTGAGTTCTGCTTTTCTTTTTCAACAAAATTTATAATTAAAAAAAATCAATCTTTTTTATTTCAAAAATTCTCTATGCATTTAACTTTATATTCCTTTTCCCTATACTGTTCTTCCACTCCCGATATGGATGTACTTTCCAAAGCTCAGCTAAATATTTTGAAAATAATTCTACCCATTCATAAATATCCTGAAAAATATAAGGATGCATATCACAAAGTGCTGCAAAATCAAAATAGCTGGCGGATTCCCCTGTTACAAATTCCGCAAGCCGTATACTCGTATATTCTGCTTCCATGCACGATAACATTTCCCTGTCCTTTTCCCTTTCTGATTCGTTATACTTAACAGAAGGGAAAACGTTTGACTTTCAATCACAAAGGAGGCTTCCGTGGATGCTGATTTTCTTTTCATCCGAAAAATAAAACAGGGCGATGAAACCGCATTCGACGGTTTCGTCCGAAAATACTATCCGGAAATCCTGGCCTACTGCAAATACCACTGCGCGGACCAGAGAGACGCGGAAGATCTGACCCAGGAAACCTTTATACGGTTTTTCAAACACGCAGCCTCCTACCACCACAGAGGAAAGGCTAAAAATTACCTGTACACCATTGCCGGGAACCTGTGCAGAGACTTTTACAGAAAGAAAAGGGAAATTCCCCTGGAAGATACCGAACTGAACAGCGTCTTTTCACCGGATTCAGAAGAAACAGAACATGTAATAGACAAATTGACGGTAGACCAGGCATTGCAGCAGCTCCCGGAAGCATTCAGAGAAGTAATCATTCTCTATTATTTTCAGGAACTGAAAATGACGGAAATTGCAGACATTCTGAACGTAGGGCTTCCGCTGGTGAAATACCGCCTGCGGCAGGCAAAAATCCGGCTGGAACAGCTGCTCAGGAAAGGAGGATATCCATGAATCTGGAAGAACAGTTCAAATCCTGTCAGAAACTGTACCGCCCGGCGCCGGCGGAAGAAAAAATATCAGAAACCATTCAAAAATCAGCATATGCCTTTTATGAAGCCCGGCAGGAACTCCTGCTGTCCCCCGGTGAATTTCTGCGGATACAGCTAAAACTCATCCGGAAACGATGGTGGCTGCTTCAGTTTTTACTTTTATGTGCGGCAGGAGCCATGCTGGCCTCTCCCTGGGAGGAAAACCAGATTCAGCGGGGAATGGCCGTATGTTCCACTTTATTTTCCATTCTCACCATACCGGAACTCTGGAAAAACCGTTCCTGCCAGAGTATGGAAATCGAAAAAGCTGCTCTTTACTCCCTGCGGCAGATTTATGCAGCCAGAATACTGCTGTTCGGCATTGCGGACATTTTGCTGCTCACCCTGTTCGGCGGTACGGCAGTCCTTGGACTCCGGTTCCCTCCTGAACAGTTGCTGATTCAGTTTCTGCTGCCGGTAACCGTCACTTCCGCCATCTGCTTTGGCACCTTAAGCAGCAGACATAAAGTAACGGAATCTTCTGCCATTGTTCTGTCTGTGCTGTGGAGCGCCCTGTGGCTGCTAATCACTTTAAATGAGCAGGTTTACCGCATGATTTCACTGCCTGCATGGGCCGGAATTTTCGGAGCTTCCCTGCTGCTCTTATGTCTGACGGTAATACGAACCCTTGACTTCTGCGATGAATACCTGGAAATTCCGGAGTGAAGGCTGAACACCTGCATCTGCCGGAAACTGCCTGCCTTTCTGTACGTTCTGGCATAACAGAATATTTTTTGTAAAAAACGGAGGAATACTATGGAACTGGAACTGAATAACCTGACAAAAACATTCGGCAGCTTTACGGCTGTAGATCATATGAACCTTACCATGTCCAACGGGGTATACGGCCTCCTGGGCGTAAACGGTGCAGGAAAAACCACATTAATGCGCATGTTATGCACGTTGCTGCGGCCCACCGGCGGCAGTATCTGCTGCGACGGAAAAGATATTTTCAAAATGGACGGAGAATACCGGAAGCTGCTGGGCTATCTGCCTCAGGATTTCGGATTCTATCCGGAATTTACCGTACAGGACTATCTTCTGTACATTGCGGCCATCAAGGGAATCCGGCCTGAACTGGCAAAAAAAAGAGTACGGGAACTGATTCCCCAGGTGGGCCTTACAAAGGCTGCCGGCCGCAAAATGAAAAAGCTGTCCGGCGGCATGAAGCGCCGGGCCGGAATAGCCCAGGCAATGTTAAACGACCCGAAAATTCTGGTACTGGACGAACCCACCGCAGGCCTCGACCCCAATGAGCGAATCCGGTTCCGGAATTTAATCAGCGAACTCTCGGAGGAACGTCTGGTACTGCTGTCCACCCATATTGTTTCAGACATTGAGTACATTGCAAACAAAATCTGGCTGATGAAAGACGGTACTCTGGTGCAGGAAGGCACTGCTCAGGAGGTGCTGGAGTCCATGCCGGAAAAAGTCTGGCACTGCCGGGTGGAACACGCCCGAATTTCAGAAGCCATGAAACAGTACAAAGTATCCAATATGAAATCGGAACCCCAGGGAGCTCTGCTTCGGATTATTTCACCGGAAATACCTTTTCCGAATGCAGTCCCGGCAGAGCCCTCCCTGGAGGATGTATTTTTATATTATTTCGGAGAAAAGGTTGGTGAAGAAGCATGATTTTATTTGAAATGAAAAAAATATTTTCCAAATCCATCAGTAAAATGGCATTGCTGGTTCTGACCGGGGCACTGGTTATCGTCAGCATACTGACCATTAACAATGTGGAATATATCGCATATGACCAGGGACAGAAACAGGTATACACCGGAGCTGCCGCTGCCAGGAAAATCCGGGACGCACAGAATCAGTGGGCGGGCCTCCTCACGGAAGATATGCTGAAAAAAGTCATCCGGGAGAACAGTACCGTCAACAGCAGCCCGGAAGCGTTATCTGACGATTATGAAGAACAGGATAAGGCATATGCCAGAAAGCAGGGGTTTTCCACCTTAACAGAACTGATTAGCAGTACATTTTCTGAATTTAACGACTATGACTATTACCGGGCGGACCGGGTAAGTCAGGAAGAAGTAACCGGTCTGTATCAGCAGAGAATCGCCTCCCTGAAACAATGGCTGGAATCGGGAGAAGAAACCTTCACCGATAAGGAAAAAGAGTTCCTCATCAAAAAATATCAGGATCTTGAAACCCCTTTTTACTACGAATATGAAATCAACTGGGAAGTGCTGCTGAAAAACAGTTCCACCTTCCTGCTGATTCTGGCTCTGGCCATCGGATTTTTCGTGTCCGGTATCTTTTCCGATGAATTCCAGTTAAAAGCAGACTCCATTTTCTTTTCCAGCAGACTGGGAAGAAACAAAGCCATTCTTGCCAAAATGGAGGCCGGATTTCTGGTTGCCACCGGACTGTACCTGGCGTTTACCTTTCTGTACACCTTTATTGTCCTGCTGCTGTTGGGCACGGACGGAGGGAGCTGCCCCATCCAGTTTGACATGTGGAGAAGCAGCTACAATATCACGTTCCGGCAGGCTTATCTTCTGATTCTGGCAGGCGGATACATCGGCACGCTGTTTTCCTCCCTGCTGGCCATGATTGTTTCTGCCAAAACCCATTCCACGGTTCTCGCAATTATCGTTCCCTTTATCCTGCTGTGCCTGTTTCCCTTTTTAAGCAGGATTATTACCCTGCCCGGACTGTGTTCCTTTTTCCCGGACCAGCTCCTGGAAATCTATATCCACCTGAGATATTTTGTGCTGTGCGAAATCGGCGGAACCATTCACAATTCTGTGCCTGTGCTGCTGACCGTTTATCTGGCAGCCTGCGCCGTCCTGCCTCCGGTACTGTACGTGATTTATAAAAGAGCGGAAATCAAATAAAAAAGAATGCGCACAGCGCATTCTCCGCGCGCGAGCGGATTGCCTGGTTTTGCAGCAGTTCTTCTCTGTTACTCCGCTATTTTTTACTTTTTCGCTTATTCCAGAGGCTCCCGAACAGGACAAAAAGCCCCATTCCCCCAAATATATATAAGGTAATCACAGGCCCGGCCAGAAAAACAAATACCAGGGCTATAAATAAAACACTTCCTCCAATCAGGACCGCCGCCTGTATGTTCCCCTTCCTTTTTTCTTCCATATGTATTCTTCTCAATACCAGGAGCAAAATGGAAATAAGGGTGATTCCCGCACTGACAGCCAGAAAAATCATTCCCATACCGTATGTGGTTTTCAAATCATAATTTCTGATATAAAATTCTTCCGGATTTTCGGGATTATAACCAATCTCAACATAAACGCCTTCTTCGAAGTTTCTGCCGCTCATCCATACATTGGTTTCCCCTGTGAGAATCTTGTTTCCCACCCGGTATTCCACCACAGGGCTGTACTCATGAGAATGATTGTTGCGGGTGTATTCCCTGTATCTGACCACAACGCCCTCTGCCGTTGCGCTGCAGATTTTCTCCTTCCTGTGGGCCGAATAAATCATGCCCGTGCCTGTGACCGCGAAAATCAGCACAAAAATCACCAGAAACAGGAGCAAAAATTTGCTTCCTCCTGATTTTTTCTCAGGACGTTTTGAAACTTCTTCGCACGTATTTATCTCAGATTTATCCATCTTTTTCCTCCCGTAAAAATTCTTTCCAAACCATACTACCATAAAATACTTTATTTTTCAATTTCACGTCTTGATTCTTACAGGAAATGGAAGTAAAATAAGAATTGGCGCTGACCGGATTCTGTCTGCAAACTGAAATTCCGTCAGCCATAACATTATGTCAAGGAGATGAAATTATGTACGAAATGAAACCGGAATACTATACTGGTATTGCAGCCATCGACCAGGAACACACCAGGCTGTTTGAACTGGCAGAAGAGACTTATCAGTTACTGAACGATGATTTTATCCAGGACAAAACCGACAGCCTGATTCACCTGATTTCCGAGCTGATTAACTATACCAGAACCCACTTTGCCCATGAGGAGGAATACCAGAGAAGCATAAACTATGCCGCCATTGAAGACCACATGGCCATGCACCGCAAATTTGAAGATAAGCTGATGGAATTCGATCCCGATACTCTGGGCAACGACTTCAACAGCCAGAACGATACCGTAGAGGAACTTCTGGGATTTCTGACCAGCTGGCTGATCAACCATATCCTGAAAGTGGATATGCTCTATGTACCGAAATAATCCCATACATAAACAGAAAATACCCGTATGTTCTGATGTGACGACGTATTTTCTGCAGAACAAGGGAGACTGCCGCAAAATTTGCGGCAGTCTCCTTTTAAAGCTGTTTTCAATACTGTGACACGTGCTGCGGCCGAAGCCTTTCGGATTACATTTCTTCCGGCATGATAACTGCTGCAACCAGATACACAATAATCCCGGTTGTGGTACAGCCCAGCAGTACAAACAGCAGACGGATAATCGTAGGGTCAATATTAAAGTATTCTCCCACACCTCCGCACACACCGCAAATTACTCTGTTTTTCCTGGATTTAAATAATCTTTTCGGTTCCATATTCATTCCTTCTTTCTGCAATTAAATTATAATTTTCTGCTTCCTGGCCCGGAGACTTACAGTTCCTGAAAAGAAACCTCCACCTCTCCCACGCCGCATTCAATTTTCATTTTCTTACTTCCCGGATTCTCAATACTGCGGCTGGAAGAAAGGCCTCCATATTCATTCTCTCCGATTTCCAGTCTTCCTACCCCGCACTCAATATCGTAGCTGTAGTCCCTTTCTTTTCCGGCAGCCTCCACTTCGATGGTGCCCACACCGCCTTCTATTTCAATTTCTTCCGCCCGGATTAAGGCTGCGATAAGGGTGCCCACGCCGCCTTCCAGCTTCAGCTCTTCCGCTTCCAGCTCTCCCAGCTCGATTTCTCCTGCGTCCACGCTCACGGACAGTTTCTTTTTCGCTGTGAGCTTCTCGCCTGTTTCACACTTCCCTGCTCCTACACTAATACTTATTTTCTCCGCTGTCAATGGCATTCCCATATAAATATAGCCTCTTCCCTGCTCCAAATCAATTTCTTTCAGCTGCACCTGCTCCATCAGCTCCCTGGGAAGCTCCAGCGTCACCCGGCTGGAATCATAATTTCGTATGCGCCCGCTGCCCTTATGTTCAATTTTCAGGGTACTGCCATCCATGTAAGCCTGAACCTGATATCTGTGGTCTTCCCGGCGGTACTGTACATTCATTTGAACCAGATTGCTATCCGTATTTTCCACAATCCTCACACCGCTGTAGTCCACATCCATTTTGATTTTTTTAATATCCTCACAGGAAAAATCAAATGCATCCTCATCGGCACTATCCCAGTCTATACTGTCGTCATCCCATTCCAAATCACTGCTCCCGTAACGGATAAAGGGAATATGACGGATGGGGCCTATGGAGAACTCTCCCGCCTCCACCTGGTTCCAGAACTCTGAGAACCGGAAGCCAATGCCCATTCCCACCGCACACAGCAGACTTCCCAGTATCACCAGAATCAATGCAATAATCAATGCCGCTTTTGTAAAATTCTTCATGCTCTTCGCTCCCTTCCGGAAAATATTCTGTTCCACACATTTCCAACCAGTCTGCACAGCCAGGGTATCACCTTCCCGCATACCCAGACACAGAGGACAGTTGCAAGAATTGCCACTGCCAGCAGCAGCAGGCCCACTCCCGTCATGGCAAATCCGATTGCCATACTGCCTGTAATAATCTGGCCGATTCCAACGCCAACCAGCGCCCCGCCTGCAATATAAAAGGAACCTGCAATACATACCACGGAAACAGCAAGACCGAAAATACCCCCGGCAACTCCTCCCACAATCCCAATCCATATGGGGCTGGTCACTATGGCAAGGACTACAATCAGAAGGATTTCCGCAGTGGAACGTCCCCCGTAAGTGGAGCGTCCGTCTCCGCTGTTGGATGAACTTTTCCCGCTGTCAAAAGAAGCGTTTTCATAATCATACTCATTTCTGTCTTCATATCCGGCGTACTCCTGCCCGGATGGCCCGGAGCCGGACTGCTGCTCCTTTGTATTTTTCCGGATATCCACCGGATGCTTCTGCTCAAACCTGCTGTCCTCAAATCCCCGCTCCGTGTACTCGCCTGTGCCTGCGGCTCCATCCATGCCGGTGCCTGCCTTGATGATGGCGGCAACCTTCTCCGGAGATTCCAGTTCTTTCAGAATCTGTGCTTCATTTTCCACGCCTGCATCCTCAAAATAACTTCGATAGAAAGATAACGCCTCTCTTTTTTCCTCTTCTGCCACATCTTCCAGCAGCCGCTCTAACTGCCTCATAAATTCATCTCTGCTCATGCCGACTCTCCTCCCGAAAATAACATTGTAATTTTAGAAGAATAATTTACCCATTCTGTCCGGTACAGATTCAACTGTGCCATCCCTTTGTCCGTTATTTTGTAATATCTGCGGTTCCTGCCGCCGCATTCCACATCATAGACCTCCAGACAGTCATCCTTCTGCAGGCGCCGCAGCACCGGGTACAGAGTAGATTCCGATACCTCTATGGCCTGTCGTACATCCTGGGTGATTTTGTAACCATACGTGCCCTCCTCTTCCTTACATACAACCGCCAGAACAATTGCGTCCAGAAGAGCTGCACCTGTGTTAAATACCATGCCATCACTCCTTACTGTTTTTCAATATTACACCCTCCGAATATCCCATGGCAGCCATTGCTCTGTCTCATAGAATATTGTTTGCAGTACATTACTATTTTTTAAATATTACTATTTTATATTTAATACTATATACTATATAATATTATTTGTCAACAATTATTATAAAAAGAATGTGCAAGCGCATTTTTGGCGCGCGAACGAAATGTTCCTGCCTGCGTTCAGCACACAGACAGGAACATTTCATGGCATCTTTTATCGCCGGCCAGTTCCGGATGAAAGGCCAGACCTATTTGATTTTTGTAGCGGACGCCCACGATATTTTCTCCGGGACTGCCATCGGGCAGCCTATCCGTCACCGCAATGGGCTCCGCGCCTTTCCGGATGGAAACAATATAAGGGGCCCGGATAAATTCCATCGGAAATTCCCGCTCTTCCTCCCGGATTCCCCGCACTGTTCCGGAGGCGGAAAAGCTGCCCAGCTGCCTGCCGTAGGCATTTCTTCTGACGGTTACCGGCAGGGTGGCAAACCAGGGAGTTTCACTGCCGGAAAGCTGCTCCGCCAGAAGAATCAGCCCGGCGCAGGTGGCCAGAACAGGCAGGCCATGGAGGATTTTTTCCTGCAGGATTTCAAACATGCCCAGTTCCCGTAACAGCCTGCCCTGTACGGTGCTCTCTCCGCCCGGAAGAACAATTCCGTCAAAGGTCCCGACCAAATCGCTGCTTTTTCTGAGCTCCGTACAGTCCGCCCCCAGACTGCGGAATATCTGCTCATGCTCCGTGAAGGCTCCCTGCACCGCCAGCACTGCAATCCGCATTCTATTTCCCCCTTTCTTCCATCAGCAGTTCAATTTCCTGCGCATTGATGCCCACCATTGCTTCGCCCAGATGTTCCGACAGCTCCGCAATCATCTGCCCATCGGTATAGTTGGCCACTGCCTTTACAATGGCATTTGCCCGCTTTGCAGGATTTCCCGATTTAAAAATACCGGAGCCCACAAAGACCCCTTCTGCGCCGAGCTGCATCATAAGGGCTGCATCCGCCGGAGTTGCAACGCCGCCCGCCGCAAAATTCACCACCGGAAGTTTTCCTGTTTCGTGAATCTGCTTTACTAACGGGTAAGGCGCCATCAGTTCTCTGGCTGCCTGAAACAGCTCATCTTCCCGCATGGAGACCAGTCTGGCAATTTCGCCGTTCATTTTACGCATATGGCGCACAGCCTGTACCACATCCCCGGTTCCCGGCTCCCCTTTGGTCCGTATCATGGAAGCGCCTTCGCTGATTCTTCTCAAAGCCTCCCCCAGGTCTTTGGCCCCGCATACAAAGGGCACCTGAAACTGTGTCTTATCAATATGGTACACATCGTCTGCCGGGGACAGTACCTCGCTCTCGTCAATATAGTCGATTTCAATAGCCTCCAGTACCTGTGCCTCTGCAAAATGGCCGATTCTGCATTTTGCCATCACCGGAATGGATACCGCATTCTGAATGCCCTTTATCATACCGGGGTCGCTCATTCTGGACACGCCGCCTGCCGCACGGATATCCGCCGGAATCCGTTCCAGGGCCATCACCGCGCAGGCGCCCGCCTCCTCCGCAATCTTTGCCTGCTCCGGGGTAGTTACATCCATAATAACGCCGCCCTTTAACATCTGCGCCAGTTCTTTATTTAATTCCCATCTGTTTCCTGTACTCATAACACAAATCCTCCTTTTGGGGTTTTTCATTACAGGCACAAGTGTAGTCTTTTTCGGCGCCGGAATAAAGTCCCATACAGAAAAAAGTCAGCAGGGCCAGATTTCGCCTTTCCGGCTTCCCTTTTCCCGATTTCTGTGAATATTTTCCCATATTTTTCTCCGGAATCACTGCTTTTCCCCGGATTTATGGCCAGTTTCTTTTCAGCCTTTCATGCCAGTTGCAGCACAATATACACTTCCATCCATACTTCCCCGTCCGAATCCCGGATTCCGGCAGTAATTTCTCCTTCCATCAGGTGCATAAGCTGGCGGCAGATATACAGCCCAAGGCCGCTTCCGGGATTCTTACCCACATTGCTGCCCCGGAAAAAACTGTCAAACACATGGGGCAGGTCTTTCCCGGAAAGTTCACAGCCGGTATTGCGGATAAGAACCGCGTATTCTTCTTCCTCCCGGCTTGCAGAAATCTCAATTTTTCTCCCGTCTCCATATTTTATGGCATTTTCCACCACATTCTGAACCACCTCCACCAGACGGTCCAAATCACCTCTGACCAGGCAGTCCGGACAGGAGCCCCATATAAATTCCACCTGATTCAGGGCCATCTTTTCCTGGTAATAGGAGCGAATCTGTCCCAAAGCCTCCCGGATATAAAATTCTCTGCTCTCCACCTGAAAATCCAGGAAATCCTCATTGGAGGCTTTCACAATCTCACCCACATAGGACTCAATCTCCTCCGCCTTTTCCCTGATATTCCTGGCAATCTCCTGCTTTTTGCTTTCCTCCTGATACAGGTTCCGGCACAAAGCCTGAGCATAGAGATGGATGGCGCTCAAAGGCGTCTTGATATCATGGGACAGGGACAACAGCAGCAGTTTTTTCTCTTTCTGCAATTCCAGTTCCCGCTTTTTATGCTCCTCCAGATTTTCCCGCAGCACATCCATGCCCCACATAAATTTTCCAAAAAAGCGGTTTTTATTTTCCTTCAGAGGAATGGTCAGATTCCCTTTGGACAACTGGTAAGGCAGACCGGAAAGCCGGAAAAAGGGCAGCAGTATTTTCTGCCTGACGTACAGAAGAACGGCCCAGGCCAGCAGGAGGAAACAGCCCGCGGCCCCGTTCACCAGCAAAACCACCGGGCCTCTGGCCGGATTTCCAAAGCAGTAATACACTTTATAGCAGGCATACTCTGTAACAGTCACTATATAGGGAGTTTCCTCATTCCCCTGGAAATCTTCTGCTTTTATACCATGTTTCAGAACCTGAAGTTTTGTAACCTCAGGACAGGTTTCTTTTCCTGCAAAACCATTCAGTTCTTCCAGGTTTTCCGGCACCCGGCCTTTTTCCTGCTCAAATGCTCTCAGCGCATGTTCCGCTCTGTTCAGGGAAATCCGGTATGCTCTGCTGTCTCCGGAAAATTCCACATGAAACAATATCCAATTGACCAGACATAACACTGCAAGGCTGCCCAGCAGGGCAGCCAGCAGCAGTTGATTCATTTTCTTCATAATCCGTCCTCTTATCCCTCCTCTCACTCAAACCGATAGCCGACACCCCAGACCGTGAGAATCCGTTCCGGTTTTCTGGGATTTTTCTCCAGCTTTTCCCGCAGCCACCGGATATGCACCGTCAGGGTCTGGGGCTCACTCTCGCTGTCAAAGCCCCATATTTTACAGAACAGTTCCTCTTTGGGAACCGCCTTCCCCTTATTTTCCATCAGATAGAGCAACAGGTCAAATTCCCTGGCCGTGGCGGGAATTTCCCGGTCTTCCAGATAAATATGGCGTCCCCGTTTGTCCAGACGCAGATTGCCCTCCAGAATTTCGTCCGAGGAATATCTTCTCTGAAAAATCCCCTTTACCTTTGCCAGCAAAATATCAATGTCATAGGGCTTTTCGATGTAATCGTCCGCTCCCTGCAAAAGACCGTTCAGTTTATCTTCTTTTCCTCCTCTGGCGCTTACAATAATAATGGGCGTATTATCTTTGTGCCGGATTCTGCTGCACACGCCGAATCCGTCCATGCCCGGCAGCATCAAATCCAGAATTACCAGTTTCGCCCCTTCGGACTCATAAATTTCCAGACTTTCCTCCCCGGATACGGCCAGATACACATCATATCCCTCTGCTTTCAGAAAATCCGACAGCAGAGTGCCCAGTTCTTCGTTATCTTCCACCACTATAATATCTGCCATATTACCACCTGCCTGTTTACCAGCCCATTTCCAGCAGCCAGTTGTTCAGTCTCCGCTCCCGGAATTTCTCCTGACTGCCACTGTCCTCCATGTAAAGTTCTCCTTTGATGTTTCCATCTACAATATACAGCACTCTGCTGCATTTTGCAGCTACTTTCATGTCATGGGTCACCAGCATAATGGTGGTCCCTTCCTGATTCAGTTTATGCAGCTCCTTCATCACATCCTCCGACGCGCTGCGGTTCAGAGCTCCCGTAGGCTCATCTGCAAAAAGTATTCGGGGCCGGTTAATAAGGCTCCGGCAGATACACGCCCGCTGGAGCTGTCCCCCGGACACCTCGGTGATATCCTGTTCCGCCACATCGCTGATTCCCAGTTTCCGCATAAGCCCAAGGCAGTATTCGTTGATTTCCTGCCGGGTGCGGCTTTTGTCTCCCGCCTGATAGGCCGGAAGCAGAATATTGTCCATAATGGAAAGATTTTTCAGCATATACATCTGCTGGAAAATAAATCCCATACTGACAAGCCTGACCTGCGCCAGCTCTTTTTCCTTTAAATCCGTAATTTTTTTCCCGCCCAGCAGCACTTCTCCGGCAGTGGGCCGGTCCATGCCGGACACACTGTACAAAAGGGTGGATTTCCCGGAACCGGAGGGCCCCATCACCGCTACCATCTCTCCTTCATCAATGGTGAAATTTACATTTTTCAGCACATTATTCTGCCTTTTATTCGTTATATAAGTCTTACACAAATCTTTTACGCACAATGCTTCTCTCATTTCATTTCTCCTGTTCTACTCAATATGATTCATTTCCTGTACAGAGATACGTTTTACCCGCCTCATGGCGATGACGCAGGCCAGCACCGTAACCACAAACAATGCTATTGGATACAGCAGATAGATTTCCAGCGGATTTACCACAAATTCAATTTTTTCTGCTCCCATCATCTGAAATACTCTGCCGGAAGTAATTTCGGAAAAAGGCGTTCCGGTCAGGGTACCCAGCACAATTCCGGCAAACAGTACCAGCATAATCCGTTTGGTCTGCCATCCAATCAGGGATTCGTCGGAAAATCCAATGGATTTCAGCATTCCGATTTCTCCCCGCTCCCGAATCAGGAACATTTTCTGCATGAGCACCACCACCAGCACATTGATGGCCAGTACCACTGTCAGAACCATAAATTTCAGAGGGCCGAGCCTTCCTGCAATGTGCCCAATCATATCGCCGATAAATTCTTTTGTGGTCTTAATCTTTGCTTCCGGGAATAATTTTTCTGCCCGCTTCATCACTTTTTCCAGTTCTGGCTGTTCCGTTTTCTGCTCCAGAACAACCTGAGCGCCGAATCCGCCTGCCGCCTCTGCGTAATCCAGTTCTGCGGATTCCGTAAACCGGATTCCTTCTCCCATATTGTTCATGGACTGGTAAAGGGCTGTGATAATATAAGGCTTTTCCTGATTTCCGCTGGTAATATAGATGGTATCTCCCAGCTCTGCCCCGATTTGCTCCGCTATTCTGTGGGTAACTGCCACTTCATTGTCATACAGAGGCGGTTCTCCCTCGTCGTAAAAATACTGGTCTGTGGAAGTCCCAAGGCCCTGAATGGAAAAGGATTTGCAGGACTGTTCCCCTTTGCGGACCCGCAGTTTAAAATACACTTCCGTGCAGGTTTTCTCCACGGAAATTCCGTCCCGCTCCAGCCGCTCTTTTATCTCATCCAGATATCCGTACCAGGATTTCCTGTCCCCTTCCCTCATCAGTTCCGCCACCTTTTCCTCGTCCATCAGATAGAAATCACATTCTGACAATGCGAACCAGGCGGCAATCCCGTCGGAATTCAGGGTATTGATGGTATTCACCGGCATAACCACCAGCCAGACGCCAATCATACTGGTCAGAAGAAGCACCATATACTTTCTCATTTCACTTAGCACATCATTGCAGGCCAGAAAGGTTGTGGCTCTCACATGGGATTTTTTCAGACGGAACTTACCCTTTTTCTGAAAACGCTCCCCGTTATTCCCACTGCGGATAGCGTCCATGGGACTGAATTTTCTGATTTTTCCGGTACTGCGGTAACCGAACAGTACAACCACCGCCACAATCAGTATGCTGACCAGAAGCTGAAACAGAATGTTGCTGCCCCCTTCTTCGATTACAATTTTCTCCGTTACCTGCCGCAGGAGTATTCGGCTGAAGGGAATGCTGGCTCCGAATCCGCAGAAAGCTCCTCCTGCCGCCAGAACAAAATATTTCACCATATACAGTCTGCGGATGGAAATGTCACGGATTCCAATGGCCTTCATAATCCCGATTTCTTTGTAATCTTCGTTTACGGTAAATACAATGGTAAACCGCAGCATAATTACGGAAATGACAATCAGGCACAGGCTCATCAGCAAAATTACGGCTGCAATCACCAGTTCCATCACATAAGTGGTTTTTATCAGTTCCCGATTTGCACTGAACAATTCATGGAACTCACCGTTATTGTATTCTTCCTGAAAGGCCTCGATGTCTTTACAGTCTGCCGAATACAGTCTGCCATAAGGCAGGCCGCTCCTCTGAAGCATCTCCTGAAAATCTGCTTCGCTTACCACGCACCGCTGTATCCCCATCATATCAGAGCCCAGAAAGGCGTCTTTCAGCGCCCCCGCCACCTGAAATTCTCTCTCAAAACCATTTTCGGAACAGATGGTCAGCCTGTCTCCGGCTTCCAGCTTATTTTCTGACGCCATCCTCTGACTCAGGTAAATGGTCCCGTCTTCCATCTGGGTAATTTCCCGGTTTTTTTCATCATAGAATTTCTGCTGTCCAATATCAAACCGGTTCACAACAGCCGTATTGCTCATGGAAATTTTCTTACCATTTTTTCCTTTCAGCTGGTTTTCCGAAAGATACAGAATCTCATCAATGGTAATATGCTCCACCTGTTCCTGCTTCTCCAGAAATTCCTCAATGGTTCTGTCGTTTTCTGACAGTTCTTCCGGACTGCCTCCCATGGTCACAACCAGAAAATCTCCCACTCCCGACTGTTCCATAAAATGTTCCACCCCGTTCAAAATTACGGTAAAATTATTCAGACTGCCCGCAATAAACATGGTGGATAAGAAAATAAATACCAGCAAAATCAGGTTGATGGATTTCTTGCGTTTTAAGTCTCTTTTCAATATTCTGAAATTCATATGCTGCTCCTTTCCTGTCTTTCTGCCGGTATTATAAAACAGGAAATATTAATAAATCCTTAAATATTTTCACAAAAAGGGCGGTGACAAGCCCGCCCTTTCTGTGTTTGATACAATCTTAAAACATTGCTTCGATTTCTGATAAATCAATAGCAAAAGTTGATAATTTCAGTTTTGCTATTTTTATCTGCCTTTCCAGCTCTTTGTTCTCAGCTTTTTCTTCTGCCTTAATTCTCATCAGATTGATATAATTGTCAATAGCTATTTGCTTTTGTTCTTCCAGTGTACTCATTGTTCTCCTTTCCTGCTTATTCCTGCTCTTTTGCAAGAGCAATCTGGTCAAGCATTTCAAGAATTTCTTCTTTTTTGTATTCTTCTTTTTCTCCTCTCGCAAATGCCAGGCGAATTTCGTAAATTGTTGAATTTTTTACGATTTTAATTTCTTTTTCCTTCATAACTTCCATCTCCTCTCCTTTCTCCCTTTCAGGCTCTCTGCGTCGGCTATATCTCACCGCACATCTCATCTGATGTTAAAAACTTCTCAACATAGGCCAGCATTCTGTCGCAGGTCTCTTTTTCTCTTTTCATTTTCTTAATGGAGCATTCCCACACCACAAGGCATTTTATTTCCCGCTCTTTCAGTTCCTCCTGAACCACACAGTCCCTTTTCTGGTTCGTCTCGAACTTTTTCTGCCAGAATTCCACTCTGGATTTGGGCATGTAAGTGTATTTACATCCCGGATGGCGGTGCCAGAAACAGCCATGTACAAAAATTGCCGTATTGTATTTTTTCAGATATATGTCCGGATGTCCCGGTACTGTCTTCGCGTTCAGCCTGTAGCGGTATCCCTGCGCAAACAGCAGCTTTCTGAAATATACCTCCGGTTTCGTATCTCTGGAACGGATGGCAGACATATTTTTACTTCGTTCTTCCGGGCTTTTAATGTCCATGCTGCATTTCCTCCATGTTCTTTATGTGTGCCACCATTAACTTTGCCACATTTTCTATCAGGGGCACTACTACAGAATTCCCAAACTGCTTATAGGCCTGGGTATCGGATACCGGAATCTTAAAGGTGTCCGGGAATCCCTGCAGCCTGGCGCATTCTCTTGGTGTAAGCCTTCTTGGATTCCTTCCTTCCTGTGCAATCAGAATTTCCGAGCCGTCTTTATAATATCTGGCGCTGATGGTTCTTGATATTCCATCCGGAGGAGCAATTCCATACCCGAATCCGTTCCCCGCCGCTTTATGTTTTGCCGCATAATTCTGAAGATACAGCCAGAGTTTGTCTGACAACGTGTATTTCTCCTCCACTACCCGCTCCAGAATATCTCCCATTACCGGCCGGGGTGTTTTGGGCGTCAGATGAAACTCAAATGATATATCTGTCCCATATCTTCTCCGGTCGAATCCCGCCAGCAAAATTCTCTCTCTGTGCTGGGGTACATAATCCTGTCCGTCCAGAACCTTATAAAATACTTCATAATCCAGCTCATCCAGGGATTCCCGGATTACCTGAAAGGTACGCCCTTTGTCATGGCTGCAAAGATTCTTTACATTTTCCAGTAAAAATGCCTTCGGACGTTTTTTTTCCAAAATTCTGCATACATCAAAAAACAACGTGCCCTGGGTCTTGTCTTCAAATCCGGTAGCCCTTCCCAGGCTGTTCTTCTTTGACACCCCGGCAATGGAAAAGGGCTGACAGGGAAAACCGGCTACAAGAATATCATGTTCCGGAATATCAGCCGCCGCCACCTTTGTAATATCCCCTTCCGGCTGTTCCCCAAAATTTGCAAAATATGTCTGTTGACTGTATTTGTTCCATTCGCTGGAATACACACACTGGCCGCCTGCCCGTTCAAATGCAATCCGCATCCCGCCAATCCCTGCAAATAAATCTATAAAGGTAAATTGCCCTTTTTTTTCTCTTTTCTTACTTTTCCTTCTGCTGCTGATATAATAAATAACTGCTTCCCGCACACAGTCCTGCATGGTCTGTCCTGCCATATCAGAACAGTTCAGCAGTTCGTTATACAATTCATCGTCCATTCTTAAATGAACCTGTTTCATGGAGTTCTCCCTCCGGGAAGATTTTTATCCCTGATTTTTCCCATATTATACAACTAAAAAAAGAAAAAAGCAAGAGAATCGAACGTATCTTCTCCTGCCTTTGTAACAGTTCAGACAAGCTGAACTGTCACATGCCTTTCTCTCAACAACACTTCCTCAGCACCTGTTCCACAAATTCCCTGGCCTGCTTTAAATCTTCCTCATTGGGGTGAAACAGCCCTTCGTCAAAATTCCGGAGCATTTTCTTCCTCCGGATTTCCTGTTCCGGGTCTTCCATGGGAATCTCGTAATTCTCCCGCACCTGCATGGGCATTTTCCCCTGACAGAGAAAGGTTCCAAGATATTCGCAGTCATCGGGAATCCAGACATTTACTTTCTGCTCTATGGTCTTAAAATAGGCCGTCTCTCTGCCCATGCCGCAGGTGCCGAACAATGCAACTTTTTTCCCGTGAAGCTCAGACAGCATGTCAATAACGGAGATATCGCAGGTTCCCCGGTTTACCCAGAATCCAATGAAAAATATCTCCGCATCCTTTCCTCTGTATTCCTCCATACTCTGCATATCTTTGGACATTCCCGGAAGTGCACTGAAAATTTCCGTGGCTATTTTTTTCGTATTACCGGTCTTACTGGAATAAACCACCATATAATCCATGTCCTTCCACCTTCCTTAACACCAGGGTACTCCGCCGCAGCAAAGACCGCCTCCGCCGCAGCAGAAATTACATGCCAGATTTGCCAGACATAGCTTCATGCAGAAATCCCCGCTTCCCACAATGGGATTTCCGTAACTCTGCCGCCTGTCATAGTACCAGCTTCCTCCATTCTGAAGCTGCCCGTACAACTGCTGGTATTCCTGATTTCCAGGCTCCATGGCTGCAGCCTGCCGGGCCGCCTCCAGAGCAGCCACATTATTTCCTGTGCCGGAATTGGCAATGGCACTGAGATAATACCAGCAGGCGTCCCTGTCCTTCATACTGTTCAGCACATTCAGAGCCTCTCTGTAATGGCCGCTGCGGATATAGTTAGAGGCCGCCTGCTGATATGTGCTTTCTTCACTGCCGCCTGCTGTTCTGCTCTGTCCCTGAGAACCGCCGAAACCGCCGAAACCGCCAAAGCCACCGAAACCGCCGAAAAAATCTCCAAAATCCCAGTAGCTGCCCTGACCCTGTCCACCAGGATTTCCCTGACCGTAGCCGCCTGCTGTTCCCCGTTCCTTTTCCTGTATAATCTGCTGATAAGCCTGCTGTATTTCCTTAAACTTCTCTTCTGCCTGTTCCTTATCGGGATTGTTCACATTGGCATCGGGATGATATTTCCTGCTCAGAGAACGGTATGCCTTTTTGATTTCTTCATCGGTGGCATTCCGGTTCAGCCCAAGCACCGCATATGGATCATACATCTGTTACCTTCCTCTCCCTGTTCTTCTTCACATATTCGTACCGACACCAGACGCCGGAATATAAAATATTTCTCAAAATTTCCGTATTCTCTACAATGGGAAGACGCTCAAATGCCCTGGAGCATTCCGCCATCATCATACTTAAAACGGCTTCCGCCCTCCGTTCAAATCCTTCCGTCTCCAACTCCTGCAAAAACAGATTATAGTTCCCGGTCTTTCTGTCTTTCTCCACATCTTCATAAGCGTCCATCAGGTAAATAAATTTTCCCAGAAAAAAACCCATCCGCCGCAAATCTGCCTCCCATTCATCTTTGCGCCAGACAAACACTTCTTCCATAATCCTGCCGAAATATCCTGACACTTCATCCGGATTCCTGCTGTTTTCCTTCTCGCACCGACGAAGCTGTTCCAGGCTGTCCTGAAATACAGAAGCCTTCTCCGGATACATTTCCCCAATCCTTTTGCACTTCTTTTTCAGGGAAAAGGCCATCATTTTCCTGCTCACCTTATGTTCGTCTTCCCAGTCATCCAGGCATTTATAATAAGACAGCAGAAGATTCATATCTGCTCCGTACCGGGTAAACTGATTCACTCTGGCGGGATGTTTTTCAAAAGGGTGGACCGCACATTTCCGGCAGCTTACCTGTGTCTCAGGCTCGTACAGGCTGGTAAGCAGCAGCACCAGAAAGGTCATATCGTAGCTTAAAGTAAGCTGGCCCCGCCTGCCGGACTGTTCTTTAAGAATCCTGCACAGGCCGCAGTAATAGGACTGGTACAAATCAAATTCCTTAAATTTCATTTCCGGTTTGTTTACAATAATATATCCAAACATACTGTCCTTTCCATAAGATTCAGAAAATGTCAGGTTCGGTAACAGTTCAGCCCGCGCCCCACTGACTGGCCACAGACCGCCTGCCAGGCAGACGCCGCTGCTAACGCAGCTCCCTGTCTGAGGCTTAAGGGGCGCTCCGCTCATCAGCACCATTACGAGCTCGTCCATGCCAGCATGATTCGCTCATAATGCCGCTGATGGCTGAACTATAAAATATATTCTAAACCTTCCACCGGCAATTGCAATGAATAAAACAGAAAGATTTTATAAAAAGATTATAAACACTGTTCAGATTCCAGGGCCTCGATTTCCGCCAGCCAGAGGGCGCTGCTGGCGTCGCTGGGCATCCGCAGGTCACCGCGGGGAGAAACTGCCACCGTTCCCACTTTCGGCCCGTCGGGCAGACAGGAACGTTTGAACTGCTGGGAGAAAAATCTTCTGACAAAGACTTTCAGCCATTTTAAAATCACATCTTCCGCATACCTGTCT